>CACNDI010000008.1 GCA_902619165.1 uncultured Alphaproteobacteria bacterium
ATCACCTATTCATGATTTGACGCATGATCCAGTGCCTTCGGAATATAAAGGGGTGGCAAAAAACCACTATGTTTTAACAACGGATTGTGGGTATTAAATTTTAAATTTAGAAAGTGTATATAATGCAGAGTATGTTTAATAACATCAATCGAGCCCGTGAGGTATTGCAAGGAAAAATTGTAAATACACCAATCCTTAAATTGAATGAGGATGATATTCAGGAAATTCTGCCTGAGAATGCTGATGTGTTGATAAAGCTTGAATTATTTCAACAAACCGGTTCGTTTAAAGCGAGAGGTGTGGCTATCGGACTAGAAACTCTAGAGGAAGAAAAAAAAGCACAAGGTATTGTAACCGTCACTGGAGGAAATCATGGCATCGCTACCGCTTGGGGTGCAAGTCAATATAATATTTCCGCAAAAATTATTATGCCAAAGACTGCAGACCCATTTAGAATTAATAAATGCCGCAGTCTTGGCGCTCAAGTAATACTTGCTGAAAATGTTGATGATGCCTTTGCGAAATTGGATGAAATCGAAAAGGATGAAAATCGTTTTGTGCTCCACCCATTTAATCAAGAAAACATGATAATTGGTTCAGCTACTTGCTGTGCTGAGATTATAGAGCAGATGGGCGATATTGATATATTAATTATTCCGATCGGTGGAGGCGGTCTGATAGGTGGTATGGCGCACTATCTTGAACAAATTGATTCGTCTGTTGAATTATTAGGCGTGGAGCCTACAGGAGCGGATAGTTTCGCACAAAGCTTAGAAAGTGATAGTGCGGTGAGAATTAACAAAGTGGAAACAATAGCCGACAGCTTAGGCGCGCCAATGGCCATGGACTTTTCTTTCAACATCGCAAAAAAGAGAGTACATCAAGTTGAAAAAGTTACTGATAATGAAATACGCAGAGCAATGATTACCATGAGAGATAGGCTTGGATTTATTGTTGAACCTGCCTGTGCTACCTCTTTAGCTGGACTGTTAGAGCGATATAAAAAGAAATGTGAGGGTAAAAAAGTTGGAATAATTGCATGTGGCTCAAATATTTCATTCGAAAGATATAATGAAATATTAAAAGACTACAAAGACTAACTCCACCACCTAAATAATCCAATTATCGCGGCACAGGAATAAAAGAATTGTAATAAAAGTATTCCACGATGACGATTTAAGTAGGCCCAGACTCCAATTGAAATAGCAGAAACTAAAAGTAAGAAAAACCCTATAACCTCCAAACCGAGGTTCAATGCTACGAATACTGAATAGAAGATTGCTGTAATTACCCCTAGCCATTCAAAAATGTAATAATTTTTTTTTTTAATCATTAGGTTTTCTCTTTTTTAAATGAGTAAAATTAAATACTCCGGTTAAGTGTCTGGGATCAAGATCTGGTTCAAATATCTTATGTTTAACAACTTTTTGGGTTCCAGTTACGGGAAGATCATCCATGAATAAGATATAGCCTGGGGCCTTGAAGTAGGCCATTTTTTCCAAGGCGTGATTGAAAAGACTTTCAGCTACCTCTTTAGATTCCTTCTTGCCATTTTCAAGAACTACGCAGGCCATAACCTCTTCCTCTCTAATATCATCTTTCACTGCTATGCAGGCAATCTTGGATACAATATCTATTTCAAAGAGGCAGTTCTCGACTTCTGCTGCAGCAATATTTTCTCCAGCACGCCTAATAATATTTTTTGCTCGATCAACAAAGTATAACATTCCCGTTTCATCCATAGTCACCGTATCACCAGTATGAAACCAGCCATTTTTCCATGCCTCTTCTGTTTCTTTTTCTTTGTTCAGATACCCACTAAAAGCTCCCGCTCTCGGTGTTTTCTCTGAATGCCTGACAACCATTTCACCTGGCTTTCCTATCTCCACTTCCTGATCACTTTCATCTACTACCTTAACCTGAAGATCTTCTCGCGGTCTTCCCATTGCTCTAGTATGTATCTGCCTTGGTTCCTCGTTATTATAGAGCACTCGACACATTTCTGTCATACCCCAGCACTCGATCAGTGGAATGCCAAACCGGGTCTCAAATTCTTGGTGCAAAGCTGGCTCGACTCCTGCACCGAAGCCTACTCTCAATTTACCAAGAGATGCTTTTGTTGCAGACTGATCAGACAATAAAACAGCAATAATAACGCCCAAATAATGAAAAATTGTTGCTTCTGTCTCATTAATATCTTCCCACCAACTTGAAATACTGAAACGCTCTGGTTGAATGAGGCTATTCCCAGTAAGCATGGCTGCAAAAAAAGTAACTATGCCAGCATTTATATGGTAGCTCGGCAAGGGGTTCAAAATCTTATCTTTTCCAAAAGACAAACTTATTGGTGCTCCAATATTCGCATAGACTTCGCCACACATTAGCTCGTATTCATGGGATAATATGCATCCCTTAGGTCTTCCTGTTGTTCCAGAAGTATAGAGTAAACTTGCTTCGGTTTTTCCGTGGACCTGTACTCCAAGATCAGATAAGGGCTTAAAAGTATTAATAGTTTCAATTTCGTCATAGGTAACTATTGGAACGGAAAGATCTTTGTGGGCTATGGCTGTTTTAAGTTGTTGCACGAAATGCTCTGCACAAATTGCTAAGACGGAACCACTATCTGCCAGCAAATACGCTGTCTCGTCAGGAGAATAATCAGGATTTATAGGCACTACTGAAACTCCGATTTTATTTAGTGCTAGTTTGACAATATAATGTGCTGGAGTAGACCCTAGCAAAGTAGCAACTCGCAAATTGTTGCCATAGCCATTATCTAAAAATATGGTAGATATCTTGCTAGCTTTCTCAAATGTTTCTTGATATGAGAAAGTCGTCATACATTTTTGATTTCTTGAAGGAGCTATTAAAAAAGGTGCAGAAGGTGTTTTTCTGCAAATATCTTCAAAGGATTTAAAAATGGTCAAATCTTGTTCACTCATTTGAAAATTTCCGAACTTTAAATGATATCTATTGTTATTCTTACCTAACGGCAATAAGATTAATTAAAAGCTTTAATGGGGGAAAGACTTAATTTCATTATATATGATTATGACTCCATTTTCTTATAATTGGAATTAAGTTTTAAAGGGATTTATGAACAAAATTCAAAAGATCACAAAAGGGAAACGAGACTTCTTTTCTCCCAAGGGTAGGCAAGTCGATGATTCAGCAATAGATAGGGTTCGATACATCTTAGCTGGTTTGGATATCAAGAGAGATCTTCTTATAGAGGCGCTCCACAAAGTTCAAGATGCCTATGGATACATTAGTGCTGAAGATATGGCAGCATTGGCAGAAATTTTCAAATTGTCTCAAGCTGAGCTTTATGAGGTAGGAAGTTTTTACCATCATTTCAAAATTGTAAAAGAAGATAGCAGAAAACCTTATAAATCAAAATTAAGAATTTGTGATGGGTTATCATGTGAAATGGCGGGTGCACATGCACTTTTTAATTTGGTGAAAGATGAATTGTCAGCTGAAAAAATTGAGATTGAAAAAGTCCCCTGTATAGGTCGATGTGCCTCTGCACCTGCTGCACGGTTTAATAATTTACCTATCGATAATATGAATATAAAAAAAGTTAAAGAAATATACCGTGATGGAATGTCGTATGTCTTGAATCTACCTCAATACGAAGATCTCAACGAGTATGTTGGTAGGGGTGGATACCGAACACTCAATAAACTCAAAAAAAGGGAATTAAAATCAGAAAACCTTATAAAATTGATTTCAGACTCTAAACTAAGAGGTTTAGGCGGTGCAGGCTTTCCCGCTGGTAAAAAATGGGAAATTGTGAGTTCTTTCGAAGGACCACGTTTGATGACTGTGAACGGTGACGAGGGAGAACCCGGCACATTTAAAGATCGGTTTTGGTTAGAAAGAAAGCCACATCAGATGTTGGAAGGGGCCTTGATTGCAGCTCATATAGTTGAGTGTGAAAAAATTTACATTTATATGCGTGATGAATATCCTGAGGTATTAGAAATATTAAGAAGAGAAATAAGTGCAATAGAAGAAGAAAACATTTCAGATATTTCTATTGAATTAAGACGAGGTGCTGGTGCATATATTTGTGGTGAAGAAAGTGCTATGATAGAAAGCATAGAAGGTAAAAGAGGCTTGCCAAGACATAGACCGCCATATATTGCAGAGGTGGGTTTATTTGGAAGACCTACGCTAAATCATAATATAGAGACTTTAAACTGGCTCCCTGAAATAATTGAAAATGGAGTTGACTGGTTTAAAAGAAAGGGGTGGAATGAAGATCATTGCGGCGTGAGATCTTTTTCAGTATCAGGTCGAGTAAAAAATCCTGGAGTAAAAATTGCTCCAGCGGGAATACCTCTTCAACAGCTAATAGTCGACTATTGTGGGGGAATGCAACAGGGGCATACATTAAAGGCTTTTTTCCCTGGTGGAGCCTCTGGGGGAATACTTCCGGCCAATCTAGCATCATTACCACTCGATTTTGGAGTCTTTGAAGAGTATGGGGGGTTCATCGGGTCCCATGCAATAGTGATATTATCTGATCACGATAATATCAAAGAGGCAGCCTTGAACACCATGCGTTTTTTTAAACATGAAAGTTGTGGGCAATGTACGCCATGTAGATCTGGTACGGACAAAATGATAAGTTTACTAGAAGATAATAATAAGGAGTTAGATCTTTATAACGCTCTTATCAAAGTTATGAGTGACAGTTCGATTTGTGGGCTAGGTCAAGCGGCTAGCAATTGTGTATCTCATCTTATCAAATATTTTCCAGAGGAGTTTTGATTATGAGCCTCGATAATCCAACGACTAATGAAAAAATATTTTTTACTTTAGATGGCAAACGTGTGGAAGCAACTAAAGGAGAAACCATTTGGCAAGTTGCTAAGAGATATGGAGTCACTATTCCGCATCTTTGTTGGAAAGACGCCCCTGGGTATAGAGCGGATGGAAATTGCAGAGCATGTATGGTTGAAATAGAGGGTGAAAGAGTTTTAGCGGCTTCTTGTGTCAGAATACCCTCTGAGGGAATGTCGGTTAGATCACAGGGAGAAAGGGTCAATAGTAATAGGAAAATTGTTTTTGACCTCCTTGCTTCAGATATGCCGACTAAAGAGAAGAGCCCAGACCCAGAAGCCCATTTTTGGACGCAAGCGAAAAATGCAGATTTTGATAGACCGTCATTTCCAAGCAGTAAACCAGGTGCAAAAAACGAAATTCCTGTAGATAGTATATTCCGCGATGCGTCACATCCATCGATTTCAGTAAATCTTGATGCGTGCATAGCTTGTGGCCTTTGTGAAAGAGCTTGTAAGGAAGTTCAAGTTAATGATGTAATTGGTATGGCTAAAAGAGGTATTGATACAGCTCCTGTTTTTGATATAGAAGACCCTATGGGAGCATCCTCTTGTGTAGCATGTGGAGAATGCGTTCAGGCTTGCCCCACGGGTGCCTTGATGGAAAAGTCTTTGATGAATGCAGACTCAACTAAAAGAATAGCTTATCCAGAAAAAAAGATAGAAAGCGTTTGTCCATTTTGTGGTGTTGGGTGTCGTACCGAGGTAAGTGTAAAAGAAAATCGGATAATAAAGGTAGATGGTATCCAAGGTCCTGCAAATAGGGGTAAACTTTGTGTTAAAGGAAGGTTTGGAATGGACTATGTTATGCATCCTGAACGACTTACAAAACCTTTAATAAGAAGGAAAGGTGTCGAAAAGGAACCAGACTGCGCATACAATTTTTCAGATATAAATGAAATTTTCAGAGAAGCAACGTGGGAAGAAGCACTAGATTTAGCCGCTTCAAAGTTTTTGAAGATACTTAAACAAAAAGGAGGTCAAGCGCTTAGCGGATTTGGATCAGCTAAGGGAACAAACGAAGAGGCTTATTTATTCCAAAAACTTATTAGACAAGGCTTCGGCACTAATAATGTGGATCATTGTACAAGGCTATGCCATGCTTCAAGTGTTGCTGCTCTAATGGAAGGAATTGGGTCAGGGGCAGTATCAGCGCCTTTCACGGCTGCAGATGACAGTGACTGTATTATGATAATAGGAGCAAGACCGGAACAAAACCATCCAGTCGCTGCAACTTACTTTAAACAGGCAGCCAAAAACGGGAAAAAATTAATTGTTATGGATCCGAGGAAACAGGGTTTAATGCGTTTAGCAAGCCATCCAGTTATATTTAATGCTGGTCGCGATGTCGCAATGCTCAATGCAATGATTAATGTTATAATTGAAGAGAACTTGTGCGACACACAATATATCCAAGCTAACGTGGACGGTTTCCAATCCTTGGTAGAGAACGTAAAGGATTTCACCCCTGAGGCAATGGAGGAAGTCAGTGGGGTTAAGGCAGAGTATGTAAGAGAAATTGCACGAACATTTGCTACATCAAATAACAGTATAATTTTTTGGGGAATGGGTATCAGTCAGCATGTTCATGGAACCGATAATGCTCGCTGTCTAATAGCCTTATCGTTAATCACAGGTCAAATTGGTAGAAAAGGAACCGGGCTTCATCCTTTGAGAGGACAAAATAATGTTCAAGGCGCTTCTGACGCTGGCCTTATCCCAATAACATATCCTGACTATAAGTCAGTTGAGAATTTAGATATGCGTAAGCATTATGAGGATGCATGGGGAAGGTCTTTGGATCCTGTCAAAGGACTTACCGTAGTTGAAATTATGAATGCAATAAATGATGGTGATATATCCGGAATGTATATTATGGGAGAAAATCCAGCTATGAGTGATCCGGATCAGCGGCACGCTAGACACGCTCTTTCAAAACTAGATAACCTCGTAGTTCAGGACATATTTTTTACTGAAACAGCTTGGTTTGCTGACATAATTTTTCCAGCCTCAGCTCAAGCAGAAAAGCTAGGTACATACACAAACTCTAATAGGCAGATTCAATTAGGTCGACCGGTTTTAGAGATGCCGGGTGATGCGAGACAAGATTGGGAGTTGATAGTTGATTTAGCCAAAAGATGCGGGCTGAAATGGGAATATGACAGTGTTTCAGATGTTTACAAAGAAATGGCAGGTCATATGAGAAGTTTAGATAATATAAGCTGGGATCGTTTGGAGAAAGAAGGATCGGTCTGCTATCCAAGCTTTGGTCCTGACTTACCTGGAGAGGAGGTTATATTTTTCTCTGGGTTTCCAACCGAGACAGGAAAAGCCAAAATTGTGCCAACTGACCTTCTTCCTCCAGACGAATTGCCAGATGAAAGATATCCTTTTGTCTTAACCACTGGCAGGGTACTAGAACATTGGCATACAGGTGCAATGACAAGAAGAGCGTCGATGCTAGAAGCACAAGAGCCTATTCCAGTCGTAAGTATGCATCCAAGAGATGCAAAAATTCAGGGTTTCAATAAGGGTGACTGGGTTTGTGTAAGGACGAGAAGGGGAGAAATCGAGCTTCAACTCAAGCTCGATAGGGATGTTAGTGAAGGGATGCTGTTTATGCCATTTTGTTATGTTGAAGCACCTGCAAACTTCTTAACTAACCCACAACTTGATCCATATGGAAAAATTCCTGAGTTTAAATTCTCAGCAGCACAAATAACTAGGTCAAAAAAAACAACAAACTAAGTTTTGATTATAATTTATTCAATAAAGATAAACCCTATAGGACTTCGGTCTGATTTTATGATAGACTTTCTCTAGCGGTGACGTAGCTCAGCTGGATAGAGCACCAGATTTCGGCTCTGGGGGTCGAGGGTTCGAATCCTTCCGTCATCGCCATTAATTTTGTCCATAAATTACGTCTAGATTTATTTCAAAATCAGTTTCTATTTTTCTTAATATCTCTGGGCTTAGGTGGCTCCTAAAATTGCTAGAAAGAGTTTTTTCAAGGTTTTTTCTGGCTTCGTTTAACATTGTATTATCTTTTTCTTTCATCCATAACTCTGGCGATAACCTTTTTGCCGATTTTGGATAATCAAAATCAGTACTCATTCTTTTCAAGGTATCAGGCTCTCCTAAAAAGTGCTTGTCTCGTTCAATTACTTGCCTTATTGACTCTAAATCATTGGTAAGCACTGGTACATCTATGCTACGCATTGAACTCAAAACTGATCCACATAGTTCATTATCGAGAACGAAAGATTCAAGAGATACTCCCATTAGACCGCTTAGCATGCCGCTTGCTTGTGTTATTAAATTTACTCCTGACTGTGCTGATGTTGCTATTGAGAGAGCTTTCTCATAACCGGCTTGGTAATCTGGAATATTACTGTCTGATGCACCAGCGATTGATGAGTTTGGGATCTTGTAGTAATGCATCATTTGACTAAGCAAAGAGGTGGTTTGAGCTTGCTCTCCACTTCCTCCAGCCATTCCTCCTGTCCTTAGGTCGGTTACCATGGCTCTAGGACCACAAATAACTTTTGAATATGGATCTAAAAGCCAACATATTAACAAACCTGATAATGCCTCAGCAATCGTTTGACAGACTGATCCAACAATGCTGACTGGGCTAGAGGCACCTCTCTGTCCAAAAACGTTTGCCATAACAGGGATACCGTATTTGACACTTTCTCTCATAACTTCGCATGCTTCAACATCTAACCTAAGTGGAGGAATTATGAAATTTATATTTAAAGACAAAAAAGGTGATCGCCTAAAAGCGTCTTCTCCACCAGCTATAAGGTAGCAGACTTCTGCCAAGGGTCTTACAGTAGTAGAGTTGGCAACACTTGTTATGACATGTTTATTGGTAGCAGATAAAGATATAACAGCTGTATAGATATCCATCAGGTGTGGGTCTGCAATATCAGTCAGCACTAACGGCCTTGAGAAAAAACTCAGATTATCTAACCTATCAACAACTCTGGCTGCATTTAAGAGATCTTTCCCCAAAGAGGGGCGATAAATTTGTTTTTCATAGTCTAAAATAAGCGGAGCAGCACCCCCTGTTCCAAAATAAACATTTCCTTTTGACAGATCTAAGTAGTTCTCTCGATTTTGTTGATGCAATAAAATTTTGTTGTTGAACGATTTTAGGCACTGATCAATAAGGCCTAATCCAAAGCAGAACCGATCATTTTTTCTAATAATCGTTTTATTATCAATAAAAATTTCTAAAAATTTCGGAAGTTGCTCAAAGCCTATTTCAGACAGAATGTGCTGAACCCCAGCATGGATCTGGGCCTTGTCTTTTTCTGATAGCGTGTTGAGACCGCTGCCAAACACGCTTAAATTTTTAGATTTATCAAATCCAATGCTCTCTTGAGCTCCACGGGAGCGTGATCCTCTTCGTCGACTCATAGAAGCGTTTTTTTAATAGACTAAAAAGCTTAATCGACTTTTATATTAATGGCAGATTTACGACCATCTTCGGAAGTCTCTATTTCAAAGGAAACCTCTTGGTCCTCATCAAGTCTTTTCAGACCTGCGGCCTGCACAGCAGTGATATGGACAAAAACGTCCTTGTCTTCACCCTCTGGTGCTATGAAACCGTAGCCCTTTTTTTGGTTGAACCACTTTACGATACCTTTAGTCATACTACATCTCCTTTGACCGTCTATATTTCCGATCTTTTAGTCTGTATCCTGAGCAATAATCTCGACACATAAGATAGAATAGAAAAGCATAACCTATCCTCAAAAAATCGTTGATGATAGCGATAGACTAATTACATTGTCTTTTCAATTTATTTTTTGTTATTTTGGTTTTTTTGTTAAACTCAGTGATATCTCTGTAATACTTGAGAATTTTAAATTAAAGGAAATTACCATGGTAAATAAAGTTGCGTGGATAACTGGAGCAGGGTCAGGTATTGGCGAGGCATCCGCTATTAAGCTTTCAGAAGAGGGTTTCATTGTTGTGCTTTCTGGGAGAACTAAGGAGGTTCTTGATTCAGTGGCCTCTAAATGCGAAGGACAGGCTTTAGTGAAGCCTCTTGATGTCTCCAATTCGGAAGATGTGGAAGGTGTGTTTAAAAATATCATTTCAGACTGTGGTCGAATAGATGTATTAGTTGCTAGTGCAGGGTTAAACGCGAAGAACAGAAACTGGCATAATGTGTCAGATGAAGATTTCGATCAAATTATAAAAATTGATTTGAACGGTGTGTTTTATACAAATCGCTTAGCGTTAGAAAAAATGAAGGAGCAAAGAGAGGGTTTAATTATAAATATCTCATCTTGGGCAGGGAAATATGTGACTACACTCACAGGACCCGCATATACGGCAGCTAAACACGGTGTAAATGCTTTAACGGAAGGCATAAACATGGAGGCAGGTCACTTTGGTGTGAGAGCTTGTGCCATTTGTCCTGGTGAAGTGGCGACACCAATTCTTGATAAGAGGCCCATACCCGTCTCCAAAGAAGATAAGGAAAAAATGGTTCAACCAGAAGACTGTGCGGAGACTGTTGCATTCCTAGCTAAGCTAGATCCAAGAGTATGTATAAATGAGATTACCATTAGTCCTACTTGGAATAGACTTTATGTAGCTGGTCTTACAGATCAAATTCCAAAAAAATAAAATCTAAATGACGCAATTCTCACATCTGGCCCAGTCTATTTTCTGGATGCTAGGGGCTATGATCTCCTTCACTCTCATGGCAGTCTCAGGAAGAGAACTGTTTTCGTCTTTAGATACCTTCGAGATTATGCTCTATCGGTCATTAGTGGGGATTTTTTTAGTCATATCTTTTGGAAAATATTTTAATACTCTTAAGGAAATTCGGGCAGATAAGCTTTCACTTCATCTTTTACGAAACATAAGTCATTTTGGTGGTCAAAATTTCTGGTTTTATGCTATCGCTTTGATACCTTTCTCTCAACTATTTGCTTTCGAGTTTTCAACTCCTCTTTTTATAATATTTCTAGCTCCTTTTTTTTTAGGCGAGCTACTTACAAAAGAAAAGCTTTTTGCAGCGGCGATTGGTTTTATAGGTATTATGTTTGTAGCAAGACCCGATCTAAATGTTTTAAGCTGGGCATTGGTAGCAGCATTTCTTCTACCTATTTGTTTTGCAGCAACTGCTATTGCAACAAAGTTACTTACCCGTACATTTAGTCTAACCTGTATACTCTTTTGGTTGGTTATTATGCAAACGGTGTTTAGTCTCATTTGTGCAGGGTATGATCTCACCATTAAATTACCAACAAAGTCTGATTTGCCATTCTTACTTATAGTATCTGTTACAGGGTTAACTGCACATTTATGCATGACAAAAGCATTCAGTTTAGCGCCAGTTTCTGTAGTAATGCCTATTGATTTTGTGCGATTACCTCTGATTTCTGTGGTAGGATATCTATTTTATAACGAAGTGCTAACATGGTATATAGTTTTGGGATCGGTATTAGTATTTGTTGGGAACTATATTAATATAAAGGCAGAGGAAAGGGGGCCAAGTTATGAAAGAGTTTCAGGATCTAAAAGATAGTATAAGAACGATACCAGATTACCCTATCGATGGAGTTCAATTCAGAGATATTACGACCGTTCTACAAAACGCAAGTCTTTTTAAGCGAATGATTGAGGGAATGACTAAGCAATGAGAGAAAATTCCAATTGATGCAATACTTAGTATAGAGTCTAGGGGATTTATAATGGCTGGCGCATTGGCTTTTAACCTTAATGCCGCTTTTGTTCCTTTGAGAAAACCCCAAAAGTTACCCTTTCACACATATAATATTTCATACTAGCTCGAATATGGTGCTACAGATGTGCATATAGATAGAGATGCTTTAGATGATCATAAAAACCTTTTAATAATTGATGATCTCCTTGCTCCGGGTGGAACAGTAATTGCTGCACTTGATTTAATCAGAAAATTTGAAGCTAAAAATGTAGTAGGGGCGGGTTTTTTTGTAAACCTTCCTGCTTTAGGTGGATTAGAAAAGTTAGAAAATTTAGGAATCAAGTCCAAATACTTGGTTGAATTTTAAAAAATCAATTCAATTTTGCAACGAATCGCTATTTAATTGTCTTAGTGCATATCGAAAACACCCGGGGGTATTGTCATGGATAATAGTAATGTAATTTTAGCAATGATGGACGCATTTGATAATGGAGGCCAAGGGTTAGCCGTCTGGGACCCGAAAGATAATTTGACCTCCTTTAATATCAATTACAAAAAAATATTTACCGGTAATATGCATTTCAGCCCAGAGGTAGGCCTAAATTTTGGAAAGGCTTATGCTGACGCGGCGAAAAACCCAAAATTCACGCTTGATCCAGAAAATACAAAGCAGAGAATTGCCCAAAGAGAACAAGCTAGGCTAGACAAAAGACCAATTGAAAGTGAATATGAAGTCGAACCCGGTAAGTGGCTTCATGTCAAGGAAACAGCCTCTAATGACGGCCACATGATTACAGTTTTGACGGATGTAACTGTAAGAAAAACTAGGGAGATCATGCAATCGAAGCTTGCCGATGCTATCGATGCAATACCATCACATGTAATGTTCTGGGATGAAAAAGAAAAGCTGGTTAAGGCTAATAAATTGGCAGTAAAAGAAAATTTAGAATACGATGTGGAACTGCGTGAAGGTATGAGTTACGCTGAGTTTCTGTCTTCTCAGTTCGAAAAAGGGGTTTACTCTACTCCCCCCGATTTTTCAATTAAGAAATTAGTTAAAAAACGTTTAAATGAAAGAAAAGAATTAACTTCAAAGTCCAGAAAAGTACACTACAAAAATGGTAGAACGTTAATCAGAACTGAAAATAAGTTAGACCAGGGGGGCATTCTTACCATCCTGAATGATGTCACGGAGCTTGAGCAAATAGAGGCAAAAGAAAAGCTGTTATCTTCTTCACTTGAAAATATGTCGTACGCTGTTGCTTTATGGGACAAAGACAATAAGCTTGTGAGGTTCAATGAAGCTCTTCGAAGTAATAATGAAAAGTTTGGAATGAAGACTGAGGTTGGAATTTCATTCAAAGATGCTTTGGAGCGCCAGGTAAAGGGTTCTTTTTATAATATTGCTGAAAGTGATAAGAAAGATTGGATTAATAAGGGATTAAAATACTGGAAAAATTTGAAAGGAGAACACACGGTAACTTACCAGCATCCAAATGGACAGCATTCAATGGTTACCGATAAACGCCTCGATGATGGAGGAACTTTACAGATAATTTCAGATGTCACTTACTTAAAGAAACAAGAAAAAGAGTTAATCCGATTAAGAGAAGGGATCGATCAAATGCCCGATGGAATAGCTTTTTGGGATAACGAAGAGCAACTTATCTATGCAAATAAATCGATGCAAGACTGGCAAAATAATGTGGGTTTCGAAATGCAGCCTGGGGCCAAAAAAAAGGACCTTGTTTCTAATCTAATTAGTAAGAAGATAATTAGAACCGAAAAGTCTGCTTCTGAATTAGAAGAGTATTTTAAGTCAGTAAAAGTATCCGGTGCGCAACGTTCAAAATCAACTGACATACAGTTTTTTCTTGGGGATCAATTGCAGACTACAGCGGTAACAGAAATAGAGTTGAAAAATGGGGATTCAATACAGCGATTCTCTGATGTCTCGAGAGACAGAAAGAGAGAGGCAGAAATTAAGCGGGTATACGATGCATTAGAAAACTTTCCGACCGGCGCAATGCTCTGGGATAAAGAACACAAACTTATATTTGCAAATAGAGCCGCTCGAGAAATTCAAGAGAATAATGGTCTGAAAATGTCTGTAGGTATTAGCCGGATAGATATGGTCAAAAATAGTATAAAGAACAATATTTTTGCTTTGCCGAATGATATAAAAACAGTTGAAAAATATGTTGAATATTCTGTTCAAATGATGAGGGAGAATGAACAAGGGTTTGTGTTTTCTTTTAGCAACGAAAAGAATGCATTTTTAGGTACGAACATGCTGTTGGAAACTGGTGATTATATTCAAATTTATAATGATATTACCGAAATCAAACAAAAAGAAGGTGAGCTTACTCGTCTGAGAGATGGTATTGATCAAATGCAGTCTGGAGTAGCATTCTGGAATTCTGATGATGAGCTTATATACGCAAATAAGGTTGTGAGAGATTTCCAAGAAGCTATTGATTTTAAGATGGAGCCTGGCGTTAAGCGTATTGATATGGTTCGAAATAGTATGACAAAAGGCTCAACCAAGTATGAATTTGATAATGCTGAACAACAGCATAATGATTATATAAGAAAAATGGATGAAGCTGGCTCAACAGGTATTAGTTACGAAGTCGAGATGGAAGTGGATGGTGAAAGAGGTTTTATGTTGAGTACAGGCTTTAGGTTGGATACTGGCGATTGGATACAGACCTTTAATAATATCACTGATATAAAAAATAAGGATCTCGAATTGAATAGGCTAAGAGAAAGTGTAGATCAAATGCCTGATGGTTTGATGGTCTGGGGCAAAGAGGGGAAACTTGTATATGCGAATAAAATTGTTCGTGATGTCCAAGCCGCTATCGGTTTTGACATAAAACCTGGTGTTAATAGGCTAGACATGCTGAAAAATAATGTTGAGAAAGGCCTGTCCGATTATCGTATGTCAGTCGAGGAATATCAAAAACAGTTTTTATCTAAGCTCAATGACGCGGGCGACGCAGGTATAAGTAGTGAGTTAAAAATGCAGTTTGAAGGTGAAGAGAGCAGTTTTATCTCAACAGCTTTCAAATTAAAAAACGGTGACTGGATACAGACTTTAAAAAATATCAGTGATATAAAGAAAAGAGAGGAAGAGCTTAAAAGAGTAACTGACGCAATAGAAATTATTCCAAACGGAATTGTAATCTGGGATAGCAAGCATTCTTTGACTTTCTTTAATAAGTTCGCTTCTAAAATAATGGAAGAGTGGGGCTGTCCACTTAAATTGGGTCTAACGAGAAAAGAACTGGTAAATAAATTAATTTCCAATGGCATAATAAACCTTCCTGCTGGTCAGAATGTTGATAGTTATATTGAAAACTCTTTATCAGCCATGAAAGATTCTGAGAATGGTTATAATATTGAAACATCAAATTACGGTACTCACCTTTTGGTAAATAATGTTGCCTTGGAAACAGGAGAATATGTTGGTGTTTATTCGGATATCACAGAGATAAAAAATAAACAGGGCGAGCTAGACAGATTAATGCTTGGCATGAACCAGGTGAAAGGTTTTGGCCTAGCGGCATGGTCAAAAGATAACAAGCTTATATATGCTAATGACTTTATGAAAGAGTTTTCAAGGAAAGTTGGCTTCGACCTGGTAGCGGGTGTTAAGAGGTTAGACTTTATAAAAAGCCAATTTGCGAAAAGAAGTTTGTCCGTTGAGCATAAAACGCCAGAGGCCTATTTAAATTGGTTCAATAATGAAATGGATAAAAGTGAAGATGGGTTTACTTTTGAGTTTGAGGCATTTGATGGAGAAAATAGGTTTCATAACCAACAAAGTGCTCGGCGAGTAGAGAATGGAGACTATTTCCAGATGATCACCGATATCACACAAGTGAAACAGCAGCAAAAAGAACTTGAAAGGTTGTATGATGGGATCGATAAAATGGGTGACCCAGTTATAATATGGGATTCCGAAAATGTTCTGGTATTTTGTAACGAAGCAGCAAAGCTAAGGAATAAAAATGAATGGGATTATGATATAAAGCCTGGGGTTAGACGAGCGGATATGTTAAAGCATCTTCTTAAAAAAGGATTAACCATTCCCAATGGGCTAAGCGTAGAGGAACATATGGGAATACAAAAGGGCAGAATGTTAGAGCGAGAAGAGGGTATCACCGTCGAAACCAGAATGGGTGAAACCACATTTATTTCAACTTCAAAGATGCTTGGTGATGGTGGTTTTATTCAAAATTTCACGGATATAACTCAGCAAAAAAATCATGAGGAGCAAATAGCGCTCCAAAAGGAAAGATATTCTCGTGTTTTAGGAGACCTAAATTCAATTGTTTTTGACTCAAATTTAGAAACTAGAGAAGTAACCTATGAAGTACCTGAAAACCTTAGCAGTGAGTGGGGTGATTTAGCTCAAGCTACTACCACAATTGAGGCAACTGAAGATTTCTATTCTTTTGTAAGAGAAGACTATAGAGATGCTTACAAGAAGGCATTTAAAGAGCATGTTAAGGGCGAGACTGATGCTGTGAGGATAGAACATCTGAATAAGGCACAAGATGGGAGCGAAATTTGGTATGAAACTAGAGCCAAAGCTGTCTTCGAGCAGGGAAGAGCAGTAAGGATAATTGGCTTGGTCGAGAATATTGATGCAAGAAAGGCTCTGGAACTTAAAGTAAAAAAAGCGCAACAGCAAGTTTATGATGCTATAAATAATATTGAAGGTGGAGTTATCCTTTGGAGTGAGGATGATAAGGTAATTTTAATAAATAGTTATATGAAAAAATTGACTGGAGAAGATCTTGAAGAAGGGATTCACTACAGAGATTTAATTGCAATTTTTATTAAAAAGGGCTTGTTACAGCTAGATGATCAGGATCCAGAAGTATGGATTGAAGAACGCCTAAATGCAAGACGGAAAGTAACTGGATTTGAGGAACAGACAATGCCTCCAATGAAAAATGGACGCTCATTTAAGATGTCGGGTCGCAGACTCCCTGATAAAACTTTTATTCAAATCTTTACTGACGTGACTGATCTTAAAACAAGAGAGATTGAATTAGAGAGGATTGTCAACGAACTAAATGCAGCAAAAGAGCAAGCAGATGGTGCAAATAAAGCAAAAAGTCAATTTTTGGCAAATATGAGTCATGAACTTAGGACGCCTCTAAATGCAGTAATAGGCTTAACAGAGATGCTAAAAGAAGATGCTGAAGACGATGGCAATGACGATTACTTAGAGCCTTTAGAGCGTATTCATGGTGCTAGTAAACATTTACTTAATTTGATCAACGATGTTTTAGATTTATCTAAAATTGAGGCGGGAAAGGTTGAGCTTTATAATGAAAGCTTTTCGTTGCCATCGTTACTTGAGGAAGTTGCAGATACTTCTAGAACTTTGGTGGAGCAAAAAAACAATAAATTATTGTTAAATGTTGAGTCTAGCATCACTTTTATAAATGCAGATATTACGCGTACAAAACAAATCGTTCTAAATCTGATTTCTAATGCTGCTAAATTTTGTGAGAATGGAAATATATCTATTAATGTCAAATCTAAAAAAAGTCCTAAAACGAGACTCATTCAGATCGATGTCCAAGACTCTGGTATTGGTATGACACAAGACCAAATTGACAAATTGTTTCATGCTTTTACTCAAGCCGATGCTTCTACAACTAGAAAGTATGGAGGAACTGGTCTAGGTCTTACCATCGTACAGAATCTTGCAAGGTTGATGGGTGGAGATGTTTCGGTAAAAAGCGAATTAGGTAAGGGTACAACGTTTACCGTTACAATTCAGGATATTGAAGTCGAGAAAACATCCGGTGTTGATGCCGAGGATCTAGAGAGCCTTAACCGGCAGACGGCTTTAATATCTAAGAAAGACGGAAAAAGCACAATTTTGGTAATAGATGATGATCCAACGATCAGAGACCTGATGACAAGGCACTTGGAAAAGAATAATTTTAGTGTGCTTCAAGCTCTTGATGGTGCTCAGGGCATTAAAATGGCGAGGGAATACAAGCCCGATGCAATTACGTTAGATATTTTGATGCCTGAAATGGATGGATGGTCTGTCTTACGAACGTTGAAAGCGGACAAGGAAGTTTCTCATATACCTGTTGTGATGGCTTCTATAATTGATGAAAAGAAGAAAGGATTTTCTTTAGGGGCAGCTGACTACCTATCCAAGCCCGTAGAAAGAGACAGGTTAATAGGTTCTATAAGTAAATTGCTTGGCAGTAAATCAGGAAAAGTCATTTTGATTGTAGAAGACAATGACGATTTGAGGTTTACTGTAAAAGAGGCACTTACTGGTGCAGACAACATGGTATTGGAAGCGGGTAACGGAAAAGAGGCTCTGGATGTATTAAACGATAAGAAGAGCCAAAGCCCGGACCTAATTTTACTTGATTTAATGATGCCTGAAATGAATGGGTTTGAGTTCTTGGAAGCTTATCGTACTCAATTTGAAAACCAGGTTCCAGTAATTGTAATTACAGGAGCCGATTTGGATGAAAATGACAAAAAGTTCTTGTCTTCAGAGACTAGCAGAGTTTTAGAAAAGTCTTCTATGAGTGACACTGGAATAGCTGATCATTTAGTAAAAACAATTGAATCTGTTGCAGGAGTAGGCAAATGACAAAAATCCTATATGTGGAGGATAATCCTGATAATGTTTATATGCTTACTCGAAGGCTCAAGAAAAAAGGTTTTGAGCTAATAATAGCTGGAGACGGTCAGGAGGGAATCGATAAAGCTGTAGAAGAGAGTCCAGATCTTATTTTAATGGACTTAAGTTTGCCAACTATGGATGGTTGGACTGCTACTGCCAAAATTAAGGAGATTGAAGAGGTGAAAGATATTCCGATTATAGCACTATCTGCTCATGCTATGCCTGAACACCGCGATAGAGCTCTTAAAGCTGGATGCAGTGACTATGATACAAAGCCAGTGGATATTAAAAGGCTTCTTAGCAAAATTGGCCAATATATAGAGTTACCGGGTTAAAATGAATTCTTACAATCAAAAAATACTTATTGTTGATGATATTGAAGATAATAGGTTTACACTCGAAAGGAGGTTATCTAGAAACGGCTACACCGCCATAAGTCAAGCTGACTGTGGGAAAAAGGCT
The DNA here is from genome assembly GCA_902619165.1 of uncultured Alphaproteobacteria bacterium. GTDB lineage: Bacteria > Pseudomonadota > Alphaproteobacteria > Rhodobacterales > Rhodobacteraceae > CACIJG01. Next base: position 18,686 of record CACNDI010000008.1, read on the forward strand.
CTTGAATTAGTGAAGGAAGAACGCTTTGACCTTATACTACTCGACTTGATGATGCCGGATATTAGTGGTCTCGATGTGTTGAAAACACTAAAAGCTGATCCTAAGAATAGAAGTATACCTGTTGTAATGGTTACAGCAGCGGATGAGATAGAGACAACGGCAGATTGTATTAGTAATGGTGCTGAGGATTATATAACAAAACCAATCAATGCTACTTTGCTAAAAGCAAGAGTTTCTGCGTGTCTAGAAAAGAAAAGGTTCAGAGATAGTGAGGAGCACTATTTAAGTAAAGTTGAAGCCGATAAAAAAAGGACACAATCATTCTTAAAGCAGATATTGCCAGAAAAAATAGCTGAAGAACTTAATTCATCGGGACTAGTAAGACCAAGAAAATATGAAGATATAGCAATACTTGTTTGTGATTTAGTTGGTTTCACGGCTTTTTGCGAGTCTAATCCTCCTGAAAATGTGGTAGAAAATCTTCAAGAGATTTTTGAAAAGTTTGAAAGTGAAATCGAAAGATTTGGACTTGAAAAAATTAAGACTGTAGGTGATGCCATACTGGCGACTGGAGGGTTAACCAGAAGTTTAGAGAACCAAGTGCTTTCAGCATCGAAGTGTGCATTAAATTTGAAAAAGATAGCGATTGAGTCAGACCCTAATTGGGCAATCCACATCGGTATTCATTCCGGACCACTCGTGGCAGGGCTAATAGGTAAGAAGAGTTTTCAGTTTGATGTTCTAGGTGGGAACGTAAACACAGCGTTTAATATTTGTGATAGAACGGAACCTAATGAGATTTTGATCTCTAATGAGGCTTGGATGTCCGTAAGAAGTGAAGTTGAGGTCCAATCAAAAGGGTTAATGAAGCTCAAGAGTGATAACCAGATAGAGGTTTTGGAACTTCTCGGTATAAATAATTAAAGGAGATTAAAATGGCGGTATCAATGCAAGTGGCTTATCCGATCAATGATGATACAAACTTCGACCTCGACTACTATATAAAAGATCATTTGGCTATTATTAAGGAAAACTGGTCAGAGCATATTCAGCAAATGATTGTTACCAAAGGAACGTCAGGAGGAAAGGACGTCCCTTCCCCCTATTATGCAATTGCTACTATAATTTTTGAAAACGCTGAAGAAATGAGAGCTGCAATGAAAAAGGGAGGCCCAGTATTCAAAGATATAGGCAATTACTACAATACCAATCCAGTAATGATGTTGGGTGAAGTTGTTGGATAGTGTGCGGTTATTTTCTTAACTGAGCTCTCTATTTAATGTTAAATGTTGATCTTGTAGATACTCTTTAAAGCTCTCGCTTTTATCTCGCCTCTGCTTAGACCTATGTCGGCTAAGTCTCTGTTAGACATCTTTTCAAGCTCTCTGAGGATCTTTAAATACTCTCTTCTTTTTATTACTCTGTCCATTGTTGCAAAGTACATTCCAATGAATATTTGGCTTACTTTTTCCATAAATGTAAGATTGGTTGTTGTTGTTTTTGTTACCGCCATCTTGGCCTCCGTATTTGGTTTAATGTTAAACTATATTAAGAACTACTGATCATATATTTAGTTTAGCGCTAAACCACCATTGATATTTTTAGTAATCGGCTATCGAATAAATGCATACCAAAAGTTAAATAGTGAAATAACCAATCAAAATGTTAATATTTTCAAAAACTAATATATGAGAAGTAAATGACTAATATTGAAGAACTGAAAGAAAAAGCAAAAGTAGGATGGGCATCATTCATATCTTTTGAGGCGTTAACTAGTACTGCCGCACCGAAGCTTGTACAATTCAGTGGCGCAAGAGGAGGAATGAGGCTATTGGATGTAGCCTGTGGTACGGGAGTAGTTGCTTTGACAGCGTCAAGACAGGGAATGGAGGTTGAGGGTATCGATCTAACCCCAGAGCTAATCAATAGGGCAAATGAAAATTCTAAAATAATGGGACTTAAGGCAAAATTTGTTGAAGGTGATGCAGAGTTCCTACCCTATAAAAAAAATGATTTTGATATTATACTAAGCCAATATGGCCATATGTTTGCTCCAAGACCGTCAATTGTTGTAAAAGAATTGGCAAGAGTACTGAAACCTGGGGGCACTTTAGCGTTTTCTACATGGCCAAAGGAGTTGTTCATGGGTAAATTTTTTAAGCTTATTGAAAGTTTTTCGCAACCTCTTTCACCTGAAGTTGCTTCTCCAGTTTTATGGGGAGATATGGCAGTCATAGAGGACAGGTTAAAAGATCATTTTGATCAGATTGAATTTGGTAGAGATACTATGTTTGCGCCAACTATGAGCCCAGCACATATGCTTAAATTATTCGAAAAAAATGCTGGTCCACTTGCCAATCTGGTAAGAACCTTGGCCGATGATCCAACTAAATTAAGCAATCTACGCAATGAAGCGCTGCTATTAATTGAAAAGTTTTTTTCGAACAATTTTCTTAGGCAAGATTTTTTAATGACAAGATGTATAAAAAAGGTCTAAATGTTTCCAAAAAATTATCTCTTTCTCATTCTTGGGTCGAGGGCATCTCTAAGTCCATCACCGAGATAATTGATACTTAAAACCGTCAGCGAAATTGCGAGGCCTGGCCAAAAAACCCTTTCAGGGTACTGCTGTATATAGTCAACAGCGTCATTTAAAAGCCGGCCCCATGTCGGAAAATCGGGAGGAAAACCTAAACCTAAAAAGGATAATGCACTTTCCGTAATGATACCATTAGCAATTCCGAGGGTCGCAGATACCATTATGGGGGATAAGACATTTGGCATTATATGCCTTAAAATAATCAAAGTATCTGAAGTACCACTTGCTTTTGCGGCAAGGACAAACTCCCTTTCTTTGAGTGCTAGAACGTCAGCCCGTACTATTCTGGCAGTAGGCATCCAACTCGTGATACCAATAGAAACCACAATTAAAACAAACATTCCTCTCTCAGGACCATACGCCTCGCTGAGGGGCTCTCTAAATAAGAGCATCATAACTAAAAGGAGTGGAAGGAGGGGTAAAGAAAGAAATAAATCAGTAATCCGCATAAGAATGCCATCCAATTTTTTATAAAAACCGGCCGTCACTCCTATGAAACTTCCAAAAAACAAAGACAGGGCCATTGCCGCTAATCCTACTGCAATCGATGTACGCCCCCCTGCCATCATTCTTGCCAAGGTATCCCTACCTAACTGATCGGTTCCAAATGGATGCAATAAGCTGGGACCTTGGTTCCGAGATCGAATATCTATTTGATTTGCGTCAAAGGGCCAAAGAAAAGGTCCAATCATTACTAGCAAAACAATTGAGAAGAAAATTATTGCTCCCAAAAGAGCTCCTTTGTGGCTCTTGAACTGATCCCAAACATCCCTAATCTTGCTGCGTGGTTTTGCAGTAATATTATAACTATCAGTCATAGCGTATCCTTGGATCAAGTATTCCATAAATTATGTCAGCCAATAAGTTAAAGAGCACTATTAACACAGCAAACATAAATGTAATTGTTTGTACCGTTGGTAAATCATTAGCATAAATTGCTCCAATTAATTGTTGACCTATACCATTTACCTTAAATACCTGCTCCGTAATTATTGCACCCCCAAAGATTGCGGGTACATTTAAAGCGATCACCGTTATTACAGGGATCATTGAATTTCTCAATACATGTATCATAACAACAGTCCATTCGCTGAGCCCCTTTGCTCGTGCTGTTCTCACATAATCCTGATTTAAATTATCAAGCATTGTTGCGCGCATAAATCTGTTTATCATGGCTGTTGTTTGAAGTGCTAAAACCATAACTGGCATGACCATTTGTTTTAGTTGAATCTTGAATGTTTCCCAATCGACCACAGAGTGTGTTGTGTCATAAATTGATGGCAACCACCCCAATTGGACAGAAAAAATCACTATGACGAATACTCCAGTGAAAAACGGTGGGACTGAATAACCTATCATAGTAACGAAAGTACCGACCTGATCAAAAACCGAGTATTGTTTGTAAGCCGAATATATCCCTATGGGAATAGCGATTAATATGCCGACAACGTAAGACATTCCAACAACCCATAGTGTTTGGGGCATTCGTTGAACAATTATATCCATTACAGGACTACGAGTTTGCCAGCTAATTACTCTTTGTTTGCCTTCAGAAAAGCTCGTATCAAAAAGGTAATCTATAAACACTTGAGGTTCTATCCAAAAAAATTGAATCAGCCATTTTAAAAATTGAATGTAGAGGGGCTGTCCAAGCCCTAATGCCTCCCTCATTTTTTGCTTTACTTCTGGAGGAACAGTTAATGGTACTTGAGCCATAGGATCGTTAGGCGCTAAGTTAAGCAACAGAAAGATGACCAAACTGATAATAATCAGTGTTGGGATCGAAATTAATAGACGTCTCGAAATGAAGCTGAGCATTTTAATTTTATGCTGAAGTTTAAGAGATAGAGGCGCAACCCCTGAGTTGCGCCTCTACAAATTTATTTAATTCGGTACCAATCGGCAACATTCCAGAGTTCGGAGTCCCATGTGTTCAACACAACTCCGCCAAGTGATTTGGCATGAGCTGAAACTCTTCCTCTATGTACCAAAGGAACAATTGTGTAGCTATCCTTAGTCAACATATTGTTGAGCTTAATTCCGATTTCTCCTCTCTTCTTGAGGTCTCCGGTAGCGGATAACTCATCTAACAACGCGTCATAGGCTGGATCGCAATATCTATTAATATTCTCACCCTGCCATTGGCTTTCTGGCTTTGGCTCGTTACCACATCTATACATGGAAAGGTAATTTTGAGGGTCAGTACCATCAAATGTATTTGCGTACATTTCCACATCAGCATAGAATTTTTGGAAAGTATCTGGTGAACCAGGATCCCCTCCAAAGAAAACTGATGCATTTAGATTCCTCAACTCAGTTTCAACACCAATTTGCTGCCACCAGTCTTTGATTAGAGCTTGGAAGTCTTGTCTTACGGCATTGGTAGATGTTTGATAAAGAATAGATAGTTTCACACCATCCTTAGCTCTGATACCGTCCGAACCTTTTTTCCATCCAGCGCTTTCTAGCAAAGCGTTGGCTCCAGCTATATCCTGTTTCATACAATAATCATTTTTAGCTGCGTACAAATCTGGAGCAGGAACAAGATCACAAGTTACATCGCCCGCTTTGCCATACCCTATTTCTACAAGTAACGTTCTATCTATTGCCATCGAGAGTGCTTTACGGACGTTGATATCTGTTAGAAATGGATGGGGAGCCTTCCTCGTAGCTCTAGTATTTGCATCTAGATCTGGGGATGGATCTGTTAAATTCATTTCCAATCTTTCAACCAATGGTCCAAAGCCGGCAATTGCAATACCTTTTCCAGCTTTTTCCATATTAGCAATAACTTCAGGCGCTAATTGTAGGTTCCAAGCATAATCGAACTCACCAGTTTCGAGTACTGACCTTCCTGCAGCTGTTGCGTCTCCACCACCTTTGAAAGTCACGGTTGCAAAAGCAGGCTTACTTGGATCGCGGTAGTTGTCATTAGCCTTCATCTGAATGACATCATTAGGCTTAAATTCTGTAACTACAAAAGGTCCTGTTCCGATGGGCCCAAAATTTGCGTCAGTACAATTTGGTGCTTTTGCGCCCATACAGTTTTCAAACTGTTTTTTCTGTATTATTGGCGATTGGCCACCCATGAAAGGACCGTAAGGGTTTGGTTTAGGTGCAGAAAATTTAACGACAATAGTTCTGTCGTCAGGGGTTGTTACTGAAGTCACCCCATCAAATTTTGCTAACTGGGCACAGCCTCCCTCAGGGTGCATGCAGTAATCAGCAGTAAATTTCACATCAGCTGACGTAACTGCCGAACCGTCTGACCACTTTAGACCCTTTTTAAGCTTCCATGTGATAGACATTAGATCCGAACTAACGCCCCCATTTTCAACTGTCGGAATCTCTTCAGCCAAATAGGGAACGAGCGCTCCTGTTTCCGTATATCTCCCTAGCGGTTCAATAATCATCGATGACGACTCAATATCCTTTGTTCCACTAGAGAGGTATGGGTTCAAAATTGAAGGTGCTTGCCAGTATATAATACTAACATTTCCATCAGAACCCCTTCCTGCAAAACTAGCGGTAGCTATAAGAGCTGCGGCTAATCCCACAAATAAAGATTTGATTTTCATATTATTTTCTCCCAAGTTAAGGGTCTAAAACCAGTTGTAGAGACGAGAATCTGATTTTAAAACCCGTTTTAATCAGTGATTGAGTATGCAATATCGATTTGTCATTGTAAATGATGTAATTCAAGATGTAAAATAGAACGCCAACTTAATTTTGAATCGGAGATCAGATCAAAAATGCTAGATAATAACGGATCCCTTGCGTCCTTTGAAAATTTACGCGTCGAATTTGATACAAAGGATGGAAAGGTTGTGGCAGTTGAGGATATTTCCTTTGAGATTAAGCCTCAGCAAACTATATGTTTGGTCGGTGAATCTGGTTCTGGGAAATCGGTTTCATCTCTTTCCATGATGAGGCTTGTTGAATTTGGCGGTGGGAGTTTGGCTGGTGGTAAGTTGTTATTCAATAGAGGTGATAAAGGATTAATTGACGTAGCAGTTTCCAAACAGTCTCAAATGAGACAAATTAGGGGTAACGAAATCGGTATGATATTTCAAGAACCAATGACCGCATTAAACCCTGTTTTTACAGTTGAAAGACAATTAACGGAAGGTCTTATAGTTCATAAAGGGTTTTCAAAGAGTGAAGCAAAGAAAAGAGCTTTAGAACTTATGACCATGGCAAAAATACCCGAGCCTGAGAGACGATTGAAACAATTTCCACATGAACTCTCTGGCGGTATGAGACAGAGAGTTGTAATAGCAATTGCGCTAGCGTGTCAGCCAAGACTCTTAATCGCGGATGAGCCAACAACAGCTTTGGATGTGACCATTCAAGCGGAAATACTTGCTTTGATAAATAGGTTGAAGGAGGAAACAGGTACGGCGGTGATGTTCATTACGCATGATATGGCGGTGGTAGCGCAAATGGCCGATCGTGTTGTTGTTATGTATCAAGGTAAAAAAGTTGAAGAGGGGACAGTACATGAGATTTTTAATAATCCTCAGCATGAGTACACGAAGTCCCTCTTAGCAGCCGTTCCAAAACTTGGAGAGATGGCAAGCAAGAAATATCCCGAACCCATGCGGTTAGTAGGGGAGAAAACGACCAAGGCCTTAAAGCCTATTATTGGAACGAACGAGCCCCTGCTTCAAGTGAACAATCTAGTGACCCGCTACCCGGTTAAAGGGGGCGTATTCAGACGAACAGTGGCACGCGTGCATGCTGTTGAGGATGTATCTTTTACTATAATGAAAGGAAAGACTCTTTCGCTTGTTGGGGAGTCAGGGTGTGGTAAGTCAACGGTGGGACGCTCGCTCATTCGATTGGTAGACCCAACATCAGGGGATGTGAATTTAGATGGTCAGAATATACTATCACTTAATCAAAAGGATATGCGGGAAGCCCGGAGCAATATCCAGATGGTTTTTCAAGATCCTTTCGCCTCATTAAATCCACAAATGATGTTAATTGATCAAGTGGCGGAACCGTTGCGTAACTACGGAACGGTGAAGCGTGAAGTATTGCAGGAAAAAATTGGTGATCTCTTCGATCGTGTAAAGTTACCACGAAGTTTTATGCAACGCTACCCACATGAACTTTCCGGTGGTCAGCGTCAGCGGATAGCCATTGCGCGTGCACTAGCGCTTAACCCTAAGCTGATAATAGCAGATGAAGCGGTGAGCGCATTGGATGTATCGGTACAAGCGCAAGTACTAAACTTAATGATGGAACTCCAGTTTGATTTGGGATTATCTTTTTTATTCATTAGTCATGATATGGCGGTTGTTGAGCGGGTAAGCCATGATGTTGGTGTTATGTATTTAGGACGCTTGGTTGAGATCGGTCCTAGACAAGCTATATTCCGTAATCCTCAGCATCCTTATACACAGGATTTGTTAAAAGCGGTACCTATTGCGGATCCAGACAAAAGGAAGTCGGAAAGAGATCTAAACTTTAAACCTCTTCCATCACCTATTCATGATTTGAACTATAAGGCTGAACCATCGGTATATAGAAAAGTGGCAAAAAACCACTATGTCTTAACAACGGACTGTGGGTATTAATAAGATGAGTAAATTATCGGCTTTAGAAATTCTGGAAAAATTAGTTAGCTTTCCAACGGTAAGCGATAGGAGTAATCTTGAGCTTATTGACTGGGTAGAAAATTACTTAAACTCCTTTCAAATAGAGACACATAGAAAATATAATGAAGATAAGGATAAGGCTTCACTCTTCGCTCATGTTGGTCCACAAATAGAAGGAGCTGTAGTTTTGTCTGGCCATACGGATGTAGTTCCTGTTGAGGGCCAAGATTGGAATACTGATCCTTGGGTGCTGACAGAAAATGATAATAAACTTTATGGTCGTGGATCTTGCGATATGAAGGGATTTGATGCATTGGCTATTTGGGCAATGATTGAAGCTAATAAGAGTGAACTGAAAAGACCTCTCCAAATAGCACTCAGTTATGATGAGGAAGTTGGATGTTTAGGCGCGCCTCCGATGATAGACGAAATGATAAAAAAATTGCCAAAAGCTAGTATGGTAATTGTTGGAGAACCATCCAATATGCTCGCAGTAACTGGACATAAGGGTGCTTTAGGTTTTACAACACATTTAGTTGGGAAAGAGGTTCATTCATCAATATTAGACAGAGGTGTTAGCGCAATAATGAATGGAGCAAAGTTGATAGATTGGGCAAATCATCAGAATGTTGTTAATAAAAAATTGGAGATAACTGAGACGGCAAAGTTATTTGACCCTCCCTATACCACTTTACATGTAGGTGTTATAAAAGGAGGAACAGCACATAATATAACCGCAAAAGATTGTCATTTTGAAATGGACATAAGAGTTGTCTCGGACCAAAAAGTTGATTTTTGGATTGAAAAATATAGCGCAAAAGTAAAAGAGATAGAAACTGACATGAAAGCCATCTCAGAAGATGCAAAAATAGTTGTCTCAAATAGATCTGCAGTACCAGGGTTAAGACCAGAAACTAATGGTGAAGCTGAAACTTTTGTCAGACAAATTACTGGGGATAATGGAAACCATTTTGTTTCTTATGGCACTGAGGCTGGTCAATTTCAAGAAAGAGGGTATTCCGCTGTTATATGTGGGCCAGGTGATATTTCCGTAGCCCATCAACCTAATGAATACATTGAGAAATCTCAATTTGAACTTGGCCTAAGCTTTATGAAAAATATGGTCGAAAAGCTTTCTTGAAAATAATAAAAATTCAGTTTTTTAATGCCAGTTTTTATTGACAGAAATGAGCTTAGTAAAATACGATTTAGTTATAGAAATTTAAAGGAAATACAAAATGCATATAGAACCTGGAGTAGTAAACGGCGCAAAAATCGGACTTAGTTATTTAACCAGCGCAACAGCAATAGCATTAGGATTGAAATTGCTCATTCAGCGAATGTTTCATAGCACATCTGTTTTGATAACAGCTGTCAGATGTCTGATAACAACTATTTTTGTTTTTTCCTTTTTTGAGGTCCTCCCACAGTACCCACTCGGTGTATCAGAGGTCCATTTTATATTTGGTGCAACTTTGTTCTTATTTTTTGGTGCTGGAGCAACAGCTTTTGGTCTGGTTGCAGGTTTATCTTTGCAGGGAATTTTGTTAGCTCCATCAGATTTACCGCAGCTCTACATAAACATATCAACTTTACTATTTCCGTTATTTGCGGTTTCGTACATTTCAAAGAAGATAATACCGGCTAACATCGCGTACACAGATTTGCAGTATAGGCAAGTTATATCTTTAACTGGTGTTTATCAGGGTGGAATAATTCTTTGGGTAGCGTTTTGGTGTTTCTATGGCCAAGGATTTAATCAAGAAACATTTTACAATGTCGGTGTATTCTCTTTAGCGTACTCTACGGTCATTGGCATAGAGTGCCTACTGGATGTTGGATTACTAGCCACATTTAAAAGTTACAAAAAAAAATCTTTGCCATCTGTACTTAATCAAAGGTTGATTTCTGTAAAAGACTAATTATTTCATCTATTCAGATATGAAATTAAAGTAGAATTAATTTTCAGAACTGTAATACCTTCTGGGTTATTCATGCTAGCATTTAATATGAAAGGTTAACAACTATGGGATCCATAAACTTTGAGAAGTTAGACAAACTTGCTGAACTCTCAGTAAGTACTGGTGTTGGTCTCCAAAAAGGACAAAACTTGTTGATTACTGCTCCATCAGATGCACTACCACTAGTTAGATTAATAGCTAAGCATGCTTACAAAGCGGGGGCAGGCTTAGTAACACCTTTTCTTTCCGACAGCGAAATAACCCTCGCAAGATATAAATACGCATCTGTCGAAAGCTTCGACGAAGCAGCAGATTGGCTCTACAAGGGTATGGGAGAAGCGTTTGATAACAATACGGCTAGAATGGCAATTGCTGGTGATGACCCAATGTTATTAACAGATGTGGACCCAGAAAAAGTTGCAAGAGCAAATAAAGCTAACTCTAAAGCTTACAAACCGGCAAGAGAACGAATTACCCAGTTTGATATTAACTGGAATATTATAGCTTGGCCGGGCCTAGCTTGGGCAAAAAGAATGTTCCCTGACCTAGCTGAGGGTGAAGCGCAAGCCCGATTAGCTGAGGCCATATTTATGGCTTCGCGCGTTAATACAGAAGATCCCGTTGCATCATGGAAGACACATAATCAGAAACTAAAGAAGAAAAGGGAATGGTTAAATCAAAAAAATTTTGAAGAAATACATTTCAAGGGGCCAGGCACTGATTTGAAGGTAGGTTTGGCTGATGACCACGAGTGGATGGGTGGCGCTTCAATGGCTCAAAATGGTGTTATTTGTAATCCTAATATTCCTTCTGAAGAAGTGTTCACCACCCCACATGCGCTGAAAGTCGAGGGCTATGTATCTTCTACTAAACCGTTATCGCATCAAGGAACGTTAATTGATAATATTCGAGTTGTTTTTGAAAAAGGTAGTATCACAGATGCAAAAGCTAGCAAAGGTGAAACCGTTTTGAAGAAGGTTTTAGAGTCTGATGAAGGAGCTCGAAGATTGGGAGAAGTAGCACTCGTGCCTAATAGCTCACCAATTTCGAACTCTGGACTTTTGTTTTACAATACACTTTTTGATGAAAATGCTGCATGTCATATAGCTCTTGGCCAGTGTTACTCTAAGTGCTTTAAAGGAGACACTAACCTTTCGACGGCAGAAATAAGGGAGCGAGGAGGCAATTCAAGCATGATCCATATTGATTGGATGATTGGGTCGGGTGAGATTGACATTGATGGTTTTAGGAAAAGTGGAGAAATAGTACCTATATTTAGGAAAGGTGAGTGGGTTGATTAAAACAGATATACTAACATCAAAAGTGTTAGCCGAGGGCTTAAAAAAAATAGTAAAGCTTGAAGGTGTCGATGAAAAAAAAGAGCCGTATGAAAAAACAAAAAAAATTACCAAAGGGGTAGTTGTAGCTTTAAGTGCTGAAGCAAAACAGAAAGTAATTAAGTCTCTATAGATTTCTTTTAATCAACCCATATCATAAAATTTTCTTAACATATTTAAAGCCGTAGGTTTCAAATTATTTGGGTTGGACCAAAATTGGTCATCATTAATATTGATGAATCCTGGAACGTCCTCCAGTGCTTCGGTATTTAAGTTCTTCAAACCCATAGACCATGTCGAAAAGTTTCTTTCTTCAAAACTCCCATCCTCTAAAACTGTTATAGTATGATGTCTAGAATCAGCAGAAATTCTATCCCATGTTGGCGAGATTGATTTTTTTGGTCCCTCGATGATTTGAAGGAAGTTACCTCTTTTAAACTTTTTATTATACCTATAAATAAGTAATCCTGTGATTTCATGAGCTTCGTTCCATTCTCTTGCTTTTTGTAATAATTCTTTAAGCTCACTACTGCTTATTTCTGCCTGAGAGAAGCTGTAATAGACGATATATTTCAACATTGTATCATTTAATTATTATAGACCTAGTATTGTTATGTTAAAGTATAACCAGTAACAAACCAAATTAAGATTATCAGGGAGATAACTCCGATGAGAGAAGCCGTTATAGTATCGACAGCTAGAACCCCTATTGGGAAAGCATACCGTGGATCGTTCAATAATACTCATGCACAAACTTTAGCAGGGCATGCTATTTCAGAGGCAGTAAAACGAGCAAAAGTAGATCCTAATGAGATTGATGATGTGATAGTAGGGGCAGCAGCTCAGCAAGGTACGCAGCAAGGAAACATTGCAAGGCAATCTTTACTTAGAGCTGGGCTTCCTGCAAGTGTACCTGGAATGTCAATAGACAGACAATGTGCATCGGGGATGATGGCAATAGCTACTGCAGCCAAACAGATAATTGCTGATGGAATGAATATTACCGTGGGGGGTGGAGTTGAGTCTGTTTCTTTAGTCAGAAATGAAAATTTTAGAATGGATAATGCTAGAGATCCTTGGCTTGAGAATGAAATGCCTGAGCTTTACATGACTATGATTGAAACAGCGGAAACAGTAGCAGATCGATATGGAATATCTCGTGAAAGACAAGATGAATACGCGTTACAGTCACAAATGCGAACAGCACATGCCCAAAGAAATGGGTTTATGGATGATGAAATTGCGCCTCTTAAGGCGACAATGAAATATTACGATAAAGAAAGTAAAACTGCGACTTTTCACGAGGTTAATTTAATAAAAGATGAGGGGAACCGACCTGACACAAGTTTGGAGGGCTTAAGCGCGCTCAAACCGGTTTTTAAAGATGGCATTCACATAAGTGAGGGAAGTCACATCACTGCAGGGAATGCTTCTCAATTGTCAGACGGAGCATCTGCAAGTATTTTGATGGAGTCAAAAGAAGCTGAGCGGAGGGGGCTAAGCCCTCTGGGAGTTTATAGAGGTATGGCTGTTGCCGGTTGTGATCCTGATGAAATGGGAATAGGTCCGGTATATGCGGTACCAAAGCTTCTGAAAAATAATGCGTTAAAAATGGACGATATTGATCTCTGGGAGCTAAATGAAGCGTTCGCAAGCCAAGTGATTCACTGTAGAGATAGTTTAGGAATTCCAAACGAAATTTTAAATGTAAATGGAGGAGGGATATCTATCGGCCATCCATTCGGAATGTCAGGTGCTAGACTGGTAGGGCACGCATTAATTGAGGGGAAAAGGCGAAATGCAAAGCTTGTTGTTTGCACTATGTGTGTTGGAGGAGGTATGGGAGCTGCTGGACTCTTCGAGGTTTTGTAATTGCTTAAATTAAAATATCCAAGGGATTTAAAGAAATTTGAGAATTATGAGTTGGGCTTTAGTGATTGGTTTTTAATTGATCAGCAACTTATCAATGCCTTTGCACAGCTTTCAGGTGATGATCAGTGGATTCATGTTGATACAGGAAGAGCATTAAATGAAATGCCAGATGGAAAAACAATTGCTCACGGGTTATTAAGCCTTTGCATTTCTCCTACGTTGGGAAAAAACAAAATTCATATTGAGAACCTAAAGCATACTCTAAACTATGGGATTGATAAAGTTAGATTCATTTCTCCAGTAAAAGTTGGGTCATTTATAAGGCTTAAATCGAAGATATTGAAAGTGATAATACGTGAAGACAATTCCGTTCTTGTCAGAATTGAGAGATTGATGGAAATTAAGGGAATAAAAAAGTTAGCTATGTACGCTGAAACTTTGTCATTAATGTATGCCGGTGATTGAGTTAATTGAAAAGGCTTTCAACAAAGCCTACAAGAGATTTTTGCAAACCTTCATTATTTAAATGAAACCTGTCTATTTCCATTTCCCAATCCATTTCCTTGAAATGATCTTTATTTTCAGTAAACCAAACTTCTGAAGTATATTCTAACTCTTCATCATCACAAATTTTTGCGGTCACTAGCCATGATTTAAAGTCAACCTCTTGCAGGTTTTTTATGAGCTCCTTGCACTTGTGACTGTTTCGATCCATAAAATAACCAAATAGAACGGCTCTAGTTCTATGATCTGTATTTGTTTTCCCCATTGGTATGGGATCTAATTCCAGAGCACTTTCTAGAAGTTCTATTCCCTTTTCTGTTGAACCAGTTCTAGAAAGTATTTCTCCATACACCGATAATACTCTCGGATCATTTGGAACCATCTTAAATGACGTTCGAGCATGTCTTTCTCCAGCCTTGAAATCGTGGGTGCTTAAGGCAACTTCTGCCAGCATTCTATGGACTTCAAAATCATTATCATTTAGCTGTTGAGCTTTCTCTATACACTGCATGGAATTATCCCACCACTCTTTCATATCACCTTCTAAATAACCACGACCCATTCCCTGACCAATCGCGCAAGCCTTCCAGGCATATGCCTGCCCATTATTATTGTCAGCCTGAATCGCTTCATTGAATGAATCTATAGCTTCAAGGCAAGCCTCTTTCTTAAATTTATGGTGCAACACTTTGCCTCTAAGTAATAATTCGTATGAGGTAAGATTCTCAGTTGGTTTACGATTAGCTCGTTCGAGACTTGAAATTTCAATTTCGCCCAGAAGTGCTATTGATATTTTTCTCACAATCTCATCTTGCACATCGAAAATGTCTTCTAGGATACGATCATACTTATTGTTCCAAAGAGCTTTACCATCACTCGAGTCTGATAATTCTACGGAAATTCTAACTCGCTTACCAGATGTACGAATGCTACCTGAAACTGCGTAATCTACTCCAAACTTTTTGCAAAAATCTCGTATGCTGCTAGAAGTATCACGAAATTCGAAACAAGACTGTCTGGATAAGACCTCAAGTTCTCGTATTCGTGAAAACTCTGTAATTAAATCTTCAACAACACCATCAACTAAATAACCGCTGTCTTCATCATTGTTCATATTATCAAAAGGTAAAACTGCTAATTTTGGTTTATAACTTTTAACCGCCTCTTGAGCGTCCTTTTCTTTAAGTGCATCGGTCTTAGAAATTTTTTCGCCAGAGGGAGAGATTCCATATACTTGAAAGGCCTCGTCAATATTTTTTAAAGATTTTGTCCCAGCATCTTCAATACTAAAATTTATTCTTTTATTAACCTGATCTTGTACTGCTGTTGAAAGTAATATTTGTCCCGGAGAACAGGCAGTCTCAAGTCTAGCTGCAATGTTTACGCCGTTACCATAGACATTATCTCCTTCAATTATGACGTCATCGAGATGTATACCAACTCTCCAGTCCAGCTGAGATTCTTCAGAAAGCGTATTATTTCTATCATTAATAGCTTTTTGAAAACCTATTGCTGCGTTCACGCATTCAACAGGACTTTCAAACTCCGCTATTACTGAGTCACCTGCTGTATAAAAAATTCTTCCACCAAATTCCTTTATCTTTGGATCAATTATAGATCTGCAGGCTTTTAGGTTTTCAAGTGTTAGTTCTTCATTTTCATCCATTCTTTTGCTAAAGCCGACACAATCGGTAGCAAGAATTGTTGTTAATTTACGTTTAACTTTTGACATTTTTTATTACAGAAAGCTTTGATTTTAATAGGCAACCAAATGCCCAATTTAAAATTTAGTGTAAAACGAACAAAAGACCAAAAGCTATAAAAAAATTAGTTTCCATCGCTCATCCCTTGAAAGTCAGACATGGGCGGACACGTACAAATCAGATTTCTATCCCCATGGACGTTATCAATTCTATTTACTGGCGGCCAATACTTATCCACACGAAAGGACCCGGGAGGAAAACAAGCTTGCTCTCTAGTATATGGTCTATTCCACTCTCCAACTAGATCTTCAACTGTATGAGGAGCGTTTTTCAAAGGATTATTATCCGGATCGATACGACCCTCTTCAATATCCTTTGCTTCATGGAAAATCGCTATCATAGCATCACAAAACCTATCAAGTTCTGCTTTGGTTTCACTCTCTGTTGGTTCAATCATGAGAGTTCCTGCAACTGGAAAGCTCATGGTTGGTGCATGAAAACCACAATCAACTAATCTCTTTGAAATATCATCAACAGTAACACCTGTATCTTTAGTTAGGGGTCTAATGTCTACGATACATTCATGTGCAATCCTTCCTTCAGGCCCAGTGTAAAGAATGGGATAAAACTTTCCCAATTTTTTTGCAATATAATTGGCATTCAAAATGGCTACTCTTGTAGCTTGCGTGAGCCCTGTTCCGCCCATCATTAAACAGTAAGCCCATGAAATAGTCAAAATTGAACCTGATCCAAATGGAGCAGCAGCAACAGCTCCTCCATCATTATCCTCAACTGGATTTCCTGGAAGAAATGGAGTTAAATGATCTTTGACCGCTATAGGCCCCATTCCTGGCCCACCACCACCATGGGGGATCGCGAAAGTTTTATGAAGATTTAAATGGCTTACATCAGCGCCAATCTCGCCTGGTTTAACTAATCCAACCATTGCATTCAGATTTGCACCATCAAGGTAAACCTGACCACCAAATTTATGGGTAATTGCGCAAATTTTTGAAACATTAACTTCAAATACACCATGAGTTGAGGGGTAGGTAATCATGCAACATGACAGCCGATCTTTATATTCTTTAGCTTTACTTTCGAAGTCTTTTATATCAACGTCCCCATTATCTGATGTATTGACTGGAACAACCTGTAATCCAGCCATCTGTGCTGAAGCCGGATTTGTGCCATGTGCCGACATGGGAATTAAACAAATGTCTCTGTTATTATCTCCCCGTGATTTATGGTATCGCCCAATTGTGAGCAGTCCAGCATACTCTCCTTGGGCACCCGAATTAGACTGCATCGATATAGAGTCATACCCGGTCACGTCACATAACATTTTAGACAAGCTATCTATCATTATGTTATAGCCTAAGGTTTGTTCCTTGGGAGCATATGGGTGGACTTGAGAAAACTCAGGCCAGGACAGCGGGAGCATTTCTGCAACCGCATTGAGTTTCATGGTACATGAGCCAAGTGGTATCATAGATCTATCAAGAGCTATATCTCTGTCAACAAGGCGGCGCATGTATCTTGTCATCTCACTCTCCGCTCTGTTCATATGAAATATAGGATGTGTAAGGAAATCAGTAAGCCTGTATAATTTATTCGGAATTCGATAACCTGAGTTTAAGTCTTTATCTTTTCGTTTTATACCAAATGATCTCCATACTGCCTCAATTATAGCTGGCCTGGTTCTCTCATCCAATGATATCCCAATTCTAGACTTACCTATCTTTCTAAGATTAATTCCTTCACTAATTGCTGATTTGAGGATTACATTTTGCATGGGACCGACGTCTATTGTAATCGTATCAAAAAAGTGTTTTTGTTCCACGTTGAAACCATGTGCCTCCAATCCCTTGGCTAATCTAACGGTTTTTCTATGAATCCTTTGCGCAATAGCTTTTAATCCATCTGGCCCATGCATCACAGCATAAAAAGATGCCATTACCGCTAGAAGGGCTTGTGCCGTACACACGTTGCTTGTAGCCTTTTCACGTCTAATATGTTGCTCTCTTGTTTGTAGAGCCAATCGATACGCTTTATTACCTTTACTATCTATGGAAACACCTACAATTCTGCCAGGAAGAAAGCGCTTGTAAGTCTCTTTGGTAGCCATATAAGCGGCATGGGGCCCTCCAAATCCTTGTGGAACACCAAATCTTTGTGTTGATCCCACTGCGATATCGGCCCCCATGGAACCTGGTTCTTTCAGTAAAGTTAACGACATTGGGTCTGCTGAAATTGTAACAAGAGCACCAGTTTCGTGCAGTTTATTAGTCACATTTGTAAAGTCTCTGAGCGTGCCAAAAGTTCCAGGATATTGGAATATCGCTCCAAAGCAATCTTCATAGTTAATGTCTTTATCCGGATCACCAATAATAATATTTATCCCAAGTGGATGTGCTCTTGTCTTCAGGACTTCGATATTTTGTGGGTGGCATTCTTGGTCAACAAAGAAATTGATGGACTTGTTTTTAGTTATCCTTTTTGCCATAGTCATCGCCTCTGCACATGCAGTGGCTTCATCAAGTAAAGAGGCGTTCGCTATTTCTAGTCCAGTTAGATCACTGATCATTGTTTGAAAATTAAGAAGAGCTTCCAAACGTCCTTGGGAAATTTCTGGCTGGTAAGGGGTATAGGAAGTGTACCAGGCAGGATTTTCTAAAACATTTCTTTGAATTGCAGGGGGTGTTATAGTTCCGTGATACCCTTGACCGATTAAGCTCATCATTTTTTTATTTTTTAACGCTGTTTCTCTAAGATGGAAAAGCATCTCTCGTTCAGATTTTGGCTTATCCCAATCAAGTAATTTTTTTTGTCTTATGGATGGAGGAATTGTTTGATCAATTAACTGATCAATACTATTCAGACCAAGAAGCTTAAGCATTTTTTCCATCTCTTGAGGCGATGGACCTATGTGCCTCCTATTAGCAAAATCGTAAGGTAGATACTCTGTTGGCTCAAAATTATTATTTTCAAAATTCATTTTTTCCCCCTAAAATTAAGTTATTCGATATATTTCTTGTATTCGTCTTCACTCATTAGACCATCAAGCTCTCCTTGATTTTTTAAGGACATTTTGAAAAACCAAGCTTCGCCTGTTGGATCGTTGTTAACCATAGATGGGTCATCCACTATTGCGTTATTGATATCAGTAATTTCTCCATCAAGAGGTGCCAGGATATCCGATGCTGCCTTTACACTTTCTATAACAACTATTTCTTGCCCTTTGGTAACTGAAGTTCCTACATCTGGTAGTTCAATGAATACAATATCTCCCAATTGTTCCGCGGCATACTCTGTGATGCCAACCTTGACCATATCTCCGTCAGACTCAAGCCATTCATGCTCTTCTGTGAATTTCATACTATTATCTCCTCTTAATTTCTTTTAAAATTGGTTGGTACGAACGGTAATTTTGTAAGTGTTACAGAAAAGAACTTGTTTCTTACTTCACCAAAAATTGGTTCATCAACATTGAATTTATTATGGTTCAAATACCCCATTGAAATCGGCCTTTCAAGAGATGGTGAGTAGCCGCCAGATGTGATCACACCAATTTCATTCTTTCCACTATCATCACTAAACAGTTTAGTCCCAGATCTTAGTGGAGCTCTCCCATCGGGAAAAAAAGCCTCTCTCTTGAAATAAGGTTGTTCCTCAATTTGGTTCAAAATCTTTTCTTGCCCCACAAAACCACCTTCTCGCTCCCCTCCAGTCCGTCTAACTTTTTGGATAGCCCATTTTAAACCGGCCTCAATAGGAGTAATTGTTTCGTTTAAGTCCTGCCCATATAGGCAAAGCCCACATTCCAGTCTGAGGGTATCTCTGGCTCCCAATCCAATCGGTTCAATACCATCTTGGTCGAGAATGTTTTTACAGAAAACTTCACATAGACTGTTAGGTAGTGATATTTCAAATCCATCTTGTCCAGTATAGCCAGACCTTGAAACCCATAGTATCTCTCCTTTATACGAAAAGTTATTCACATCAAGATACTTTAAGGAACTTAATTCTCCGATAAGGTTGGATAAAATCTTTTCTGATTGAGGACCTTGAATAGCAATAAGTGCTCTTGTCTTAATTAAGTCAACATCGATTTCTCTAGAAATATTTTCTCTAAGATATTTAAAATCAATTTCCTTTCTCAAAGCATTTATAACAACAAAATAGTGATCGCCTCTATTTGATATCATCAGGTCGTCTATGATTCCTCCCTCTTTATTTGGTAAAAACCCATACCTCTGCCTGTCTTCACTAAGACCTAATACATCAATGGGAAGAAGTTTTTCCAATTCAGAGGCAATGAATTTCATAGAATGTGTATTAGACGAAATGACTAGCTGCCCCATATGACTAACATCAAAAAGGCCTGCAGACTTTCTGCAATATAAGTGCTCTTTCATAATTCCTAAAGGGTAATTAACAGGCATTTCATATCCAGCGAAAGGTATCGCTTTAGCACCGAGAGATCGATGAAGATCGTATAAAGCTGTCTTTTTAAGCTCTGTCAAAACTTAACCTTCTTATTCCGGTATTATATGATTTTACCGGCATTCGTTAAAGATGTGTGTAAGTACACATCCAAGAATGCCCCCTCTGTTCCTTTGCCTGAGATCGTTATCCCTTCGGCGGACTATTTAAAGTCGCTCTCCAGAGTGTTCAGTCTATACCGGTCCTTTTTGCCTGAGAGTTTCCGGGGCGGTTGCTCCTTCGGCAACTATTGCTAGTTTCTCCCGATACATCATTAAAGATATTATAAAAGCTTTAAACTTTCAAGAATTTTGGTCACGTAGATATCCAATGAAAAATAAAACTATTCAGAAACGTCAAGTTTGTCCTGCGTTTTTAATTCAAAATCCGACGCGTCATGTCTTTCATGCAACTGAAATTTTGGGTTTCCTGCTATACGATTAACCATCCGTGCTTTACTCGCTGTTGGTCTTTGATCTATTTTTTCAGCCCAAGCAACGACATTTTTATATGAAGACACATCCAAAAAGTTACCAGCGCTATATAATCGACCAAGCACGAGCTGTCCGTACCATGGCCAAGATGCTATATCAGCAATAGTAAATTTTTCACAAGCTAAGTATTCAGTTTGAGTTAATCTTTGGTCCAATACGTCCAACTGGCGTTTGGTTTCCATCGCATATCTGTCTATTGGATATTGAAATTTTTCAGGCGCATAGGAATAAAAATGCCCAAAGCCGCCCCCCAAATAAGGCGTGCTTCCCATTTGCCAAAATAACCAGGAAAGGCATTCAGTACGCTTGTTTGGCTCTGTTGGCAAAAACTCTGAAAATTTTTCGGCTAAGTATAAGAGAATAGCACCGGACTCAAAAACTCGTTGTTCTTTTCCATTTGACTGATCTAGTAACGCCGGAATTTTTGAATTGGGGTTTATTTCTACAAAACCAGATGAAAACTGCTCACCTTTATTTATTCGGCAAAGCCACGCGTCGTACTCTGCGCCTTCATGCCCCAAAGCTAGTAGCTCCTCTAACATCAATGTTATTTTTACTCCATTTGGCGTTCCCTGAGAGTATAATTGCAATGGATGCTTTCCTCTGGGAAGCTTCTGGTCATAAGCAGAGCCAGCCGTGGGTTTGTTTATGCTTTCAAATGCCCCCCCACTAGGCTTATCCCATTCCCAAACCTCAGGTGGAATATATGTGCTTTCTTTATTCATTTTGATGCCCTTTATGATCCCATAAAAAAATTAACCTTTTAACAAAAGTGATATGCAAAAGTAATTATTCAATATCCCGTTTTGAGTAAATCGTGATAGTAAACTATCATGCTTTCACGCTTTCGAAACAAAAAAATTCCTGATATATATCTTTTTATTAGCCATTTTTTAGACCACTTCATAATTCTTGTCTTTGCCAAGGCAGCTTATGATGCAGGGCGGGACATAGGGCTCACCTATGGTGAAACTATAAAGCTAGCAACATTGGGATTTATTCTGTTTGGTATTGCATCACCAATAGCAGCCAGAGTAGCTGACATTTTTTCAAGATCTATTACAATGGTAGTATTTCATTTTGGGATAGGCATTTCGTCGATCCTGATAAGTTTTTCTTACACATCACTCCATTTGGTATTAGGCTTGTCCAGCTTGGGTTTTTTTGCTGCTATTTTTCATCCGGTCGGAATAGCAATGCTATTGGAAACAAAAGAGCGCGTCGGTCTACGCCTCGGTGTCAATGGCTTATTCGGAAATATGGGCGTAGCTAGTGCTCCATTAATTACAGGCATTATTATTTTTTATAGTGATTGGAAAATGGCTTTCTTGATATCTGGAATAATATGCATAATTTACGGAATACTTTTTGCGCGTGCTCTCAAACCTATGGAGTCGCAAAATGGAGGATCCCCTAAAATAAAGTCTGAAAAGTTTTCTCATGGCTGGAGGCAAGCTCTTTTAGCCTTAGCAATTAGTACCACCTTTGGAGGTTTCGTTTTTACAGCGGTAACTTTCCTCGTTCCTCGGTATTTGGAGCTTTATATGGAAAACCTTATGCTTTCTGTTGCGATGACTGGACTACTTGCTTCTTTTGTCTATGCAATATCTTCTTTTTCACAGGTTGTTGTTGGATGGTTTATTGATCGTATATCGCCGAAAATAGTTTTATTTATCGTCTCAATTGGTCAGATAATCTTTATATATTTGGCGTCTCAATTCGACGGTTACAAGCTATTATTCTTTATGACGTTAGCGGTCTGTTTTGTTTTTGGCCAAATTCCAATTATTGATGCTGTTATGGTACGGTATGTTCCTGATGGTTGGAGGAATCGCGTTCTCAGCATGAAGTTTGTTCTTAAT
Source organism: uncultured Alphaproteobacteria bacterium (assembly GCA_902619165.1). Classification (GTDB taxonomy): domain Bacteria; phylum Pseudomonadota; class Alphaproteobacteria; order Rhodobacterales; family Rhodobacteraceae; genus CACIJG01. The sequence continues at coordinate 41,106 of CACNDI010000008.1, forward strand.
CTTGGAGTTGGCGCTACTGTTCTACCAACATGTAGTTTTATGTTGGACAAGGGATATAAGTTGTCGGAGCTTTTTAGTTTTTTAAGTTTGTTTTCTGTTATTATTGTTCTGGCATCTATTTTATTACCGTCACAAAGTTCTACTCGTGCTGGGAGGATGATTTTAAGGAAATAATAAAGTTGTTGGGCTATTTTCTTTTGTCCAAATGCTATACTTTGATGTAACTTTCTGTAACAAAAATAAAAAATTGTGAGACATATATGAATGACTTTAGGAACAGAGATTTTTTTCATGAGGGAATGAGAGAGTTTCAGGATCTATTTGACGGACGCAGAACAGCTGAAGCCATCGAAACAAACAGAAAGCACTATGAGTTTTGGGATGATGAAAAAGAATTTATAAAAAATGCGCAATTCTTCTTTATAGCGAGCTCTTGGAAAGAATATATTGATTGTAATATAAAATCAGGGGATCCGGGATTTGTGAAGATACTTGAGGGAGGAGTAATTGAATATCCAGAATATGATGGGAATTCCATGTATCGGACAGCTGGTAATATCATAAAAAATCCAAATGTTGCGTTATTATTCGTAAATTTTGACGGAAAAAGTCGCCGTATAAGGATTAATGGACAGGCGAGTATTCATAGGGATAGAAAATCCTTGGAAAAACACCATGGTGCTAAGTTTGTTGTGCGAATAAAATGCGAAATTTATCCAAATTGCCCGCGATACGTACCAAATTTAAAAGAGAGTAAACCATCCCCGCATATTCCTAGAAAAGGAAAGGGAGTACCTCCGCCACCAGAGTGGAAACAAAGGGATTATATTCGAGATATATTACCTAAGGGCGATCCACATAGGAAAAAGTGAATTACGGATACTCTATCAGAATAAGAAAGGAAATAGATTAACTAAAAAATCGATATGGATATTCCTACAAGTACCAAGAGTATACCAGAAATTAAATTCGTTAAACTAATTGCGTTTGGAGAAGATAATAGTGACCTAATTTTTGCAACGAAAAGTATCATTAAAATATTTCCTATCATCGGGACGGAAAAAGAGAGAACTGAAATCAGAAAAACATCAACAAGACCTATTAATTCAAAATTGAAAAAACCTGGAAGAAGTGTCATATAGAAAAGTGATGCTTTGGGATTTGCAGTTACAGCGATGAAGCCTGCATAAAAACCTGCAACAAATCCTGATTTAGTAAGACGGTGATCTTCACTTAACAGCTTATTCCTTGAGTATATTATATGCAATCCCATCAAGACTAAAACAAAAGAAGCAAAGTATCGAAATATCAATAAAATATCGGAATAAATTGATATAAGAAGACCCAAGCTAAAATAAACCGCAAAGGGCCAAAGCATGTCACCTAGAGAAACGCCTAGAGCAAGCGAAATTGAAGATTTAGCTCCACCAGAAACTGTCCTAGCAATTAGTGCCACCCAAACAGGACCAGGGGTAAGAAACAAAATAATTAATGCAAAAAAATAAAGGATGATTTGACTGTTGTCGATTGTCATTAAATTTCCAAAAAAACTATTCGCTTCACTTTTTTTTGCTTAAAGTGCTAAAGACTAAATTACAAGGCAAAAAAAGGATATTTAATGGAAACTGAATATGAGACCCTTAAAAAGAAAATTGATGAAAATAATTTGATTATACTGGATGGAGGCGTAGGAACTGAGTTGCAATTTAGGGGTATAGAGATGGATGAAACTTGGTGTGGGTCCGCCTCACTAAATACTCAAGTTTTGGAACAAATTCATTTAGATTACATAAATGCAGGTGCAGAAGTGATCACTACAAATACCTATGCATCTAGTCGTTTAATGTTAGAAGCAGCAGGTCTGGCAGATAGCTTTAAAGAAATTAATTCAAAAGCGATTTTTGCAGCGCAAGAAGCAAAAATAAAGGCAAAAAGAGACGATATATTAATTGCAGGATCTTTATCTCATAGACTTCCGATACCTGACGGCGCAAAGCAATCTGATCCAAAACACGGAGTTTCCGAAAATAGATTGAGAGAAAATTGTGAGGAAATGGCTCTGTTTTTAGCTGAAAATGGGTGTGATATTATTATTTTAGAAATGATGTACCACCCTGATAGAATGCTATCAGTCTTTGAAGCTGCAGCAAAAAGTAAAAAACCCGTATGGGCAGGTTTCTCAACTCGATTGAGCGAGACAGGTCTTGTGTTAAGTTTTATGGAAGAAGATGATATTCCTTTTGAAAGAATTGTTAATATAGTCAAAGATTTTAATATCGATGTTGCTGGCATTATGCACACTGATGTAAACGCCGTAAGCGAGTCGTTAAAGGTATTAAGAAACTTTTTTGATGGACCACTTATGGTTTATCCGGACTCGGGCGGATGGGTGTCACCGAATTGGGACTTCAATAAAGTAATAAAACCTAAACAACTTAAATCCTTTGCTGAAAAATGGATTAAGGAAGGGGTAAATATTATTGGCGGCTGTTGCGGTTTGTCACCAAATCATATTAGAGAGATAGCCCAATTAAAATGAAAATGTCAGTTAGGGTTTGTTTCTTATTAAACCCATCGGCATGGAAGAAATGCGCTTCATCTCTTCCGAAGAAAATAGCTCAGGATTTTTTATAAAGTCTAACATCATATCCGATGCATCTCCTCCCCAAAAAACTTGTCCTTCGACTACAAACGTTGGTACGCCAAATACGCCATTTTCTATAGCTTTAGATGTGTTGGCACGCAATATCTTTTTAAGAGCACTTTCATTTTGTGTCGAATGCGTTGATGATGTGTATTCATTTACTACGGCTTCTAGTTTCTCTATTCCCTCTTTCTGATCCGGTTGTTGTCCTTGTTTGTAGATAATGTCGAAGATTTCTTTAGTTACTTCATAGGTTGAATTTCCTGCGATACATGACAGCAAGGCCGGTAGAGGGTTAAATGGGTGTGAGGGAGGCATAGTATATTTTATCCCTAACTTGTCAGCTTTCCATTTGAAAAAACGATACGTAAATATTCTTTTAGGGACAATTTCTGCAGGTCCAAGTTGACCCCAATGTTTCAGAAGAGCGCCAAATACGACTGGATGTATTGTGATGTTAAGCTCATTTTCAAACTTTTTAAATTGTGAAAATTGTAAATAAGCAAAGGGAGAAATAAAATCAAAATACCAATCAACTTTTTTCAAAATAATCTCCTACTATACTCACGCTATCAAATAGAACGAACTTGTGCTTTTTTATTTAGTATAATAGCATTTTATCCTTAGGATACACTATGTATAAACTTTACACTGCACCCACTCCAAATGGATGGAAAGTAGCTATGGCTCTTGAAGAGTTAAGAGCTCAATACGAGGTACAGCTTATAGATTTACAATCAGGCGAGCAGCATTCAAACTGGTTCTTACAAATAAATCCCAATGGACGAATTCCAGTGTTAAAAACAATGGGAAAAGACAGCACCATCATTTTTGACTCAAACGCCATCCTTATTTATTTGGCAGAAAAGTTTGGCCAGTTATTACCAATTAATGAACCTGATCGAACATTAGTCTTACAATGGTTAATGTTCCAAGCAAGCGGGATAGGGCCAATGCAAGGGCAGGCAGTAGTTTTTGAACGGTACTTCCCAAACGATGTTCCTGCCGCGCGCAAACGATATCATAATGAAACAAGAAGATTATATGAAGTCTTAGATGTACGGCTCAGTCAATCTGAATGGCTAGCTCGGGACTTTTCTATCGCGGATATTGCCAATTGGTCTTGGATAAGGAGTCATAAATGGGCACGAGTTTCGACGGAGGGTTTGGAAAGTTTGGAAAGATGGATGGAACAAATGCGTATACGTCCAGCTTGTGACAGAGGTCTTAACATTCCTTCATCGCCAGGAAAAGCAGATAAGGTAAAGTCTTTTGGAAGTGCGATGACTACGACATGAGTGAAATTGAGATTAATGGTATGGCTCATGTAATATTAACGGTTACACGTTTTAGTGAAGCAAGACAATTTTACAAAAGCCTTTTGCCAAAATTTGGAATGATCTGTGTTATGGATGGACAGGATTTTTGCTATCATGTTGGAGGTAGAACGGCTATAGGTATAAGAAGATGTGATCCTGAATTTTCAGCCGAAACCTTCCAACAATATAGGGTTGGTCTTCATCATCTATGTTTAAGAGCTAAAAGTCGTGATGATGTCGATAGAACTTATGAGCTTTTGACCCAGATCAATGCAAAAGTTGTACGTGGCCCCGAAGAATGAGATTGGGCTCCAGGTTATTATTATGTATTATTTGAAGACCCAGATGGAATTCGGATAGAGGTAAATTTCATTCCTGGTGCTAGTCTATTGAAGGAGGGCGAAGAGTTTAAATCAAAAGATGATTACATTCGAAAGGATGGTAAGGATATAAAGTGATCAATATTAGGTTAAATCAAAATAGGATAAAAAATGCAACAAAATTTGCTAGAAGAGTATATGGATTTCGTAGATAAAGTGACAAGTGAAGCTTCAAAATCATCGGATAAAATGAGGGAACGTATCAATTATCTCAATTCCAAAGATATCGAGATGTCACGATTGCTAACAGCTGGTATTGGTTTATCTGGAGAGGTTGGAGAATTTAATGAAATAATTAAGAAAATAATGTTTCAGGAAAAGGATTTTGATGTTGTCGCGCATGAACACATGAGAAGAGAATTGGGAGATATATTGTGGTATATAGCTCAAGCTTGTCTAGCGCTGAAGGTTGACTTAGTGGATATTATAAATGGTAATAAGGAAAAACTGTCAAAGCGATTTCCACAAAAATTATTTAATAAAAAGTTTGATGCTGATAGAAATATAGGGGACGTTTAAGGTCCCCCAAACATATTAAGCACGATTTCCACGTAGAGCAAAAAATAATCCTCCAACCCACATAAACACGTGAAGATTGTCATACAAAATTACGTCTAGAAAGCTTTCGGGTTCGCCGATCCATATCACGCCAGTAGTTATACAACCTATAGTAAACCCGCTAAACCGCGTTAGGGTATCTCCCAACCAACTTGGTATTTTTCTTGTGTTAAACAATCCGCCTGCTATCAAACCGAGCCCGCTACCTAACTCACCAAGAGCTACAACCCACCAAACAAGAACAGAAAGACCATAGGATTCTGCTTCAGCAGGGTCTATGGGCAACTTCATCAATCCCATTTGTATGAACAATAACGCTAGAGGTATTCTTAATAACCAATGAGACGTACAAAATTCCGGTATAGCGCTGTTAAACCGTTCTAATCTTTTCACAATTGCGTTCATGTAATCACTCCTTATTACGCGCAGTCGCAAACAACTGTTTTTAATTCATTGCATCCGCAGACACTCACAGAAGTGTCTGCAGACGCGACATATTTCTCAGGACTGAAGGAGGTATTTTTATGGCTTCCATCGCATAGTGGGTACTTTAGGCTCTGACCACATTGGCAAATAAAATACGACTTTCCGCTTACGACGTCCAGCTTAGTAAATTTCTTCTCTTTGTTACTCATAACTTACTCCACAATCCCAAGTTTTATTCTAGTCTTAATTAACAGCTACCAAATCGAGCGCCTTGTTGCATGAACTTATCGCACTCACAGACATTCCCATGTCATGCTGCCTTTTGCATTCAGACTGCAAATTTTTTATATTCGCTAGAGTCTTTTCGTTAAAAGACGCTGTTTTTAATGCTTTCTTTATTTTTGTATTGAATGCCGCCATTTCGCTGCAGCCACTTGCATACGCGCTTGAGCCAAAGAGTGTAATGACGAATATAGACGCAATAATTTTTTTCATTTTTAAATCTCCGCATTGTTTGTACGCGTTTAAGTAGGTCTATTTTTTTTAAAACCAAGCTAAAAAAAATTTTTTTCGGAATCTGAGGCAAAATGACACACCCAGTTGTCATCTTTTAGATCCAGAACATATTTATGAAACACAATAAGGAGAATAAATCATGAGATCTAGGCGAATGTCAACTGCAGCTATGAAAGCAAAAGGTCAATTTCCAAGTGATAAAGAAACACTTCAAGACTCTGTTGAACTTATTTTCGGGCCAGATCCCGAGAAAATGAAAGAAATGGCTGCAAAAATGAGAACTAGGTTTGCTCAAGCAGCTATAGCAGGAGCTATTGGTTCTGTAATTTTCTATTATCTCCTGCTAAATCATCACATCTGATGCAAAGCGGTGAAAGAAACTTCTCTCAAGCGCGATTGTCCGAACTAATTGAGTCAGCACTCAGTGACAAAGTAAGTTTCAAGGCTATTAAAAGCGAGTTCGGGCTAAAGGAGATCGAAGTAAAAAATTTAATGCGAAAAAATCTTAGATCAGGAAGTTATACTGCATGGCGTAAAAGAATTTTTCGTAAAGGAAAGTAGAACGTCAGTTGAATATCGTGTGGTTCAAAAGAGATCTAAGGATGCTTGATCACGGGCCTCTGTCAAATGCCTGCGCAAATGGGAAAATATTACCTCTTTACATTTTAGAGCCAAACCTCTGGAAACAGCCCGATGTTTCGTACAGGCATTTTCTGCATCTTCGGCACTACCTCAGCCAACTCGACGATATGTTCATTAAAAGAGGCGCTAGGCTAGTAATAAAAGTTGGAGAAGCGCTTCCTGTATTAATGTCTTTGGCAACCCGACATAACGTCAAAGCAATTTTTTCTCACTATGAAACATGGAATAAATTTTCAAAAGATCGCGACTCAATAATCCGAAAGTGGACCGATGAAAACTCTATAGACTGGAAAGAATATCAACAAAATGGAGTGGTAAGGAATTTAAATTCTCGTGACGGATGGTCAACCCTTTGGCACAGTCACATGAAAAAAAAAATTTATGAGGTACCTGCAAAAATATTATGTGTACCTGAAGACTCTGATAATTTACCATCATGTCAAGACATGTCGCTGGAATTCGATGGTTTCGAACCAAATTCTAACCTCGGCAAAATTGAGCCAGGTATTGTTTTAAAAAGTTTTTTGACTGAGCGGGGTGAAAACTATCAAAGAGAGATGTCTGGACCTTTGCTATCTGCAGATTCTTGTTCTAGACTTTCTACACATATTGCCTTCGGGACTATTTCTATCCGAACGATTTTCCAGAGGACACAAGAACAAACCCAAAAAAAGCTAGACCTAGTTGGGGATAAATTAAAAAACTGGCGAGCCTCTTACAATTCATTCCAGAAAAGACTCCGATGGCATTGTCATTTCATCCAAAAATTGGAAGATTTAAGGAGCATAGAGTGGAAAAACATTCATCCGATTTATGATAAATTGGAAAGAGAAACCTCTTATTCAAAAAATTTTGAAAGATGGAAGCGTGGAGAAACAGGTTTCCCCTTTGTTGATGCTTGTATGCGATCATTGATATCAACTGGATGGATAAACTTCCGTATGCGAGCAATGCTTGTTAGTTTCGCTAGTTACAATTTATGGATAGATTGGAGGCAAACATCTCTTTATCTGGCGCGTCTATTCTCAGACTATGAACCTGGAATTCATTATTCTCAAGTACAGATGCAGTCAGGTACTACTGGTATTAATACAATAAGAATTTATAACCCAATCAAGCAAGGATTGGAACATGATCCTCAAGGAAAATTCATAAAAAAGTGGGTTCCAGAGTTAAGGCATATGCCCCAGGCAAACGTCCATACTCCCTGGGAGACGCCAGAATTATTAGGTAAATATTATAGCCCCATTGTTGATGAGAAACTATCAAGGGAAAGCGCTTCGACAAGAATTTATCAATTCAAAAACTTAAAAATAGCTAGATCCCAATCGGAAGCTATTTGGAGAAAGATAGGTAGCAGAAAAATTTCTGAAAACGATTATCTTAAATTGAGAAAAAAGAAACCGAAATTACAAAAAGAATTTGAGTTTTAATGTTTTCATTTTCTTAAGACGTACTATCTGTAGTCTATGGATCGATCAGGTAACAAACCCATTGCTTTATTGTATGGTATAGCGTGCCATGGTATTTTTCTAGTAGCTGGCGCAGTGATGTTTATTACTATTTTGACCGGTTTTCAATTTTCGGTTGGACCCTTCGAAGGCTTCGGTGCGGTGGCAATAAATCTTTTGTTGTTAATTCAGTTTCCTATGGGTCACTCATTCTTTCTATCTAATCGTGGTATGAAGATATTAGAGATTTTTGCGCCTGAAAGTTATGCCAAAACTCTTAGAACAACGGTCTACGCTACTATAGCTTCCATACAACTCATACTCTTATTCTCTCTCTGGAATTTTTCTGGAGTTTTTATTTGGCAAATTGAAACACCAGCAAGCATATATATGATCATACTTAACTTACTTAGTTGGGCATTATTATCTATTTCATCTATACAGGCAGGATATAAAGTGCAAACTGGTTCCTTAGGCTGGACATCTGTATATCAGGGGAAAAAACCGGTTTTTCCTGACATGCCTACTCATGGTCTCTTTTCGATAATTAGGCAACCCATTTATCTATCTTTCAGTTTAGTCCTTTGGACAAGTCCTGTGATGAGTTTAGATTTATTTATTGTTGCGCTATCCTACAGTCTTTATTGCTATTTTGGTCCTATGTTGAAAGAAAAAAGATTCCAAAAAATTTACGGCAAAAGATTTTCCGATTACCAACAAAAAATACCTTACTATATGCCATCAATTTTTCGGCGGATGGGATAATCTGCACGCCAGTAAATATAATGAAAAAGTTGAAAAACTTTTTAAGAACGATAAAATTTAAACTTAATAACAGAAACCTTAACAAAGAGGATTTTTTTGGACGATTATAGTGACTTTTCACCTGCTGCTATCCCAAGCAATGAAGCCCGAAGACTTGAGGCAGTTCGAAAAACGGGGGTAATGGATGTTGCCAACAAAGAGTTATTTTTAATCTATACAGAGCTAGCAAAAGAAATATCGAATATGCCTGTTAGCTACACTGGGCTTATAGATGAAGAAAGACAGTATATGTTGTGTCATGTTGGGCTATCAGAGGATCGTCCTAACAGTGCCCCTAGAGAAAGAACATTTTGCCAATTTGCTTTGAATAGCACTGACCCGATATTAGTAGAGGATTGTAGTAAGGACGAGAGGTTTAAAAATCACCCCGTTGTGACTGGAGATCCATATGTAAAATTTTATGGGGGTTTCCCTTTAATTACTCAAGGTGGATTAATATTAGGAACGCTTTGTGTTGTCGACACGGAGTTGGGTAAAAAACTCGACAATAATCAAATTACACTAATACAAAAGCTTGCGGCAAGACTGGCACATCAACTTGAAACTCAGGGTGATCAAAGAGAAATTACTGCATCTCGAGCTATTGATATGCTTAAGGTGGTTATTAAACATAATCCAGATATGACTATTAAAGACACAATTAATTTTTTGGCCGTAATTGAAGGTAGACCTATAGACGAATCAGGAAAACAAAGTCTGATAAAATACGACTTGCTCGACGCATCTGGAGTGATGACTAAGAGAGCTAGGGAGTTCCAAAGTGAATTAGATCTTGATCAAGGGATATTCAAGAGAATATCAATTTCTAAAGAACAAGCTCAAGTCAATCTCGATAATATGCTTTCTGAGCTGGGAGATGTTTAGATGTTTGCAGTGATTTATCAGTTTAAGTTTCCTGGTGTTAGTGAAGCAAAAGTAGCGGCGGGATTCTGCTCAGAGTCCTTGGGTGGGAAAATAGCGGAGTATGATTTTCTCGGACTGAATATACTTATAAGTAAAGATGGTGATTTAAATATTCACGTGAAGTTTGAAGATGCTAAAGCTTTGAAAAAGTTTGAAGATGATTCAGAAAAACTACTTGGAGATTTGAGGAATAGTTTTGTTTTTAAAGAAAATAAGGTATCTGGAGTATTCGCCTTTACCTACGAAAAAGAAGCAGTGGCAACAGATATTAAAATAGAAGGTGCGTCTGTTGTAAGGAATTAGTAGCCAAAATTTTTATCTGAATTGGTTGTTATATTTAGATGAAAATTCCCTTAAATTGAAAAAATTTGAAAAATGTGATATTGTTTGGCTATGTAATCAGTTCACCAATTTTTTTTATTATGTTCTACGCAATTGAGGGAAGTAACTGAGATTAATAGCACAAATAATGATCTTTCTACTTGGGGTCTGGGCGCTCTTTGCAGGTTTCGTTGCACTGTTGGGCTACTCTTTTTCTTTCCCTTTTGAATTTAATCAATCAATACAGGAAATTCCCTTTCATCAATGGCAAATCGTACGGGTGAGTGTTTTTCTTACCTTTGGTTATCTAGCTATACGACACTTTTTGTTTGGTAAGGAAAGAATGTTCCCGATCCAAGTTCTTGATATATATTTAAAGTTCATAGGAAGCTCGGGCCTAATTATTTATTATCAGCAAGGAATAACTGATTATCGTGAGTATGCGACGCTCGGTTTCTTTTTATTTGCAGCGTTACTCTCTCATTTTTTAGCAAGACCAGAATATAAGAAGATTTTTTTCAAACGATAAAAATTCCATTGAAGATTAGTTGAAAAATAATACTATTGGATTCTAAACGATTACCTAGAAATGTTATTTGCGGGAAAAATGGATCTAACAGAAGGAGCCCTAACGTTTCAGGCTGGTCGTTTCTATAAGTTAAAAAGGAAAAAACAAAGGGTTAAAAATGGCTAGTGTAAACAGAAGACTAACATCTATTTTGGCAACTGATTGTGTGGGATTTAGCAGTCTAATGGAAAAAGATGAAGAGAAAACACTAGATAATTTAAAGGCCTGTCGTTCTATTATAGATCCCTATATTGAAGAATTTGGTGGAAAAATTTTCTATACCGCCGGAGACTCTGTTATTGCTGAATTTGCGAGTCCCGTTTCCTGTGTCAACGCTGCGATAAACTTTCAAAAAGCTATTGATGAAAGAAATAAAGTCACTAAAGAAAGCTCAATCATGACATGGCGGGTGGGAGTGCATATGGATGATGTGATTGTTGAAAAGGATAACATTTATGGTAGTGGTGTTAACATAGCTGCTCGGTTGGAGGCTGCTTGCACTCCTGGCCAAATACTAATTTCATCAACAGTGAAGGATCAAGTTGATAACAAAATAGAATTTAAAGTTGAAGATGCGGGTACTAAGGCATTAAAGAATATTTCCGATAGTTATCAGACGTTTGGCATTTCTCCAACAGGTGGGAAAGTAGAGAAGACTGATGGTAGGAGCTACGCAAAAAAAGAGTCTGAGAAAAATTATAAGCCAAAGCTAGCTGTCATGCCGTTCTCAAATGCTAGCAATGACGAAGATAGTGGATATTTAGTAGATGGAATTGTAGAGGACTTAATAACTGAATTTTCCATGATAAGAGAATTAGAGCTAGTCTCTCGACAATCATGTTTCGATTTTAGAGACAACGAGATGGATCTGAAAGCATTCTGTGAAAAGTTTGGCGTTGATTATGTTGTTGTTGGTAGTATTCGTTCATCTGGTAAAAGGGTAAGGATCTCAGTTGAATTGTCTGACGCAAAAGATGATAGCCAGATATGGAGCCAAAAGTTTGATAAAATCATCGAAGATATCTTTGATGTACAAGATGAAATAGTTAGACAAATTTCTGGAAAACTTCTGGGAGAGATTGAATTATCAAGCTTAGAAAGAGCGCAAAGAAAACCCACTGAAAATTTGTCTTCTTACGAATTACTTTTGAAGGGCAAAGTTTTACACCACAAAATACAAAAGGATGCGTTACAAAACGCTTTAACGACCTTCGATGAAGCTATAAAAGCTGACGAGACTAACGGCCAAGCGTATGCTTGGAAAGCCTGTGCTCTTGGCCAGGGTATGAGTAGAGGCTTTATTGAGGGTGATATGGCTGAAATATGGAGTGAAGCGGAAGGATGCCTTAAAAAGGCACATGAACTTAATGACAATGATTTTGAGGTTCATCGATTGATGGCTGAAGTTAATTTATCGGGTAGAAATTTTAGAGTAGCAGAAAGACATGCCTCTAAGGCCTACAAAATGGTTCCCAATGACCCACGAGTTTTATCAGTTTATGGAGAAGTATCACTGCGATTAGGAAAAATCGATCAAGGCCTAGACGCGCTGAAGCTAGCATTAGAGATCGACCCAATTGCACAAGGAAAAACAAACTCTGACTCCAGAACAGCTCCGGTTTTATTCGGAGAGTATTTGGCTAGAAATAAAGATAATTGTCTCGAGTTAGTAAAAAAATTAGAAGATATAGACTCTAAATCATGGCTTTTAACTGCAAAGCTTTGTAGTGATGAGGAACACGATATAACAGAAGAAGATTGGTATAAACGCGGAAAAGAAGAGTTTAATGATAAAGATTGGGCAGCTGAAGTTGATAGCTTTCGGCTTAATAATGAAGGAGCAAAGGAGTCGCTTATAGAGTTTGCTGATAGTCTTTTTTAAAGGCTTAAATAAACATGTCTTTAAAGATACTAACGAGTTAATATATGTTCCGCTAACTTTATTCCACTCGAGGCGGCATCTAAAATCGTTCCACCTAAACACCAATCGCCGCAAATGCCGACATTTTCTTCGTTATAAAATAGAAAAGATTTTCCCAAAGCTCGTGCGGTGAACCCATAAAGCCAACGGTGGCCAGCTTCGTAAATTGGTTCAGGCAAGGAAAAGGGGACGGTATCTATTATCTCTTTAAGCAACAGCTCTTTAATTGTATTTTTGTCGTTTATAACGACTTTCTTAGCAAAAGGTTCTTTAGTGTGAACGGTTAAGCAGAATAACTGCTGCTCACATTTGAATCGATTATTTTCTACCTGAATATGAACTTTTTTGTTCGAGAAATGTTTTTCTTTTACAGGTTCTGGATTTATGTCAAAGGAAAAGAGAGCTGCTGCAGAGCTCCTCATTTGGACTTTCTCTATTAGACTGTCAAACTTATTAATTTGTTTATTAATTAAAGTTTTAGCTTGATTTGGAGGTATTGAAAGGACCAAGACATCATAAGGCGTTTTTTCATGAACTCCACCCCTACATTTCACAACAATTGTCTTATTGTATAAATTTAACGAGATAGCCTCAGAGCTATTCCATATATTTAGATTCGTCCCACAATAATTTATAAAGTCGGCAACTGAATTTATGGGCTCAAATAAGTTTCCTTTACGCTGGATTATTTTTTCTTTCTCTGCTCTTTTGAATATTTCTAACCCAAATTCTGGCAATTCTGTATGACTGTAAAAGTCAGGTAAGGAACTTGCACCATGATGGAAAACAGCTCCATCAGTTCGCCGTGTACTCAGCCTTCCACCTATATTCCTGCCTTTATCAAGTATTAGAACTGAATGGCCACCTTCGGCTAATCTTTTGCCACATAGTAATCCAGAGATTCCTGCGCCAATCACTACAATTTTCTTCGCATTCATATATAAATCACAATTAAGTTTGAGGTTTTTTTTTGTTAGATTTATCCAAAATAAGAGACAAATTATTCAATTTTGATAAATAGGCGATGAGGGGGTGACCTTTTTTTTCAGAACATTCTTTATGCATAAAAAAGCAATTTATACAAAGGGTTAATTTTCTTTTTTTCCCAATATTTATTCTGGTTATTGGAATTGTTTCATCATAATCAGGATGAGGGTTTTCTGTTGCCTTACAAAAATCACACTTTGCTTCAGGTTGGTTATAAATAAAGTTTTGCATTTTTAGCTCTTCTCTAAGCATCTGAAGTCAGCTGGGGGTCTATTCCCCTCAAAATCAATATGACAGATATTTTTCTCATGACGTTGGCACCAAATTTGAATACCAATTCGGGTAAACCCGACATCTACCTTTATATAATCTCTAAGAGCTATGTCTGGGTTATCTAAATTTTTATATTCTTTGAGGCAGGCTTCGCAGACGATGGGCTCATTTACATTATATAATAGATTTTCGTAGTTATGGTTCAAAACATCTCCTTAACAAATAAAATAAGTTTTAATAAAAATTTTCAAATCAATACATAATTTTAGTTTTAAAAACTTAAAAATTAATATTTGAGAATTATAATTCTTTGTATGCCCTCTCTCTAAGAGGAGCCTTAGTAATTTTACCATTTACATTCCGTGGAAGTGGTTCTCTGGTGATTGTAATTTTATCGGGAACTTTGTAATCGGCAACTTTTTCAGACAGTTGGAGCCGAATTTCATTAGGCTCGAGCGAGGCTGATGAAGGAACAACAAAAGCATGTGATCTTTCGCCGAGTATGGGACAAGGGTAGGGAACTAAAGCAGCTTCTTGGACTTCATCCATTAACATCATAAGGTTTTCTATTTCGGCGCTAAAAATTTTATATCCGCCACGATTTATCATGTCTTTCTTTCTATCATGAATACGTATAAAGCCGTTTTTATCTTGACTGGCGATATCACCAGACTTCCAGTAACCATCTTCGAAAGAGCTTTTGGTAGCCTCTTCGTTTTTCCAATATCCCGGTATAACCATAGGACCTTTAATCCAAAGTTCGCCAGTCTCACCTTGATTAGTTTCTTCATTATCTTCGTTAACAATCTTAATTTCACCACAAGGTACGACAAGACCAACGCTATCACCTGGGTCATTGCAATTAATTGGAATGATAGTTGTAGGGGACGTGGTTTCAGTTGCCCCGTAGGCATTATTTAAACTTAAAAACGGCAACTTTGAAGCTAATTCCTTCCTAACAGCATCAGGCATTGGAGCTCCCCCAAATGCACCTATTCTCCACGATTGTAAATCTTCAGCAATTAACGCATTGCGATGAAGTAGTAATGCGTACATTGCTGGAACAAGTATTGAATATGTTAATCCATGCTTCTTTGCAAGAATTGCAAACTCTTGTACTTCAAAATGCTCCATTATGACAATTTTCCCCGCACATCCAATTAAGGTCAGAATTTGAGCTACTAGCCCAGTAACATGGCTTGCAGGTACAGCAAGAATAGTGCATTCACCATCTTCAAGTCCTAGCTCCATCTGGAAATGAAGAAAAGAATGGACTAGCCCAAGATGTGTCAATATAGCTCCTTTTGGGCGACCGGTAGTACCAGAGGTATATAATAGTATGGCTGGGTCTTCCTCATTGATTGTTTTTAAAGTGATATTTTCCTCAACGCCTTTTTCAATTAATTCATTAAATTTTAAACAATCAGTTTGAGTGTCAGCTTGCGTAGTTATAAAAAGAATAGAATTGCCATCTTTGCTGAGAGGTTGTTCTTTCTCGGTTACTTTATCAAATAAAACTGCGTGTATACCTGCGTCATTATACAGAGAAATAAGCTCATCTTTTTTATGTCTATGGCCAACCGGCATAGCAATAAGACCAATTTTGAATGAAGCAAATAAAGCGACTACAAACTCAATGCTATTTGCGAGATTGATAACAAGGATATTTTTCTCTTTTAGCCCAGATTTCAACAAGCCTCCGGCCAAGCTATCGGACAGCTCATCTAGTTGTTTGTATGAAACAAACCGTTCTTGAAAGCATAGAGCGACTCTATCTGGATGCTTTTTAACTATGTCTTTAAAAATTTCGAGAAAGTCGTTCGGTCTATTCTCAAAGCATAAAACGTCTCGGCCATCATAATGAGGTTCAACTTTTTTTTTTAAATCAATTACATTATTTTTTGTCATTAGCATCTTCCAAAGACGACTTTCTTTTATTAAACTTAATTTTAGATTAATTTAAAGCTTTATCTTAAAAGGTATGTAATTGAACAAACAGCATAATATTAAATTAGACAAGGACCTCTCGCTTAGAAAAAAAGCAGAGACTTTTATTCCTGGTGGAATGTGGGGTCATATGAGTGTTAAAAAGCTACCCTTTGGTTACCCACAGTTTTTTTCTAAAGCAAAGGACGCAAGAATATGGGATTTAGATGGGAACTGTTATATCGACTTTATGTGTGGTTATGGACCGAATCTCCTTGGTTACAATAATGTAGAAGTCGATCACGCAGTAAATGAGCAACGAAAAAAAATAGACCTAGGTAATGGCCCATCTGCGTTAGTAGTGGATTTGGCAGAAAAAATGATAACGCTTGTTGATAGTGCAGATTGGGCTTTATTTGCAAAGAATGGTACTGATGCCACAACAACCTGTTTAACCATATCGAGAGCGGCAACTGGTAAAAAAAAGATATTGGTTGCAAGAGGATCTTATCATGGATCTGCGCCATGGTGTACCCCCGTAGCAACCGGTGTTGTGGAAGAAGACACTTCCAACTTAATTTTCTTTGAATACAATGATAACGAGAGTCTTGAGGTTGCCGTTCAGGACGCCGGTAGTGATCTAGCTGGAATAATATTGACTGCTTTCCGCCATGACGTTCGAAGAGACCAAGATTTTCCAAAAAAGGCTTTTTTGAAAAAAGCAAGAGAGATTTGTGATAATAAAAATGCTGTTCTTATTCTAGATGATGTAAGAGCGGGCTTCAGACTAAACAAAAGTGGGAGCTGGTTTGATTATGGGGTAAAGCCTGACTTAACTGCGTTTTCAAAAGCTATTGGAAATGGATATCCTCTTTCTGCAGTTGTAGGCGTTGATAAATTAAGACAAGCAGCAAGTGAAATTTATGTAACAGGCTCTTTCTGGTGTAATGCTACCTCCATGGCTGCGAGCTTAAAGACATTATCAATAATCGAAGAAATAGACGTGGTAGGCCATATTTCTTTATTGGGTAATAAGCTCAGAGATGGAATAGACCAAATAGCAAATAATTTAGGAGTTGAGATATCTCAATCAGGTCCCCCTCAGATGCCGTTGATTCTGTTTAAAGACGATAAGGATTTCTCAAAAGGTAAAAAGTTTGTACAACATCTACTGGGAAGGGGAATTTATTTTCATCCTTGGCATAATATGTTTCTGTCTTTGGCTCATACCGCCAAGGATGTAGATATAACACTTGATGCGGTCGAATTTGCAATGAAAAAAATATCTCTAGAGTTCAAATAGTATACTTTCAATCATGTTGTGTACTAAACGCTTACATATAATTATGTGGGGTTCGATTTTTTTATTTCTAATTACTATGCCCGTGTGGATCTCTAGAGATTGGCATTTGATGATCATAAGTCAAGTTGGCATAACAATCATTTTCGCAATAAGTTTTAACCAGCTTCTTGGACAAACGGGATTATTAAATTTAGGGCATTCAATCTTTATGGGGGCGGGAGGTTATTTTTCAAGTTTGATTTTATTACAGATTAACAGTGGTGCATTATTTATTCCTCTACCAATTTTACCCCTATTTGGTGGTCTCACAGGGTTCCTTGTAGCAGCGATAACTGGATATTTCTCCGTAAAACGATCTGGAATGATTTTCGCTATGTTGACTTTAGCGATAGTTGAATTTGTTAACGCATTTAGCACCTCATTCCCAAGCGTTTTAGGCGGGATCATAGTAGATCGGACTCTCAATACTGATTTTTTTAATTTTGATTATGGTGGCAAGGATTCAGTATGCTTTATCGTGATGGCTTGGTTATTCATAGCTGTATTTGTTTCCTACTGTTTTCTACAAACTCCACTTGGCAAAATGTGTAATGCTGTAAGAGAAAATGTATCTAGAGCAGAATATATAGGTTATTCGAGCTATATGATAAGATATCTTTCTTTTTGTTATTCCGGATTTATAGCAGGCATTGCTGGAACATTGTTTGTAATCAACTATGAATTATTCTCCCCAGAGGTATTCAGCCTTCGAGAGGCCTTCAACATTTTATCAGCAACTTTCATTGGGGGCATTGGCTTCTTTTTAGGGCCAATTATTGGTGCTTCTATTTTTTCATTATGCAGTATCTTATTGAGTAATAGTACGGAAATTTGGCCCTTATATCAAGGGGTTATACTAATGATTTTTGTTCTTTACTTTCCCAGAGGTTTGGCTGGCTTTTTTATTGATCAAAGAGATTTTGTTAAATCGAGAAGTAAGCTAGAAGTTCTACACTATTATTTTAAAATTACAGTGCCTGCGATGGTTACGGTATTATCCGTTACATGGTTAATTGAGTGCTTTAATGCGATTTTGCATCACCAAGAAAAAACTGACTTTATATTCCTTTGGATTTTATTTTCAATTTCAAATCCATTGAATTGGTTTGTAGCAATCTTAATAGCAGTTCTCGGCATCTACTTACTAGCGACTAATTTGAATAAAAAAAAAATTGATGCTATTTAGCCCACTTAGATGGGCTTCAAAAAGGCTTGCTTTTTATCCATTCAACAGTTTCACGCATTATTGTGGGGAAATCCCTTATCTTGATTCCAAGACTATCTCTTCGTTTAAAATCAAACTGTGTTGGTACTACGGGATCTTCTGACATCGGTTCGGGCATTCGCATGTCTGGAATTAACTTCTGACACTCCTTATAAATGTCATTCCAATGAAAACTTTCCAAGACCCCAAAGTATCGACCAGAAGCTGAAGGGTTTTCGTATGCTGCTAAAAATAGCTTTGCTAAGTCTTTGAGGTGAATTAGTGAAGCAGAGTCATTTGGCACTTTTTGATGCCTCGGGGACCCTCCTTCGAGAACACTTTTAATCCATAGAAATGGATTGTGTTTTAAATGTTCTGGTAATACCGCAGGCCCATACAATCCAGTTGGCAAAAAAACCGACAGGCGCAAATTATTTTCATTACAAAATTTAAATGCTGCTTTCTCCATGTATGTTTTAGCAGCTGATGTATACTTTTTTGAATTACATTGCTCTTGCTCATCAGACCAATGATCTAGCTCATTTTTTATGGGAACTGGGGGAATGGGGTTTGTACTAGAAGTAGAGGAACAAATTAAGATATTCTTAACGTTATTTATTTTTGCTGTCTTAAGAATATTGAGGCACCCATCCACTGTGGGCTTGATGATTTCATTATAGCCTCTTTCATCATCAAGCTCTTTTGCGGGTGTCCCGTCAAAGCCTTTATATGTGGGTATAAGACAACAGATAATAGCTGCATCGGAATTAATGAGAGGATTATCTAATGAAGAAATATCCGCCATATCAGCCGAAAAAAATTTGGCATTATTTCCAGCAGGAAGGCTTTTTAATCTAGTGATTTTATCTTGTCTCTCGATATCTCTGAGTGTGCCATTAACATGATACCCTCTATCTAGTGCCTCTCTTAAAATACTTGAACCAACCAAACCGCTAGCTCCAAAAATAGTTAATAACTTTTTCTCCATCAATTTACCTCTTAAAATTAAATTTTTGTGTTCCTTAGTTTCTTAAATCAGTTTAGTCCTTAAGAAAAATTTCAGTTACGCCAATACCTGTTGCTTGATAGGCATCATATATTTCATCAGCTCCGGAAATTTTTAGCGTCTCGGGATTGCCTTGGGATCGTGTTGGCACAATTATTTTTCCTTTGAAACCGTAGCGCCTTGCTTGCTGTGTAGACCAATTTTGGGCATGAAATTCTGGTAAAGCTAAGATAATGGCTTTTAATTTGCCAAATCTTAGCTTTGACCAAAACCCTGGATCCTCTGCATCAGCAAACGTAACCCTTTTCCCAAATTTTAACTGTTCCTTAACAAGATTAGTATCAGCATCAAACCCCACGACTTTTACATTTTTCGCTGACAAATTATCAAAAATCGCACTACCTACTCTTCCCATCCCCAACACCATAACATCGGCTTCACCACATGTATGAGGTTGCTCATCTGGATGGTGTTGAGGTCTTTCAAAGTTAACTAAATACTTCTCAATAGACACAAAAATCTCATGCACTGAGTTATTCAATATAGCACCTAGAGCAAAGCTAAAGCATATAGTGCATATTAGAATGGAAAATGTCTCAGAATTTAAAAGGCCGCTTTGTTCCCAAGACGATATAAGTATCAATGAGAATTCTGAGTAAGTTGCTAACGAAATGACTATTAAAAAAGCTGTATATGCTCTTAGCTTAAATACCAACAGAAGGCCAAATAAAATAATTGATTTAATAAAAATAAGGATTGTTATCAACAATGCACTTTGAACAATTTGTAAATTTAGATCTAAGCTCATTCCCAGCGAGAAGAAAAATGCTACCAATAAGATCTCTCTTATTGTCCATATTCTTTCCCCCAGCTGTTTGGCAGACTTATAGCTAGCCATTAACATACCTAGAGTAAGAGCGCCTATTTCTCCTGACAATCCGGCGTATTTAAAAAGAGCAGAGCCTAATAGCAAAGCAAGTAAGATTGTAGCAATAAGCTCTAATTCCTCACTTGGATTAAATTTCTCTAACAATATTTTTAGTATTGGAATTGATAAGGGTAACGCAAGAAGGTAAAGAGTTGAAGGTGTCCATGATGTGTCATTTGTAAGTAACAGCACTATAAGCGCTAAGATATCTTGAAAAATTAACAATGATATAGCCAGTCTGCCATGAAAAGTTGTTAGCTCATTTCGATTTTCAAGAGCCTTTGAAGCTATAATTGTACTGGAAAAGGTAAAGGCCACACAGATGAGTAATTTGGTTTCTAGGCTTAAACCAAGATTTAGAAGTAGAAGAAAAATTAAAAAAACAGCAGAAGAGTGCATTAAGAATACCAAAAATAATGAGGTATTAAGAAGTGATGATGGTTTGATCTTTAGACCTATTGAAAATAGGAGAAGCTCTACACCAATCTCAGATGGTAAGTCTAATAATGATTGTCCGCTTCCATCATAAAGTGAGAATAAGTAACCCGATAAAATAAATCCCACTATTGTGGGGATATATATTAACCTACACAAATACCCAGCAAAAAGTGCACCCGCCATCCATAACAGTATCGTTTCCAAGTTTCATCCCTCTATTATTATATAAAGAGTAGTTTTAAAAGATATTCAGTCAAATTGGTTCCTTGTATCATTTTGGTAATGTTCTTTTCACAATGATTTTTGGTTTTTGTGGCTCTTTAGCTTCAGGATGCCAGATGCCAAAAATACACCGATGGCTACCAGAAAAATGCCGACCATCTTAATTACTGGCACAGTCTCATTTAAAAACATAATTCCTCCCAGCATTGCAAGTATTGGCGTTAACGCACCAAAGGCTCCCATCTCCGATGCTCCTATTAATCGAACCCCGTAATTGAAAAGAATGGTAGCTAAAATACCGATTATTAAACTTTGTATGACTATAGTCATGCCTATATCCAATGCAGATACATTGTTGAAGTTTACTCTTCCTGTGAGAAGTAGTATTGGAACTATAAATAGAGTGCCCCAAAACAAACCTATCAGAAGACCGTGAAGAGGAGTAAGCCCACTTTGCCGAAAAATAACTGAATAGACAGCAAATAACCCAGATCCAATAAGAAAAAGAATATGGCCCCTCCAAACTCCTTCGTCAGAATCAAATAGAATTTGCCATAAACCAACTAATAGCGCCCCAATAAGAATAACAAACAAGCCAGCTCGACGTATTTGGTCTAACTTTTCACCTAAAATCAAAAAAGCAGCTAATGCAGTCCAGAAAGGTAGCATGCCGGGAGCAAGCACACCACCGTCGGACGCTGGTGCAAACGATAGTCCACTTGAAACAATGTATGGGAAAATAGCACTAGCACCAATCATCAACATTCCAGCTTTTATCCAAGACAGACCTCTGGGGATCAAATCATATTTGATCATAAAAGGCGCCATGATCAAGGTACTCGGTACTAGTCTCAAAAATAAAACCTCCTCAACAGTAAAGTTAGTGCTTACAGAAAATCTAGTAGCAACTATGAAAACAGCCCAAATAGAAACTGTCATTAAAGCAACGATAATTCCTAAATATCGACGATCTAAATTAAGCATGAGTTATTTCTATATGTATTCAATGAACTTTCTAGGTTTATTTTAAAAATTAGTTGCACTCTTATGGTTAAAGGCTACATACTCGGAAGTATTTTAGGTTTAGAAAGGTGCTAAATGAATATAGATGGGACATGTCTATGTGGACAAATTCAGTTTGAGGCGAATATTGACCCCGAAACAACAACAATTTGTCACTGTACGGATTGTCAAATAAATTCTGGCACTGCATTTGGTTATGTCGTTGGTGCTGTTAATGATAGCTTCAATCTCTTAAAAGGAGAATTGAGCTTTTATATTAAATTAGCAGATAGTGGTGCAAAACGTGAGTTGGCATTTTGTGGAAAGTGTGGAACAAGAATTTATGCTAAACCTGAAAATGGAAAGTCAGGTTTTTTTGGGTTGAGAGTTGGGACGATTAGACAAAGAAAGAGCCTTCATCCTAAGAGGCAAGCGTGGAAAAAATCTTGCTTGGACTGGGCGCAAGGAATAAAAACGGATCAGACATTTGAGACACAGCCAAAACTAAACTAAAATAAAGTTTATTGAGAGCATTGAGGTTGAACAATGAAAAAAGGCTATCTTATTGGACAAATCACAATTACAGATCCAAAAAAATATCAACAATACGCCTCCGAAACAGAAAAAATAATAAAAAGTTTTGGGGGTAGGTACCTAATAAGAGGTGGCGATCAATTTATTGCTGAAGGAACTCCACAGGGTAATCGTGATGTAGTAGTTGAATTTGATACGTTAGAAAAAGCAAGGCAATTCTATGAGTCAGAAGAGTACGCAAAAATAATTGATATTCGTAAAGAAAACTCAACAGGATATATTCTTTTGGTAGAGGGGTATTAATTTTAAATATGTTGCTAAATATTTTAAAATAGTCCATTAGTTGGACTAGTTTCCGTTTATAGCAACAATATGACCTCTTCATCAAAAAAAGGAATAATCACTCTGATTATAGCAACATTCTTTCTTGCATTGATGGATGGTATGTCGCGGTATATGGCCGAACTTTATGATGTATTAAACATCAATATGTTCCGATTTTGGCTAATCGGAAGTTTCGTGATTTTAGTCAGCTTAAGAGGACGGGGTGTTTTACCCTCAATTTTAAAGACAAAGCAACCAGTTGCGCAGATTTTTAGGGGCCTTTTATTTATTTCGTCCTTACTAATGGCTATCTACTCATATACTCAAGTTGGATTAATAGTTACACACGCACTAATGGCAATTTTTCCTCTTTTAACAGTGCTGTTGTCTTGGCTATTTTTAGAAGAGGAAATTACAAGAATAAAAATAGTAGCAGTCGGGGTAGGGTTTTTAGGTGTAACTATTATTATTAATCCAATAAATCTTGAAATCGCTTTAGTATCTGCTTTACCTTTGATCTCTGCAGTTACCTTCGCAATTTATGCAGTACTTACAAGAAAGGTAGCGTCAACAGATAATACTGAAACCAGTTTTTTTTGGGTATCTCTAGTTTCCGCAATTGCGATCACAATACCCAGCCCGCTATTTTATAAGCCGATACAATTATCTGATTTATACTTTCTAATTTTGTTGTGTACGTTTAGCCTAATAGGCCACTTTTTGCTTACCAATGCCTATCGCCATGCAGAGGCTAGTGTATTGCAACCATTTTCATATTTTCATCTTTTCTTTGCATCTATAGTAGGGATTATATTTTTCCAAGACCCTTTAACGATTTCAACTGTTGCTGGAGGTGGTCTTATTGTTTTTGGAGGAATTTTGATTTCCAGAAAAAGTTAAAAGTGAATTGGGAAATATCTTCAAGGGATTTTAGTTTGTTTAATTTCATGTGTCTTGAAAAAATGAAATGCAATTTTAGCCTTGAAAAAGTAATTGAAAAAAAAATATAAAAATCTTTTACGTTGGACTGCAAAGATATGGGCCTACCTTTCAACCTTCAATATTACCAAGAAACCTTTTTTCCTGTGCTGCACAGTATAAAGATACTGATGACAAACATATTTAGATATGGATGGATATTAGAGAAGATAAATTAGACGCCAATATATTACTAGCCGAGCAGTTGTCGTAGCCCCATCACTTCTTTAATTGTCCCTGAAATGTCTTTGGAATTTTTTAGTGACTCAGAGGATTCTGTTTGGGTAAATTCTAAACATTTTTAACTTTAGAAATCTTTTCCTTTTCACTCTAACTCATATAGATTATCTCCATAATCTGGTAAAAATGTCTTTTAGTTATTTAGATTTAAATAATTAATTTAAGCGGCAGAATTTTTTTATTTCTTTTTTTTAAAAATTTTGTATACATGCGCTTACGCATTTGTCTCTAACCCCTGAAAATTTCAGATAATGGTTATGCAACGGCGTAAATGTTTTTAATTCGGGGCGGGCTTTGTTCGATGCTTTGTGCAAAAAGTCCCATCCGCCTAGTTTTGAGAGGGTTTGCGTTAGTAAAGAACGTTGTACGCCATAACTGGCGCTTTTGCCATTTGAGCATCAGACGTTTAAGCCTTTTATCGCGAGCTTTTTCTTTTTACCACATTGGCGTATGCCAATCATTAAAGGAGAAAGAAATGACGACACAAAATGAAACTAATCCAGCTCGAGCACCATGGGGTCAGCATTTAGTATTAGACTTAAACGGGTGTCCCAATGAGTTACTAGCAGATAAAGAAAACATACTGGATTGGAATAAAGAGCTAGTACCGGCAATTGACATGGTAGCTTACGGCGAACCAATAATCGAGCATTTTGCCACGCATTCCCATGAGGCTGCAGGCTACACTTTACTGCAGATGATTGAAACTTCCAATATTGCTGCGCATTTTGCCGAAAATATTGGACAGGTGTATATTGATGTTTTCTCTTGTAAAGCATTTGACGTCGAATTAGCGCTTGGAATTTGTAAAAAATATTTTAAACCTACTCAAGCTAATATGCATAATATGGACAGGGGGTTTCACAAAGCAAATCAGGATAGTGTAAGAAATTTTACCAGCGAGGGGCGAAATGTGCGCGCGGCGTAATTTCATAGAAGATGTTGAAAGCATTTATACCCTTAAAGGAAGTAAGGCATTTCAGGGTTTTGAAATCAATAGAATCTTATTTGAGGGAAAAAGCGAATATCAAGATATTGCGATTTACGAGAATGATACACTTGGTCGTGTACTAGCCATTGATGGTATAATTCAGATAACAGAGTGTGATGAATTCGTTTATCAAGAGATGATGACGCATGTACCCCTTTTTTCGCATGAAAAACCAGAGAATGTTCTTATTATTGGCGGCGGTGATGGTGGGATTTTACGCGAAGTTCTTCGCCACAGAGGCATAGAAAAAGTTGTTATGGCAGAAATTGATCAGATGGTGATTGATGCCTGTGTGGATTATATGCCTAGTGTTAATAATGGAGGTGAAGTTTACCAAGATACGAGAGCGCAACTAATCGTTGGTGATGCTTTTGCGTATGTAAAAGAAACAGATTCAAAGTTCGATGCGGTTATAATTGACTCAACTGATCCTATAGGCCCAGGGGAGAAATTGTTCAGCCAAGAATTTTATAAAAACTTAGTTAAAATTCTTAAGGAAAATGCTGTGGTTTCGACCCAAGGCGGGGTCCCTCAATTCCAGCCAGGTGAGGTTGGAAGTAGTCTATCTTGCCTTGAGGAAGCAGGATTGAGCGCTAGTTGTTATATCGCTGCTATTCCAACGTATTATGGCGGATACATGACACTTGGGTTTGGAGTTCTCAATTCCACTTGGTCACTACCCCTTTTAGAAACACTAAACAAACGTTTTAAAAGAGCATGTTTTAAAACTAGACATTACAGTCCAGAAATGCATTTGGCATCTTTCGTTCTTCCTCCATGGATCCAAGATGACATAAATAAAAAATCCAAGAAATAGGAGGGGCAGTAAAAATGAACCATCTCGATAGCGATTATTTTGTAAGATGTTCAAAGACAGGAGATCAATTTGCAGGAAGGCACATACTTGCTGATTTTTGGGACGTGAAACGAATGGGTGACTTAGATTTTATAAAAGAAACAGTAGAAGAAAGTGCTCGAAAGGCTGGCGCGATGATTCTGCATTCCTACTATCATCCTTTTGGTGAAGGAATGGGTGTAAGTGGTGTAACAGTTTTGTCTGAAAGTCACATAAGCATACATACTTGGCCGGAACGTAATTTTGCTTCACTTGATATTTTCATGTGTGGTAATTGTGATCCACAGGATGCATTGGACTATTTACAAGAGATTTTGAACCCTTCGTCAGTTGATCAAAGCCTGACCCGCAGAGGAGTGATCCCTGCAGTTGCGCGAATGTATAAGTAAAATTTCGAAAAGGGAATAGTCCATGGTAAATATATACCAGAGCATCACTAATCACTTAGGGACAAATGGCTTTGGTGGTAGGCTTCGAACCGATGGTAAACTGAATCAAAACCTGTGGATATTGTTATGAGGAGTTATAAGGATGCTTATTATCCTTTAAAATAATTCATATCCTCCTCAAGCATCATATGCGTTACCAGGAAAAAGCACAAAAACTGTTGTTAAAAGTATTTCAAAAAAATAACTTAAACGGACCGAGTGCATTCATTTTTTTATAACTATGTAACTATTGATGTTTGCAATGCTTCGATGTAGTGAGTTCTCCATGTACTAATATTAGAAGATTGTAATTGATCAAAAGCACTAAGCCATCTCCTCAAGCGTTCCTTTTTAGGCATTTTTAGGGCATGATGCAGTGCATCTGCTACTCCCTCCGGATCATGAGGGTTCACAATCAATGCGTCGGGAAATTCCTCTGCTGCGCCTGCAAATCTTGACAAAATTAGCACTCCTGGATCACTCGCGCGTTGAGACGCTATATATTCTTTTGCCACCAAATTCATTCCATCTCTTAGCGGTGTTACAAGTCCAATCCTACTATTTCTAAAAAATCCCATAAGACTTTTTTGCTGGAATCCTTTATTGAGATACCTTATTGGCGTCCAATCAAAATCACCAAACGCACTATTTATTTTTCCAGCACTAAGCTCTAATTTTTTTCTTATTTCTTTGTACTGAAAAACAGAACCTCTTGAGGTAGGCGCTATTTGAAGAAAAGTTGTTGATCTGATGTGTTCACTATGATTTGTAAGAAGATGATTGTATGCCGAAAATCTAAGTTCAAGCCCTTTCGAATAGTCTAGCCTATCTACGCCAACAATTAGTTTGTCCATTTTAATGCTTTTGACTAGTCTTTTTACTTGAGGAGAGTTATCAGTTTCTTCTGATATTTTTACAATTTTGTTCGTATCTATAGATATTGGAAAATGTTTTACCTTAGACTTTTTACCCAAGGCAAATATTGACCCATCTGGTTCAACTGAGCCTCCTAGTTCACTAATGATATAATCTAAAAAGGTAAGCACATGTTTTCTGGTTTGAAAGCCTATCAAGTCAAACTCTAAGAGAGCATCAACAAGCTCTCGATGATCAGGTAATGCAGTCAAAATTTCTTTTGATGGCCATGGTATATGTAAAAAAAAGCCTATTTTCTGAGTGCATTTAAGCTTTCTCAACTCTTTAGCGATAAATAAAAAATGATAATCATGAACCCATATCAAATCTTCACTTTTGAGAAGTTTTTTAATCATCAAGGAAAAAGACTTATTTACCCCTTTATAACTTTCGAATTTTAATTTGGAATAATCTACTAAGTCCAATCTATAGTGAAAAATGGGCCAAAGTACTTCGTTACAATAACCGTTGTAGTAATTTTCATAATCTTTTTTGGTTAAGTCGACAATGGCATAAGTTATTCCTTCATCCTTTTTAACATCTGGTTTAATATTTTTACTCGTAGTGAGTCCTCCACTCCAACCAAACCAAAGACCGTTTGTCTCCTGCAGCGTATCAAATAAGGCCACTGCAAGGCCGCCAGCTGCTTCAGGTTTCTTTTCCTTGGGAAGCATGACTCTATTAGAAATAACGACTACTCTACTCATAACTGTCCTATTGATTTACCTTGGTTTTAGAAGCTGCTTCATCATTTCGTGAACCGATTTAACATTAGGTAAAAAGAAGTTGGCTTTACTTCTCTTATAATTTCCAACACGAACTGACCAGCCACCTTTCTTGTTAACAGTTTCAAAACCATCTTCATCGCTAACATCATCACCGATAAAAATCGGTCTCCGCTTTATAAAAGGTTTAGTTCTCATAAAATATGAAATCGCCGTTCCTTTATTGTGGCTCAGGGGTTTAACTTCTAAAACTTCTTTTCCTTTGAGGAAAGTTAACTTAGGTTCGTGCTTCACGAGCTCCATTATTATTTTATTAATTTTTTTTCTGTCGATCGTTGAATTCCGAAAATGAACAGTCAAATTTGAACCCTTGTTTTCAATCTCAATATCTTTTTGTCCATTAAGTAATTCTTTAACTTTTTGGGCAATTCCCTTTATTTTTCCAGTATCGGCTTGGTACTCTTTGGTTCGGAGCGCATCTTTCAATTGTGCTCCGTGGTTTCCTGCAACAGGAATTGTATTGTTATCGAAAATCCTATCTAGATCATCTAATGATCTACCGCTTATAAGCCCTAATGCGCCTCCGAGTCTATTACGGATGGTGTACAGTTTTTTTTGTAATCTAAAGCAAGGTTTGATCAAGCTTGGACTTTTCTCAATATCATATAGAGTGCCATCAACGTCGAGGAATAGAGCTACTTGTTGGATATCTTTCGGAAGTATTTTTACAGTAAATTGTGACGCCACTTTCAAGGTTTCATTTTTTATGATTAAAATCTACAATCTAAACACCTTACTAAGTCGGCGCGTTAATTTACCACTCTAGAAACGTATAGGTATGGAATATACAGAACAATGAGATCGTATTAACTAATTTTGTTTCTTGCAAATATTACGTAACGTAAGTTAAACAATTTTATTCTTTGGTTATTCTTGAATTATCGCATTTAATAGCCAGCTTTACAAGATTTTAAGCAACTGCAGATGGGATCAAAGCCAATGCATCCGATTATCAGAAGTTATAAGATTCTCACAACCTTTTAAAATAGCTCTTATCCTTCTCAAGCTTCTCGTGCGTGATCACGAAAATCTTTAAAGCAATTATCAAAATTGTTGTCAATTTTCCTTTTTAGTCTATCTGAATCTCATTGACTGTAAAACTTTAGCCACCGTCTTAGGAATAAGATTAAAAAAATGGCCTCTGTATAATGATGCATAAATAAGATGAATTTAAAAAAACTGTTTAAAAAAGTTGCCGCGGATATTGTCTTGTTCAAACAATATAAATTTGTTTCAGCCATCTTTGCTATTTATTTAGGTTTAGCTGAAAACAATCTTGAAGCTAATGCTCAGTTTTTTCAAAACATTACCGATAAAATAGAAAATAACATACCGAGACTGTCTTATGGCGTGGCCGTAACAGATTTTAACAACGATGGAAAAATGGAATTTATAGTTACAGGTTTCCAGTATCCTAACATCGCACTCGGTTATGAGAATGGGTCATATAAAAATATTAATTCTAGTGAACTATTTGCTGATGAAAAAAGGTCATCGATTGGAATTGTTGCTTGTGATGTGGATAAGGATGGATATGAAGAAATTTATTTTTTGAATACCGACACTTACAGCGGAACGAAAAAATATTCGGATCGTCTAATAGACGCGGACAAAACAATTTACGATATCTTCAGTAAAAAAAAAAATCAGGCAAACTTGAATCTTACGGCGGGTAGGTCGGTGGCTTGTGTTGATAGAAATGGCAACGGTAACTATGGAATTTATGTCTCCAACTATGGGGGCCCAACAAGATTTTACGAACTGAAAACCGATATTATCGAAGACATCGCACCTTCGCTTGGAATAAATTCTACGACCGGTGGTCGTGCTGTAGTAGCAGGGCATATTCTATCAGGAAAAGTCGATATTTTTGCTGCGAATGAACGGGGACCTAATTTTTTACTGATAAACAAAGGCGGCACATACACTGACAAAGCTATAGAGTACGGTATCGATGACACTCTCCAAAATGGGAGAGGAACCGCTCTATCAGATATAGGTTATGATGGAAGCTTAGACCTTATTACAGGAAATTGGAATGGGTTTCATAGAATATACACTCATGCAAACAACACATTTGTCGATACAGCGTCTTTAAATTTTAGACAACCTTCGAAAATAAGAACGGTTATATCCGCTGACTTCGATAATGATGGTTTCGATGAGATATTTTTGAACAACATTGGTCAACCAAATAAATTATTTAGAGTTCTAGACAATAATAAACTCGAACAGTTGGAATTGACGAATGCTCTAGAAAAGACTGGTCTGGGTACTGGTGGAGCAGTAGCGGATTTAAATGGTGACGGGATTTTGGAACTACTGATTGCTCATGGTGAAAGTGCTCCTGAACCATTAAGTCTTTTTTCAGCTAATGTTAAGGACGATTTTCAATATTTAAGAATAGAACCTAGAAACTCTTACAATGCGCCAGCAAGAGGTGCTACCGTAACACTTAAGACAAATTTCAGAACCCACGCTAAAACTATAGATGCAGGCTCTGGGTATTTATGCCAGATGGAACCAGTAGCCCATTTTGGAATCCGTAAAAATGAAGACATTAAATACATTCAGATAAATTGGACTGACGGTCAAAAATCAAAATACAAAATTGAAAAGCTGAATCATCAATATGTTTTCAACCAAGGTAAAACAAATTGATATGACTCGGTATGTTTTCACACTTTTTCTTATGTGCTTGATAATCCCCTCAATAAGCTCAGGAGAGTCTCGAAGTTCTGATAGTTTAAAATTGATACGTTATTATGAAGAGTTACGAGCAGATTGGGGGAAAATATTTCCAAACAAAAACAGAAATGCTGGTGGTGCTCTGTTTTTTAAATATATTTTAGATAATTCAAATTCTAAAGATGAGTTTTTTGAGAAAAATAAGATGTATTGTAGTGTTTCCGGGTCACTTGTACGGCCCGGTTCTGAACCGGAATTTGTTGCTGTCAGAGGCCATGATGAAGAATTAATTTGCGGCTCACTTTACAGATGTTGTTGGCCCTGCTCTTGTGATGTAATGAAATTTGTTCAGGTGCAGGCCCTTGAAAAAACTTTTAATGATAAGACGGAATTAATTAACGTATTAACAATCAAAAACCCATGTGAAAAACCAGATTTTCCTGAAGAGGTCGATAGAGAGTCGATTTGTATAGGCACCTCTCTAAATAAAAAACGAGTGACTGAAATAAATGGAAGGCTTGTAGTTGGAGTACTATTCAAAAGCAAAATCTGTTCACAGAAGGACATTGAGAAGATAAATAGAGAAGTTATAACTGGAAGCTACTGTCCATTTAGAAATAATACACCACTCAAAGAGGTCAGGGGAGGTATGGGGGACATTTTCATAAAAATGGCTAATTGAATTTTTATTTGATTTTGCTTTGAAAATTGATCACATTCCGTGCACTTAGCAATAAATAGCAGGGGTGGTAGGATTCGAACCTGCGGTACAAGGGGTCAAACCCTGTGGATATTGTTATAAGAAGTTATCAGGATTCTCATAAACCTTTAAAAAAGTTCTTATGCTTCTCATGTTTCTTATGCATTATCAGGAAAATCACGAAAAGTGTTGTCAATATTCCTATCTTTTTCTAAAGTTGCGCTTGGAATTTTGTTTGCTTCTTTTCTTTTTTTTTCGATCATTTTTCATTTGAACAATTTGATCTTCGCCAAGACTTTCTACCTCCTCTATAGGAGGTAGTTTCCCTTTGAAATTTTCAATTAGCGCTAAGGCCAAATCTTCATTAGAAAATCGAGTTAATAGCTCATTAGCAAACTTAAGATCACTAGAGCTATTTTTTTGGTTTCTCGAAAGGTAGTTTATGATCTTTTCATTATCTTTAAGTTCTATTTCTTCCTGAGAAAGAAATTTGTTGATAACCGGTCTCACCTTTGCAGAATTGATCAATTTTTCATATTTTCTCTTCTCGCTAGGTGAACAAAAAAGAATACTTCGACCCTTATTCCCAGCTCTCCCGGTTCGCCCACTTCTGTGTATTAAGGTTTCTGGATTATGAGGGAGCTCAGCATGTATCACTATATCCAAGTTAACCAGGTCTATACCTCTTGCAGCTACGTCTGTCGCAACACATATCTTACACCTACCATTTTTTATGGACTGTAATGCCTTGAACCTCTCTGATTGATTCAATGCGCCAGATAAGGAGACAACAGAAAAACCTCTATTTAAAATTCTAGAAGAGATATGCGTTACAGCATTTCTAGTAGAGCAAAAAATAATAATAGTCTTATCATCATGAAATCGGAGAAAGTTGAATATTGCGTTTTCAATATCATGTTTTTTTACTAAATATGTTTCATAAGAAATATCAGTGTGGGCTTTGCCAAGACTAGTAGCTTCAATTCTGACTGCATTTTTTTGGTACTTTGATGCTAATGACATTATTTTTTTTGGGATAGTCGCTGAAAACATAAGTACCCTCTTATTTGCGGGACTTTTATCTACAATCATATCTAAGTCTTGTTTAAAGCCCAAATCAAGCATTTCATCAGCTTCATCTAGGATAAGCGATCTTAGATAATTTAAGTGGAAAGTTTTCCGCCGTATATGGTCATTAATCCTTCCTGGTGTTCCTATTAAAAGATCAACTCCTTTAGAAATATTTTTCCTTTCTTTTTTTATATCCATCCCACCGATCGCCGTTGAGATTCTGATCTCAGTCTTAGAAAACAGCCATGCTAACTCATTAAAAACCTGTAAAGCTAATTCTCGTGTGGGTGTAACGATTAGGGTTTTAAGTTTGTTATCTGTATCCAGAATTTCTTTAAGTCCAGCAACCGATATTGACAACCCATAAGCAAGTGTTTTGCCGGAGCCTGTTTGGGAGCTCACCAGAAGATCTTTATCATTGTTGCCAGGATCAAGCACTAAGCTTTGAACTGTCGTTAGTTTGTCGTACCCTTTTTCTTTTATTGAGGATTGTAATTCTTCAGGAATAGATTTTGTTTCAAGCATTCGCTCAATCTATAGAATAATAAAAATAAAGATATAGCTAAGATTTATAAATTTCGTCTTATCTAATTTTTTGATCGAAAGAAAGATTACCACCTGCCCAAATTGGTAAATTCTCTTTATCATTGAGCCATTTTTCTTCATCAGGGGTATTAGCTCTTCCAAACTCTGAATTTCTTTGCGGGTAACGCCCAAATTTTTCTAAAACCTGCCTATGTTGATCTACCGCTTTTTTATTTCTCCCTTCAAATAGACTGAAATTAGGATAAGCACCAATTCCCATGTCAATTATTTCGCATGCGCGAACAAGGTCGACTATTTCTTCTGAATGTGCCAAAGCCCAGGGAAGTAAATACAGTAATGCTGGAGGCAATTTTAAAGTTTGTTCGACTTTCTCTTTACTAACTAGGTCTCGAACGAGCTCGCGTCCTATGTAGTCATACGAAAACGCTTCAGCCGTCCCTCGAAAACATGAGCGAGATAGTTGATCTGCTAAGAGCACTCTAGCAACCTGGCCCTCAATTGTGAACCATTTGTCCTCCACCAAAGTTTGTGGATCAGCTTTCAGTTCGCGAATAACAATTGAAAATGGCTTGCAAATATCGTCTAAAGCAGTTCCACTTCTAAACTATATGCCTAACAGTGGTTCCACTGTTTCGTCGTAAAAAAGGCTTTTTCTATCAATAGGATTATAAATATCGCAGCCACACATATAATTCAAAACACTGCTCGGAGAACGAGGATTATTAATAGCTTTCAGGACTGCGGGTTTTTTACTAAATTGCTCAGGGGTAAGATCGTCTGGTAACATCATTTAAAATTCTTTTTTTATAGTGTAACATAAATCAATGAGCTATCTATCATAACCAAAGGAGTACAGATGCGTGCGATTGGTTTAATCAAGCACGGCGGACCTGAAGTGCTAGAGCTTATTGAAGTGGCTGGGGCGGTAGAATTCGAACCTATGGTAAACGGGATCAAAACCCGTGGATATTATTATCAGGAGTTATAAGGTTTCCATAATCCTTTAAAATAGTTCTTATCCTTCTCATGATTCTTATAAGTTATCAGGAAAATCACGAAAACTGTTGTCAGAAAGCGTATATTGCTTGGAAATTATTTTTTACCTTTCAAGCTGTAAATTTATAACCCGTACCATGCTTCTCAATAAATCCGAATTTTGGCTCTAAAGTGTGCCCGCTCGTGCACATAACTCTGTCCGTACAAACCATATCAAGCATTTTCTTCCTAGAGTTCAGTGCTTCTCCACTGTCTATGTCGAATATTGTGGAAGCATTTGGATCATTAAGTTGCAGATTGGGAGCGTGGATTATATCCCCTAAATGAACAAGAGCCTGATTATCACTATCAACTCTAAACCCAGAGTGGCCCGGAGTATGCCCTGGTATGCTTAGTAGTGAAACACCAGGAATTAGATCTTTAGTAAATGAAATTATTTCCTTTTTATCATTATATGCGTCTAAAACAACGCTTGCTAAATTTGCCCAATCAGCTCCGTTTACTTCGATAGAGTCAAAGTTATTTTTTGTCCAAAAATTGTGCTCTGATTCCAATACTTGTAATGCTGCATTTTCAAAAACAGCCATTCCATCTGTACTTATTGCACCAGCAATATGATCTGGATGAAGATGCGTGAAAAATAAATCAGTTATATCGTTTAGTTCTAGTCCAGTCTCCTTTATAGCATCTTGAAGAAAACCACAGGTAGGCCCAAACAATTCTCTGCATCCCGCATCAATTAGAAGATTTCGATTAGCGCTTTGGATCAAATATGCGTTAACGTTACCGTATATAAGCTCACTATTTTCACTGTCATTAATTATTGCTGCATCTTCCTCTCTTAAATTAACCAGAGCCTCTTTGGGGAGATAAAGCTCACCATCTCGAAGTGCTGTTACTTGAATGGAACCCACAGATATTTTTGTAGTTCTAGACATATTTTAAACTTCCTTTCTCATCTTCTTCGCGCTTTAAAAAGCATATACTAGTCTTAACAATATTATAATATTTTTAGCAATGTCCTACCCAGTATTAATATAGAGATATTTTTTGGACCTTGGTATCGGGTAGTTTTAAGTGGGATCTTAATTTAAATTTAGTATGGCTGGGGTGGTAGGATTCGACCCTCCGGTAAACGGGATCAAAACCCGTGGATATTGGTATAAGGATTTATCAGTTTTCTCATAACCCATTAAAATGGTTCTTATGCGTTGTCAGGAAAATCACGAAAACTGTTGTCAAAAACAGGCTTCGCATACATTTCTAGTAATTATTAATGTCACTATCGTCAACCGCAGATCTCTTCCAGAACTTCACTAAGACAAGTGAAATAATTAATCCTAAGAGTGCCCAAAATAACAAAAGTTCATACCACTGATCAAAGAACAAGATAGAGGGAAGAAACATATTTTCTAAAGCGAACACATATGCGCTGGTTACGAAGCTACTTAAACTTAATGGCAGGAAAAAAATTGTACTTCCATCAAATAATTCAAAAACAAGAAAAGCTATACCGATAACTATCCAAGTTTGAAAAATGAAGACAAACATCAACAGGTAATCCATTTGGTTATTTCTTTTCTTTTGGAAGTGTTTCCATTAATGCAGAGAATGCACTAAAGATTCCACTTATATCGGAGGGTAAAACTAAAGTTTTTGTATTTTGAGAAGCAGTAAGTTGACCTATAGCATCGACTTGTCGCTTTGCTATTTCAAAGTCAATAGCAGGCTTTCCATTATCTTTTATGGCTTTTGCTAATAAAGCAGTTTGCTTTGCATCTGCTGCGGCTTTTACTTCTATTGAGTATGCTTCAGCGTCTGCTGATACTTTTACAGCCTCTGCTTCTTTCTTAGCCTTATAGAATTCTGCATCGGCCTTCAATTGGATTGATTGTTTTTGTCCTTCCGCCTCAGCAACGGTTGCTCTTCGATTTCTTTCAGCATTCAATTGCTGACGCTGAGCCTCTTTTGTTGCATCGTCTACAATCACATCCGTTATAGAAGTCCTTGTTATTTCTATTCCCCATACTTCTGCCGATGGAGACAAACTGTTTGCAATTTCTGAATTCATTTGGTCTCGACTTGATTGCAACTCATCCAGTTCAAGTTTGCCTGCTGCCGACCTAACTACCGATGATGTTTCAGTATTTAATGCCTGATCAATATTGGAAATTCTGTAAACGGACCTCGATGCATCTATCACTCTGTAAAAGATGCTGGTCTCTAGTTCGACTTCTACGTTATCTTTTGTAATTACTGAAATTTTCTGGGCTTCAAGTTGTCTTTCAAGAATATCGATTTTGTGTGCGACCTTATCGAGGTAGGGCACAATTATTGATAGTCCAGCGTTTAAGGTTTTGTAATATTTACCAAATCGTTCGACAACAAATACTTTGGACTGCGGTACTACCTTAACCCCGAGGTAAATCGTTAGTATGATTAACGCTACAACTATTATGGTTGTTATTGAACCGATATTCTCCATTTTTATTCCTTCACCTCTCTTACCTCTTCCTTACTGACGGTAGCCTATTATTAACAAAATTTCAATTGCTTGATCTGTACCTGTTTACCATAATTTTAGATTAATAAGTGGCTGGGGTGGTAGGATTCGAACCTACGGTACACGGGATCAAAACCCGTGGATATTGTTATCAGGAGTTATCAGTTTTCTCATAACCCTTTAAAATAGTTCTTATCTTTCTCATGGTTCTTATGCGTTATCAGGAAAATCACGAAAACTGTTGTCAAAAGTGTTGTCAAAAATAGGTGACCAACATCCATTTCTGCAAAAATCGCCTATCAAGTTTACCCTAGTCAACAATATGCTAAATTGTGACGATGGTTCGTTGTGAACGATTTGTGGGGTTGTGTAGGTTTTTCTCAGTACGGTATTCCCTCATCAACTCTCCTCTTTTTAATTTTATTTTCATCAAGGTTTAACTTTTTCACTACAGGGTGTTTTTCATCAACAACTCTCCAGTAAGGAAAATTTTCATCATCTTTATGCAGTTCAATTGCCATTCTTAGAAATATCCCAGTTGTTACTGGACAAGTATTATCTGCCCCAGCTTTTAATGCTAGTCCACGCCTTAGTTCTTTAATGCTTAAATAAGAACCCTTGGGTATCGTAAAAATAAACTCTGAAATTTTCTCTGGCGAAGAGATAAGCATTTTCTCGCCAGCAGAAATATCCGAAAAACCTTTATCTAGAATTTTTACAATATTTCTACTCAATAATTATCTCCTAAAATCCACACAAGTCCATCATTTGACTGTGACTGTATACTATTAAATCGCGATTTAACGTATTCACTCCATATTCATATGTTCTCTATGAACGCTAGAATCATTTAATACAATCTGAAATAACTTACACAATGTTATATTTACTTATTTAATACTTTTTATACATTAGTATTTGTTTCCATATTGATACCTCATCAAATAGGGTCCATTCACGTCTGATCTTTGGTTCCCCTTGAATTAATTCTCCATACTCTGCATGGGTAATGCCAAGGACAAAAACTTCTGCACCGGTTGGCTCACTGAATGCCCCAAATCCATCGTGTTTTCCATGAAGAGACCACCGAACTGCAGCACGAGGAGGCATGTTTTTGTCATCACGCCCAATAACATGGTGAACTTTAAATTTTGCATGTGGGAAGCTAGATCTGAGACCAGTCCAAAAACTATCTGCTCCTTTAAAACTGCGAGTAGTAATGCCTCCTGGATATTCCAGTTGAGCAGAGCGATCGTATTCATTAAATATAGTATCTAACTCGTAATGCATTATTTTTTCAATTGTGCTGGCAAGGCGTTGCCCCCAGATATTAGTATTACCTTTTCCTAAATAAGGGCCAACGGTATCATTTGCAGGCGTATAAGGTTTAATGCATTTTTTTGGACCACCTTCACGTTCGATAAGATTACTTGCATAATCTTTTGGATCTAAACCCAATTGACGAACTATTGCACCCTGATCACGAATTAACCATTCGTCGTCAATTTTATTATTAGTAGCATGACAGTCAGCAATAATTCGGTATTGTAGATATTTTCCTGATGGAGCTCCATAAAGGCCATGATATGTGTGTGTGGCAGTAGATATTAGACGGTGTGATGAAAGCATGCCTTCTCCCTCTGCAGTACACCAGATCACATCCTCTCCCAGCAAGGTACGATCGGGAAATTCTGCTAATGTAGCCATGGTTGCAGCAATGACATTGTCATTGCCAATTACCACTGAGGCAGGTGAACGCACCACTATATCATTTGCATAATAATCATTAAGCTTTGCAATTTTGCGTTCTTCCCAAATTTCTTTTGTTATACCTAAAATATAGTGTGGAAAGTTTCTAAATTTTGGATCGAATCCTTTCATGGTCAATGCCTCATCATTTAATACTCTCCTATTGGGAAAGATAATCTACCCTTTATGCGGGCCTTATTGAATTCATTCATACGTGCAAAGACATCGATATTTAGTTGATTGTAGACATCTAAAAGATCTACCATTACCCAGTTTTCACGAATTTTACCCCTTTCAATACGCCAGAAATCAAGCGATTTCATTGTAATACGTTTTCCTGTTGGCGCTATTCCCATCCAACCGTCATTAGTTATTGTCTGTATCATGTTAGGCCAGCCAGTGACTGCAGCATAATCTTTATCACCAAAAAAATGATATGTTATTTCATCCACATATTTTCCTCTGTCTGGCATAGCATTAATAAATGGAATTTGATGCCAGTTTCTAAAGCCAGCAATTCCACGTGCAGTCCCAATACCAGCTGGCCCATACCAGTTAACTCTGTCATCCCAAAAGTGGGGCATTTTCATTATATCTACATCACCTTGTGAAGGATGTTTTTTCATATGTTGAAGCATAGTCTTAACAAGGTCACACGATGCATTAGAATGTTTATCATCCCAAGGCCCTGAAACTAAGCCATCGTTAGTAGCTGGACCTGGAATACAAAACTCTAATCCCAAAGAAGGCGCCATTGGCCAAGCATTAGCCTGGATCATAACCTCAGGAATATCCCAGAGTGCCTGAACCTCTACCACTCGCCCTTGTTCAAATCGGTAAAATTCGTGAAACCTCATGTGTGTCAAATGACCAGTTGGCGGAATATCAAGCCAAGGCCCAACAAATGTACCAACATAATGGCCACCACATCCAATCCAGTTATCACCATGCTCAGTCCGTCCACCGATTACGATCCAGTCCCGCCGCTCAAGATCTGGCATTGCCTCAAATAATGGCGCATAGCAAGTATCAAAAAAGTCGTCCGGACCTACTAAATCGCCAAACGGGTATGGCACGTGGACAACTGCGTCAGTCAGCAATAAATCATTAAGTGCATTCCGAACACCTACCTCTGTGAAATCGGCCTGTGCTTTACGGAGCTTTGCAATAATTTCTTTATTTGTTGAGTTTATGTCATCCTTGACTTTATTGTTATTCATTTATTTAACCCTTAACCGCTCCAGCAGTTAATCCACTTACGATTTGACGTTGAAAAAACAGAATTAACACCAATATTGGTGCCGTTACTGAGACTACGGCGGCTACTGCATACATTACCTTACCTTCAACCTGTGTGGTGCCAAGGAAGCTATTTATAGCGGGAATGATCGTCTCATTTTCTTCACTGAGAAGCATTACAGTTACTGTGAAGTCGTTATAGGCTAAAAGAAAACTAAAAAGCCCTGTAGTTATGACCCCAGGCCACATGACCGGAACAATAACATACCGAAATGCTTCAAAACGTGTGCAACCATCGATCATTGCACTTTCATCCATATCTTTGGGTACGTTGAGGAAGAATGAATGTAACATCCAAATGGTAAATGGCTGGTTCATTGCAACGAGTACAATAATGGTGGTTGGTAAATACCCCCAAATATTCCATTCAAAAAACGGTAGTAGATATCCAGATACTAACGTGATGTGTGGCATTGCACGGAAAACTAGAGTGGCCATCAATATCCAAAAAGCGTAACGAAATCCAGAACGTGCCAGAGCATAGCCACCCAGTGTTCCAAATGTGAGAGAAATTATAACAGTAAAAAACACTACTATCCCAGAGTTAAGAAAATTCTTCCAGAAACCTTCAATTATCCAGGCACCGTAATACCCGGAGCCAGTGAATGCATTACCAGTTTCTCTTGCGGTGTTAGTTCCCCAAAGTGCATACATCCAATCTGCTTTTGAAAAAAAATCAGATTGAACTTTGAAACTACCCCAGAATGTCCAAAGGAAAGGGAAGGCAGCTATTAGCAGCCATAGAGCAACTAGGCTAAATGAAAGGACGCTAAAAAATTTGATAGGAGTACGTGCTGTTCTTGTCATGATAGTAGTTTCATAGCCTCCTAAGCTTAAAATCTCGCCAATTACGGATCAGAACTGGTGTCAACAGGAAGATTACCCCAATAATTGTCAAAATCGATGTTGCCCCAGCTGATCCATAAAGGGGGTTTCCACTCTCACGAAGATCATTAAAAATGATCCAGCTAAGTGACCGAGCGTGTGCTTCAGCTGAAAAGCTTACAATCGGTTCAAAGACTCTAAAGTTATCCATCAACAGCATCAATGTAACAAAGGTAATCAATGGTACTAGGTGGGGGACTACGACGTAAACTGTGCGCTGCCACTTTGTAGCTCCGTCAATCTCAGCAGCCTCTAGCGTATCAACTGGGACAGTTTGGAGACCAGCATAAAACACTATAAAACTAAATGGGAGCGTATGCCATATTCCGTAGACAATTAACATAGTCCAGGTCAACCCAGTTGAAGCTTTGAGGCTTAGGTCCGGATCATTGAAAATCAGTTGAATAGTGGCCCCAATAATTCCATCTCCATCAACCATCCAAAATAAAATCAAAGATCCAACCAGAGGTGTTACTAGGAACGGCAAAAGTGAGACAAATATGGATGGTCCCTTTATTATATTTGGTAAGCCGTTGACCCCAATAGCAATTGCCAAACCCAGTAGCAAAACCAACGGCGTAACAACGGCAGTATACGTTAATGTAAACATTAAGGCACCATAGAAAGGAAGATCTAAGACTTCGTTTAGGAAGCCACTAAAGGTCCGTGAGACTGCCCAAGCATTACCAACTTCAGCAAATGCTAGATGTGCGCGGTTTAGATAAGTACCTATGCCATTAAACTTACCTAACGGTGAATCTTGACGAAGCTCCTTGGTTGCTTCGATATCCACTGAAGTTGTCTCCCTACAGCCAAAAGGACCACAATTTTTCGACAAAACTAATACCTGGTCATGCTGTATAAAAAGAGATTGCACAAAAGCGGAACCTATAGGAATTGCAATGAACAAAATCATTGCCGAAAGCGTAGGTAGTATGAACCAAAAAAAAGTACGGTGTTTCACCCTTTACATCCGTTTTTAAACAAAAACACGGTGGGGGGGACTGGAGTTTTAACGATCCCCCTCACCAAGTTCTCTCCAGTTAAACCAACCTACTGAAGAAATCCTTTTTCTTTTGCAGCTGTCACATAAGCTGCTTCGACATCTGCAAGGGCTTTTTCTGCACTTTCGTTACCTTTAAGGAACTCTGATAATTCTGAGCCTAGCGCATTGTGCAACAACCCAATTTGTGGAAGCATTGGGTATGGAACCGCACCACCTTGAGCAGTCGCAGATACGCCTTCCGCAGCCGCACCCGGCTTAAAGCCTTCGAGCAACCAAATTGCATCATCGTTATTGGCGGCAACCATATCCGAGTTCAATGAGCTTGCCAGAGCGGCAAATGTAGCTTCTGCTTCTGCATCCGATACGTTTTTCGAAATAGTAAAACCATCCCACCACAGTGTCGCACCGGGTATACCACCTGGCTTAACTGATGGAGCTGAAGAAAGAACAGTATTTGATGTCACTTGTTCTGATGACCCTTCATCATCCAAAATCACCGATCCTCGAGATCCCCACATAATTCCTAGTGCAGCCTCTCCAGCTTCCCATATCGCCTGAGTTTCATTGGAGGCCTGTGTTAAATGATCGGGGTGTGCATATTCAACTAACGCCTTGAGTGTGTTTAAAGCTGCAATACCGGCTGCACTATTAACGGTAGGTTCAGCGGTACCAGGCTTAAAGAACTCACCTCCATGCGCAAGGAAAACTAGGTTA
Source organism: uncultured Alphaproteobacteria bacterium (assembly GCA_902619165.1). Lineage (GTDB taxonomy): Bacteria > Pseudomonadota > Alphaproteobacteria > Rhodobacterales > Rhodobacteraceae > CACIJG01. The sequence goes on from CACNDI010000008.1 coordinate 83,116, forward strand.
AACGACTCACCAACATTCCATCCTGTTTTCATATTCATAACGATTGGATATTCCATGATACCCGCTTTACGAATAGCTTGGGCTGCGGCAATCATCTCACTGTACGTGCCAGGGATACTATTTATGCCGGCTTTTTCAAGAATATCCTTACGGGAGAATAGATGTTGTGAGTTGGCCATGAAAGCAACAGCCATGATGTTGTCATCAATCGTAATCATTAGATTCTTTGGTAGATCAGCGCCATATTTTTCAACCAAATCATTAAGAGGACGAACTAAGCCATCGTTCATAAGCTGTGTTAGGGTAGAATTTGCTACAATAACGCTAGTATACTCAGCTGGATTTGGTGTTAGAGCAGCATTCATTATTTGACGTGCTTCTGTTGTATGATTCCGTGTGAACTCTGACGCGCTAGCTGCACAATTTTCCTCAGCTGTTCCAGCGACAGCATGTATAGCAGGGAAGTCACTAGCAAGAATTCGAATTGACTGTCCAGAAGGGCCACAGTCTTTAGCAAATGCCGCCGAGCAAATTAAGGTAGCTACGGCACTTGTCAGAATTAATTTTTTTAAAAACATCTTTTTTCTCCATTTTCCTCGATTGCACTATTAAAAACTAGAAAACTTTTTCTCGATCTAGACGTGGATTCTTCTCTAGAGTCGATAATTGATACAAATACTAAAAAAAAATAGACCATTTCAGACTTTTTATATAATGAATTAGGTATATGACAGATATAAATGACATTAATATCAGACTAATTGATAGCACAATGCTACTCGTTTTTCTTAGAACAATGCGGCATAAAAAGGCCACAGCAGTAGCAAAAGAAATGGGGTTAACACAACCAGCTGTCAGCCACGCATTAAAGCGACTTCGAATTCTATTTAAGGACCCGTTATTTCTGCGTCGTGCCCATGGATTGGAGCCAACGGCACTTGCACGCGAATTAGAACCAAAAGTTGAAAATATAATCCGCTTAATTTCACAAACAATTGAGGGATCAGAGCAATTTTTTCCAAATTCAGCAACAACAGATTTGCGGATCGGTGCATTTGATTATGAATTAACCAACATCATTCCTAAACTTGTTGCTAAGCTACGTTCAGTCAGTCCAAACATAAATATACATGCCTTCCCACTCCACAGCGATGGAGCAATTCACGCATTATCCCAGGGGCAAATCGATCTTTCAATTGGCTACTTCAATTTTCCAACACGAGGAAGAAAAACCTATATTGCAGAAAAACTTCACAGCGAACATTATGTTTTAGCTGCTCGCAGAGGTCATAGCATATTTAAAGGAAAGCTAACGCTTGAGAAAATCGCTAAAGAAAAACACCTTTTAATATCCCCTTATGGACGAATTAAAAATTTATTAGATCATGCTTTGGATCTTCAAGGCTTAAAAATAGACATTCAAACAATTGTTCCATCACTTTTTCCAGCGTTATCAATATTGGAAAATTCCGATCTAGTCGTGACTCTGCCAAAAAGAGTAGCAGAAGATAATGGCCAGAAATTTGATATTGCACATAGAGATCTGCCAATTGAAGGCGGAGAATTTCAAATTCATGCAGTGAGGCATGTTCGTGATGCAAAAAGTCCATTGCACCTTTGGCTACTCAAAATATTAAGAGAATTAGTGACACAGTAGATATTAGGAAGATTATTGGCAAGACCCCAAGAGTAGACTGGGAACAATCCAACAAACGGTAAAGGTAAATAAAAAGGGTAAATTATTGCATTTAAGAAATGGCTGGGGTGGTAGGATTCGAACCTACGGTACACGGGATCAAAACCCGCTGCCTTACCGCTTGGCTACACCCCAACGATATTGTTGTAATATCTTAGTGCATATGATTCAAGAAAATTAATTGTAGCTTAGTCAAAAGATTTTACGACATTATCAATTGCTTTAATTTTAGTTAGTAACCCTGATAACTGGTCTAAAGGAAGCATAGAGGCACCATCTGACGGTGCTGTCTCAGGCCTCTCGTGGGTCTCAATAAACACACCCGCAATACCAACTGCTGTACCCGCTTTAGCTAAAGTTTCAATGAACTCTCTTGAGCCACCACTCTCTGAGCCTTTTCCTCCTGGTTGTTGAATAGAATGCGTAATATCTAAAATGGTTGGGAACCCACTTTTTTTAAAAATTTCTAGGGAACGCATGTCGCAAACCAAATTATTGTATCCAAAAGTAGTGCCTCTTTCACAGAGGAGTAAATTTTCGTTACCTGTAGATATAAA
>CACNDI010000009.1 GCA_902619165.1 uncultured Alphaproteobacteria bacterium
TAAAGTTTGCTATGTCCATGGAAGAAACAAGATTTTATCTAAATGGTGTATTTTTTCATGAGTTTATTGATCAAGAAACCAAGCTTATACGTACTGTTGCCACAGATGGTCATAGACTAGCAAAAATAGACTCACCACTACCTGACAATGCTCGTGGAATGCCAGGAGTAATTGTGCCACGAAAAACAGTTTCTGAATTGAGAATGATATATGAAACGACGGAAGACATAGTAAACGTTTCTGTATCAGAAACGAAAATACGTTTTTCAAACTCGACCTTATCTTTAACATCTAAAGTAGTGGATGGATCATTTCCTGATTACGATAGAGTTATACCAAAAAATAATATTAAAAAATTGGTTATTGATGCCTCAGAATTTGCTAAGTCAGTAGATAGAGTAGCAACTATTTCTTCAGAGCGTGCCCGGGCAGTTAAACTGAGTCTAAGCAGAGAAAAGCTCATATTATCTGTAAATGCTCCAGAGACAGGATTAGCAATTGAGGAAATTCCTGTTGCTTATGAGGGAGAAGAAATTGAAATTGGATTTAATGCTAAATATCTGCAAGAAATTTCAAATCAGGTTGAAAGCGGCGAAGCAATTTTCTTATTTAATGACGTTGGTGATCCTGCGCTCATGAAGGATAATAATGACGACACTGCGGTTTATGTTGTTATGCCTATGCGTGTATAGACAATATGTATTAAAATGAGTGCTGCCGGAATAGAAAAACTCAAAATAAGTAATTTCCGATCGTATAAAATTTTAGAACTCTGTTTTGACTCAAATCCGACCGTTATTTATGGGAAAAACGGAGTTGGAAAAACAAACCTTTTAGAAGCTATATCACTCTTATACCCAGGTAAGGGGATAAGAAGGTCTAGCTTTCATGATATGATAAATTTATCTAATAGTATTTCCTGGAAAGTTGAGGCTTTAGCTCACAGAAACAATAATCTTTTTGAAATTGAGACTTCTAGTGACGGAAATGGAAGAGTTGTGAGAATAGATGGAAAAAAAGTGCCACAGAATAATCTAAGCTCGAGTTTAAAAATTCTATGGTTTTTACCGCCAATGGACAGAATTTGGATGGAAACCTCTAAGGACAGAAGAAAATTCTTAGATAGAATGGTATTTAGTCTTGATATTAACCATGCAAAAAGATGCACTCAATATGAAAAACTTCTTAGAGATAGGAATAGGTTGCTAAAAGATCGTGTAGCAGACAGCTCTTGGTATCTTGCTATCGAAAAGAAAATGGCCATACTTGGATTTGAAATAGATAATTTTAGACGAGATTTTATTGAAAAGCTTAATACAGTTTTAATCGAAAAGAATAATTATTTTCCGCCGATAAAGCTTAATCTGAAAGACGATCCTATCGAAAGTGAAGAAGTATTCTTGAATAATTTAATAAACCAAAGAGAGCAGGATCTAATATCTGGCAGAACAAATTTTGGCCCTCATACAGATGATCTACAAGGGTTTTATTTAGAGAAGGAAATAGATACAAAATACTGTTCTACGGGTGAGCAGAAGCTTTCGATAATTTCCATTATTTTATCCAATGCAAAATTGATTAAAGAACAGCACAAAGTCTCTCCCATAATGCTCTTGGATGAGATAACAGCCCATTTGGATGAAGTACGTAAAGAAAACTTATTTTCAGAACTTTTATCTTTAGAAAGCCAGTTTTTTATTTCAGGAACGGAGGAGGGTATATTTAGTTCCTTAAGTAAGAAAACAAAATTTTTGGAATTGGGCGAAAGGAAAAAATTTGTCGCCTAGTTTTTCTCAAAAAAAGGGCAATCTTTAATAATATCTCTACCAACGTCTTTTATGTCTCGTCTTCCGCACAGCGCCATTGTCATATCAAGTTCCTTGTTGAGAATTTCTAAAGCTTTTATAACTCCCTTCTTTCCTTTCGCTGAAAGACCATAAACAAACGATCTACCGATCATTACTCCGTCAGCTCCTAAGGCGATAGCTTTGAGGATATCCTGTCCGGAAGAAATACCACCATCAAATAATACATCTATATCTGAAACAGCTTTCTTAATTTGTGGAAGCGTAGAAATCGAACTATTAACACCATCTAGTTGTCTTCCACCATGATTAGAAACAACCAAAGCATCCGCACCACATTTCTGTGCCATTTTAGCATCATCTGGGTCCATGATCCCCTTAATAATTAACTTGCCTCCCCACCAGTCTTTTATTCTTTTGACATCATCCCAGTTAAGTTTTGGGTCAAATTGACTTTGTACCCATTTAGTTAAAGAGGTTAGGTTTTTGATATCTTTTACATGACCCATAATATTTCCGAAGGTTCTATTTTTTGATCTTGCCATTTCAAAACACCAATTTGGTTTTGATATTAAGTCAAAAACGTTTGCCATTTTTATCTTGATAGGTACTGATAACCCATTTCTTATATCGGCGTGCCTTTGGCCTAGTATTTGTAAGTCCAAAGTAAGCACCAATGCTGAGCATTCTGCTGCTTTTGCTCTTTCAACTAATCGCTTAGCAAAATCGTGATCTCTCATGACATAGAGTTGAAACCAAAATGGTTTTGAAGTATTTCTCGCAACTTCTTCTATTGAACAAATCGACATGGTAGAAAGTGTAAATGGAACTCCGAAACTCTCCGCTGCTTGTGCCGCCAATATCTCACCATTTGCTTTTTGCATGCCGAGCAAACCTACGGGTGCTAAAGCAACTGGCATCTTATAGTCTGTGCCTAACAAACTCTTTCTGGTACTTCTATTAGAAATATCGACAGCAACTCTTTGTCGAAAGGAAATTTTTTTAAAATCGTCACTGTTGTCTTTCAAAGTAGACTCCGTCCAAGAACCTGACAGAACATAGTCGTGAAATGCTTTGGGAACTTTTTTTCTTGCTTCGTTCTTAAGATCGTCAATAGTGAGATATTCCATATGACACTCTCTTTAAATCTTAAGGTCTAATCTGGGTTTCCAAAAGGGACGAAAGAGTTCAATTTTGGGACATCTATTCATTATAACTTTTAATCCTGCTTTTTTTGCCGTCTCTGCAGCTTCGTCATCGTAAACTCCTATTTGACCCCAAAGCACTTTTGCTTTTATTTCAATCGCTTCTTTTGCTACCGATAAAAGCTCTTCTTTTCTTCGAAATACCTGTACCATATCAACAGGTTTATCTATTTGCTTTAGACTGCGAAAGACTTTGAGACCTCTAATTTCTTTAATATTTGGATTTGGGTTAACAGGTAACATTTCATATCCAGTTTCATGCAACACTCTTAAAACACCATAGCTAAATTTCGTCTTATCCCCACTAGCGCCGACCATAGCAATAGTTTTGACGGACTTCAGAATGTCTTCGATATAACCTGTAGGATAATTGTATATGTGGTCTACATCAGCTTCGGGCATTACTTTTCTCTTTCTTTTTTGCAATGTCATCCTTTAGTTCATGAGGCTCCAAAGGATCTAAAAATGGATTTCTATAAAGCTTGTCATGACTCTCAACACCAATTTCAAGAATAAGATTCGACTTAGGTCTTGCTACGCAAAGTATAATGTATCCATCATTTATCTGTCTATTATTAAGTGCTACCTGCCTTCTTTGATCTACTTCTCCATCAATAAGTTTTGCAGCACAAGTAATACATCCCCCATACTTACAACCGTACGGTAGATCAACGCCCTGTTGCCTCAAGCTATCAAGCAATGGACGTTGATGTTCAACTTTATAGGACTTACCGCGTCTATTTGATATTTCGACCTGAAATGTTTTCACAGCCATATATCACTAGTGCAATCGCCACCCGGATATCTACTTTCATGACAGCGGCTTGGGCCATTTGGTTCTTCCCCAAAATTTACCATGAAATCAGGATTAATTTTCATCCCTCCGTTTACTGGGTCACAGTCAATCATTATCAATACGCCACCCTTTTCCCTTATATCTGGATAAAATTGATTATCCCAAGTAGAGAATAGAGAAGTTGTTACGTACAGTCTTTTCCCATCTAGGCTGAGCTGAAACATTTGTGGTCCCCCAGCAATCTTAAGACCATTAACTTCAGGAGCTCTTCCCAGCAGACCACCCATCCAAACTTGACCAGTAAGTTTTGGCTTGTGAGGGTCTGATATATCATATTGCCTCATGTCACCGTGCAGCCAATTATTGAGATATAAATATTTATCATCCATTGAAACGAGAATTGCCGACATCACACCTGGGATAGGAATTGGCCAATCCGGGTGAGGTTGGTTTTCTACATCAATTATTTTTTCCCATTGCCATTTTTCGTTTTTGTCTTTCCACCAATGTATAACGTTTGCGCTTAGTGCTGCACCACAAAACCCATGACTGCTATCTGGATTATGGTGAAACTTTACTTCTAAAGGAACGAGACCGTCTTCACCCAAATACATAGTTTCAATTGGCTTGCGTTCCTTGAAATCCCAGAAATGAAGTTGTCTTCCATACTTGAGGTGCCCAACTTCTTCTAAATCAAAGCCTGGCATAAATGTGTTGGGAGCAGCCCACTCCGATGAAACCATTATATTATGTCTTGGTTGATACCAAAAATCATACCCAAATGGTATATCTCCCATTGAGTTTTCCCATCTTCCTATAATTTCGAAATTCTTATCCAGATGCAAATATCCTCCAGGTGCTTCTCCCTTTGCATCACCCAGCATAGATATAATTATTTCTGAGCCCAGGCAATGGACGGTATGTGGGCCACTTAAGTTGGTTTTTGATTTAATGTCTGCTCCGTCGATAACTTTGTGGAGAGTGGGCATTCTAGGATTGGTCGCAGTATCCACTATGTGAATATTATTCGACCTCACTCCTGGAAGTAAAAGATATTTGCGGGTCATGCTAGTGTCGTCATGGCAAGATGAACACGCATTCCATCCCATATGATGAAGTTCATCACCAATGCCTGGCATTTCTAACCTATGTATAACTTTCGAATAAGTAGGGCTATCTGGGTCGACATCGACTGTAGCTAAATAGTCAGGCTTTTGTATTCCCGTTCCTGTATATATTGCAATTGTATATAAAAGGTTCTCCCTCGGTGCTTTTACAGCTTCTGCAGGGGACGAATATCCAGGACCACAACACGTTTTATTCATAGTTTATTCTTTCGTTTCAATAGGATTTCCAGATTTTTTCCATGCGGCAAATCCTCCCTCTAGATGAGATACGGGGCTCAGACCCATGTCTTGTGCTGCTTTGGCTGCAAGAGCAGATCGGCCAGCTGCAGCACAATAAAAAACATATTTCTTGTCTTGGTTAAAAATTTCTTTGTGGTAGGGACTATCAGGGTCTATCCAGAATTCTAGCATTCCTCTCGGGCAAGAGAACGAATTTGGAATTTTTCCTTCTCTTTGTATCTCCCTAGGGTCTCTTATATCTACAAAAACGTACTTACTATCTTCGAAATATTTTGAGGCATCAACAACAGGTGTTATTTCAACCTCTTTATTTGCTTCAGCTACCATATCTTTTACATGTTTTACAATTTTTTGTGCCATTTTGTCTATTCCTTCCTACTTTAAGAGAAGTTTTTCTGAAACTGATCTAAACTTTCATCTATTTTGATTGAGGGTATTTTTTTTGATACCCAAACATCTCCTTGTGGTTTTATCACCTCTAATTCATTTACAGTTCCTGCATGAATCCTCACTAATCTAGGCCTACCTTCATTTAAGGAGAACATCTGACAACCGCATTGTTCACAAAACTTTTTAGTTATTTTGTTGCCACTTTCTGATTGATGTATGTAGCTTTTTAAATTCCCTTGAATATACAAATCTCCCTCTTTCACAAATATATTGGTAAGATAAGGGGCACCACTACATTTTCTGCAGTCCTCACAATGACAGTTAAAAGTCCTTAACGGGGCGGTGTTAGTGTTATAAGTTATAGCTCGACATAAGCAGCTTCCTGTGAATCCTTTCATCTCTACCTTTTCTCTATTCATCATAACTCAACTCATCGGTTTTTAAGTTCAAGAGTTTATCCATCCACCATCAACATCAACAGTGGTTCCGTTAACAAAATCATTTTCAATAACAAAGATAATTCCTTTTGCAACCTCATCTGGTTTTCCAGCACGTTTTATCGAGTGAGATGCTGTGGCTGAATTTAGAAACATTCTTCTATCCTCACCTTCTTGTGAAAACATAGGCGTATCTATTAAGCCCGGCGCCACAGCATTTATTCTCTTTGGAGCAATTTCGTTTGCAACACCTCTCACTAGGTTCTCAACTGCGCCACCAACTGCAGACAGAGCAATTTGCCCAGGCTTCATCCGCCTGGCAGGTGCACCACTGACCAAAACTATTGTTCCATCCGAGCTTAAATAGTGTGTACCATAGCGTACAACATTCGCGTAACCCCATAATTTATCAAAAGAGTTTTTAAATCCAGTCATATCCATTTCAAGGAATGGGCCAGCAGCTCTGCTTCCTCCAGTCGCAGCACTTACCAAGATTTCGAAAGGAGCATGTTTTTCAAAAATATTTTTTACTTCCTCTTCAATTCTTACATCACAGCTTTCAAAGGATAGTTTGTTGTGTTTAACACTGGTCGCCTTGCTCGGGTCTCTGCTGATGGCAATAACGTCTGCACCTTTTTCAATTAATTGCTCACACGTAGAGAGCCCAATTCCAGAAGTTCCACCAAATACGAGGGCTTTTTTATTCGCTATGTCCATTTTTTATCTATCCATAAAAGAATTTGTAATTTACTCCAATTGATATTAAAGCAAATGGAGGTTAATTGAAGTTTTTTTGGGCTATGCATGAATAATAATTATATGGGAATATTGGCAATCGTCTTGGGTACAATTTGTTTCTCAATAAATGACATATCGGTTAAGCTTTTCAGTACTGATATGCCACTACATCAGCTCATGTTTTTCCGAGCTATTTTTGCCATTTCAATTTTACTTTTTATTATTCTACCTTTTTACGGTGGCTTAAAATACCTTAATACGAATAACCCTACTTTTCATTTGTTTAGGGGATTAGCTGTCGTTGGGGCGAATACTTTCTTCTTCATATCTATAGCAGAGCTTTCGTTGGCAGAGGCAACAGCAATATTTTTCATAGCACCAGTTTTGATTACAATTTTTGCTGTTTTTTTTTTAAAAGAGAAAGTGGGTGTACGTAGAAGCTTGGCCTGCTTTATCGGATTTTTGGGCATGTTATTTATAATAAAGCCAGGTACAATTTCGTTTGAATTAATTTCATTATTTCCTTTAATCGCAGCTCTTTTTTATACAGCGCTACATATAATTACTAGAAAGTATGGGGCGCAAGAAAATCCGATCACAATGGGTTTTTATATCCAAATATGTTTTCTTGTCACAAGCCTTACATTTGCTACAGGCTTTTACATAGCTGATCTTAATGTTGGACAGAGCAATGCTTTGATATTTTTGACGGGCTCATGGGTTTCAGTCAATACTTTTGATTTGTTACACATTTTTGTAGGTATAGCCTTCCCAATCTCGATAGGAGGTATTCTTGTCTCTTATGCATATAAGAATCATGAGGCATCTTTTTTAGCGCCATTTGAATATGGGGCTTTAGTTATTGCAGTTATTTCTACCTATTTAATTTGGAACGAAATCCCAGATAGACTTTCTCTTTTAGGTATAATTTTGATAATGTGTTCTGGTATTTTTGTATCATTAAGAGAAAAGCAAGTAAGTTCAATACGTTCATCGCGAAAATTAATATATAGACGATAAATATTTCAATAATTTATGATAAGTAGAAAGGCTAGAAACAGAAAAAAGTCATATCTTTTGTTATGAAACTTGTGGCTTTTATTAAACCCGGAAGCCTTAGCCATTTTCAGATTAAAATAATGCGATTGCTTGTTTTATTTGCATCCTTTAGAAGAGCAAACGTAAACAATGTCGTCGTGAAAAAAATATCTTTAGATCAGCTTGAGTTATATCGGATTATACCAAATAAGATTTCTGATAAAGTAAAGATCTTATTCTTTCATGGGGGTGGGTTTTTTGTTGGTAACTTCAAAATTTATCGAAGTTATGCATCTTTTTTAGCGGAGATCCTCGGCAGAGAAATTATATTTGTTGAATATAAACTCAGTCCTGAGTCAAAGTATCCAAGCCAATTAGAAGATGCGAAAAAAGCATACTCTTTTCTTTTAGGAAAAAAAGAAAAATCCAATATTATCCTTGCTGGTGATTCAGCTGGCGGCAATTTAGCACTAGCATTATTGTTAGCACTGAAAAAAGACAAATCAAAGAAACCAAAAGGAATATTCTGTATTTCTCCTTGGGTTTATCCAACTGCTATAATGGCAGAATATCCAGATAGTTGCTGTCAAAGTGATGTACTAATAGGACCATTTATAAAACGTGCAAAAGAAACAGGTTCTGGTCCTTTATCTTATCTCTATTGCAATCTATCAGATCATAAAAACCCCCTAATTTCACCCTTATTTGGCGACTTTAAAAATTCACCACCAATTATGATCCAATATGCAGAAAATGAAGTTCTTTCAGTCCAGATTGGACAGTTTTTGAAACGACTAAAAAAGCATAGAGTCAAAGTGGTAACAAAAATCTGGAAAGACCTATGGCATGATTTTCAGCTCGAAACAGATTTAATTGAGACTCGTAAGTCTTTCGTGCTTTTCAAGGACTTTTTGGACGAACTATGCACTTAAGCTTTATCTTCGCCTGCTTGGGCCGCGTAAATAGAAGTGTACCCTTCTGACCAGTCGGGGGGCATCTGGCAAGGTCTTGGATCATGGTGTGCCCATTTTACCTGCTCTCCCCTTACAATTTTATAGGTGTTCACGGTTGGTTGTGGGTGAGGTGTATAGGCTTTAGCGTCAGCAGATGTATAACAATTAAGCAAAAGTGGTCTGGGATTTTTAGATTTCGAAGATGGTGAGAAATGAAGTGCTCGTGCGTTATGTATTGTTATAGATCCAGCATTTCCCGTAAGATAGTCAACCATCGACATATCAACAGTATCTGCGTCTTCATCGCTTAACATTCCTGTCCAATTACCATTTTCGTCGTACTGATCATATAGGTCATTTTTATGTGAACCTTTTAACACGGCTAAAGGCCCATTATTCATGTCAGTGTCCTCTAAATAACACCCAATTGTCAAAACGTTGTAATTTGTATGAGGAAAGAATTGGATATCCTGATGCCACTTAACAGTATCGCTCTCATCATACCACTTAAAGTTTAATTTTGAGTGATGAAATGTCACATTAGGACCAACAAGGTCACTAGCAACGTCAGCCATAAGACCCTTTGAGAAATTCCAATACTCTTCATGATTCTCATCTGGACTCTTTAATCTTCTAAGTACCGGATTCTCGTAAGAATGTCCTGGACCGATATCAAAAACATTATTTGACTCCGTGACTTCGCGACTTTTATCAACGAACTCACTTGTAACTTTTTTGATAAGTTTTAGCGTCTCTGAAGGAACTAAGTCTTTTATTCCCACGAACCCAAACTCAAAATAATGTTCTCTCTGATCCTGAGTTAAGATTTTGGGTGGAAAAGATAAAATTTCTTCTGGTGTCATGTTTAAACTCTTCTTAGGGTGTCTTTTTAAGCTTCTTAAATTTAAGTTGCATCTTCAAGGTTAACAGCTCATATTTTAGTGTAAATATTTTTCTGGAGGTTTTTATGGCCGGTGCTTTAAAGGGGATAAGAATAATCGATTTAACATCGATGATTTCAGGTCCAAGTGCAACTATGATACTAGGAGACCAGGATGCTGAAATCATAAAAATTGAAAATACCACAGTTGGAGATTATACCAGGATTGTCAGCACTCAGAGGTCTGGAATTTCAGCCGCTTACCTTAATAATAATAGAAATAAGAAATCTGTGTGTATTGATCTTAAAACGGAGGAAGGAAAAAATATCCTTAAAAAGCTTATTGGAACGGCGGACGTGTTGGTTCAAAACTTTAGACCAGGGGTAATGGATAGGTTAGGTTTCGGATATAGTGATGTTCGCGCGATAAGTCCTAATATTATATATGTTTCCATAAGTGGCTTCGGCTTTACTGGCCCTTATAAGAATAAACCAGTTTACGATCCTCTTATTCAAGCTCTATCCGGTCTAACCACTGTACAAGCCGGATCAGATGAAGAGAGACCCAGGCTTATGCGAACGATACTTCCTGATAAGCTTACTGGGTTCGCTACCGCTCAAGCGATAACAGCGGCACTGTTTCATAAGGCAAAAACAGGTGAGGGTCAGGAAGTCAAAATATCAATGCTAGATGCTGTAATTTCTTTTTTGTGGGGTTCCGATATGGGAGGGCATACCTTTGTTGGAGACGAACTTGAAAAGGAGACCGCACAAAGTTTTATTGATTTAATATATGAAACTAAAGAGGGCTTTATCTCTGTTGCAGTTCAGTCCGATAAAGAATGGTTTAATATTTGCGATGCATTTAATAAGAAAGAGTGGTTAAGTGACCCGAGGTTTTTGACGGCAGAATTAAGGCATCAGAATATAAATGAAAGACTAGAATTGATACAATCTGAGCTTAAGAAAAAAACATCCGATGAATGGTTGAAATTACTTACGGCTAAAGATGTTCCTTGCGCACCCGTTTTGACAAGAAAAGAAATGATAAAGAATGAGCAAGTAGTTGCAAATGATATAATAAAAATTTCTGAACATCCTATCGCGGGAAAGATACGGCAGTCTAAGTTAGCGGCTAACTTTTCTGTAACCAATAAAGATGACAATTTGTCAGCTCCAACACTTGGTCAGCATACTAAGTCAGTCCTTTCAGGATTAGGCTTTACAGAATTGGAAGTTGATAGATTGCTTAGTGATAAAGTAGTTAAGGGCAGTTGACTTATATTTTCAATTGTTAATTTAAATTGGTACGCGAATTGCAATTTAGGTAAAGCATGAAATTTTTTCATGTTCATACCTCCCTGTTGACTAAAGCCGAGCAAACTCTTGTTCGGCTTTTTTTTTTATAATTTTGTTGTATATTGTTAAACAGAATAACTACCAATGGAGACCAGAATGTTAAAATTAATCACAGCAATCCTTGCTCTATTTTCTTTCTCAAATTTATTTGCAGAGACTTATTATGTGACAGGTACTGTACAATCAATCGAACCAGTTTATTCAAGTACGAATATTTACACACCTGAGACACGTTGCAGAAATGTAAAGGTACCAGTATACGGAAAGGTTATCAGTGGTAATGGCGCATCAGGCGCTGATGTGTTAGGAGGAATGGTGGTTGGAGCTCTTATTGGTAAAGCCTTAACAAACGATAACAATGCCGCTGGGGTTGGAGCTGTTATGGGAGGGGTCGTAGCAGCCGAACAACAAAAGAAAACAACAACAAAGGTCGTTGGTTACAATACAGAACAGAGATGTGAGGTTGTCCAGCTGGTCAGTCAGCGAAGCGCTGTAGAAAGCTACAGAGTGATATATAGTTGGAATGGATTTACAGGTTCCAGCTTAACAGGGCGTTATTATGAGATAGGCTCTAAAATCCAAATAAAAGTGGGTCTTTCTTTGGACTAAACGTTTCTGCATGAAAATTGTAAATCACCTTTTAGAAGTCATCTAAATATTTAGAATTTAGCTTGTTAATGTCAAAGTTGCCCATTTGAGCCATTGCTATTTCTATTTCTTTTTTTAGATTATTAGTCATTTGGACTAGGCCATCAAATCCTTCAGCTGCTATAGAAAAAAGTGCATGTTTCCCAATCATTACAAAGTCTGCCCCCAAACAAAGCGCTTTAAGAATATCTTCTCCATTTCTTATCCCAGTATCATATATCAAGACTGTACTTTTATTTATAGACTTACGTATTTTCGATATTTGATGTATGGGGATTGGGCTACTATCAAATTGTCTTGAGCCATGTCCGGATACATAAATGGCATCCACTCCAAGACTTTCTGCTTTTTTTGCATCTTTCGGGTTAAGGATTCCTTTGATAATTAATTTACCTTTCCAAAGTGCTCTTAAGTCTCTTAAAAACTTCCAATCGGCTGCTCCCCTCGGTTTATTTCTGTCTATCTTCAAATCTTTTTTAAAGTTTTGAGGTCTTGGAATACCATTTGCCAAAAGATCTAAACTCCATTTAGGATGCATTGCGCAATCAATAATTTGTTTGTAATTTGGCCTAAACGTTGCTGAGAAATTATGTTTTAGCTCTCTTGGTCTTCGACCTAATTCAGGTACATCAACTGTCAGTATCAATGTCTTGTAACCAGCGATTTGTGCTCTTTTGGCTAAACGTAGCCCTGATTTTAAATCATCATAAACATAGAGTTGAAACCAGCCTAAATCACCAGTGATCCTGAGAGTTTTCTCTAGTGATGTGGAAGCCATTGTAGAATAGCAGACAGGAATATTAAACTTTTTTGCTAATTTTCCAATTGCATAATCCGCTTTTGAACTCACTAGATTACACATACCCATTGGCGCTACACCAAATGGTAGGTCATATGATTTACCTAATATTCGTTTGGAAATTCTTTTAGCGCCACCACCAGACAGCACATTTTGTGATAGCTTAAGTGATTTAAAGTACTCAGCATTGGAATAGTAACCGTCTGCCTCAAGCGCTACTCCATCGACATAATCAAAGATCATTGAAGGAAGTCTTTTCTTTGCTAGAAGACGAGCATCTTGCATACTATGTATAGAGCTTTTTTTCATAAAAATTTGTGTTTGTAGAAGATTTTATTTGAAATACTGACGATAAGCTACTAAACCGAAAGTGTCAAAAGCAATAAAAAAATTAATTTACAATGAACTTTTCTCTAGTCGAGCTGGCTCAAGTCATTTTAGCTGATATATTTTTATCTGGCGATAATGCAATTATTATAGGTATGGCTGCAGCTGGCCTATCAGAGAAGTTTAGAAAGAGGGTAATTTTTTGGGGGTTAGCATTAGCAGCAGGGTTCAGAATTATCTTTGCAGCTATAGCATCTTTTTTAATTCAAATACCTGGAATATTAATTTTCGGCGGGCTACTTTTGGCTTTTGTGTGTTGGCGGTTTTTTAAAGAAATCCGTCATGCTGGCCAAAAAACCGATCCAGAAATTAAGTCCAATTTGTCAGAAAAGCTGACTGAAAAGCAACAATTTTCGCAAGCGTTATTCACAATTGCGGTCGCTGATCTTTCAATGTCTTTAGATAATGTTGTAGCTGTTGCTGCAATAGCGAGAGAAGATACGGCATTGTTAGTGTTTGGACTCGTTTTAGCTATAGTACTGATGGCGTTTTTTGCAACTATTATAATGCGTGTAATGACGAAGTTCCCATGGCTTTCGTGGATCGGACTTATTTTCCTAGTCTACCTAACCATAAAGATGCTTGTTGATGGTTGTTTTGAGCTTTTACATATTCTCTAAGATTTATGAAGAAAAAAACATTGGATGAAAACGACTTTGACATTTTTGTTATAGGTGGCGGAGTAAATGGTGCAGGAATTTTAAGAGACGCTGCAGGCCGTGGGTATAAGTGTGGGTTAGCGGATATGGGTGATTTTGGCTCAGCAACGTCCTCCTCATCCACAAAATTATTTCATGGTGGATTGAGATACTTAGAATCTTATCAGTTTAGGCTTGTAAAAGAGTCTCTTCGTGAACGTGACTTGCTCCTTAATCTCATGCCTCATATAAGCTGGCCAGTAAAATTTATACTTCCCCACAACAAAAACCTGAGACCCTATTGGATTTTACGGCTTGGATTATATATCTATGATCTTTTGGCGGGTTCAACGAAACTTTCAAAAAGTGTCGGTATTAATTTGCGAAATAATACAGTTGGTAAGTGTTTGGACAAATCTTACACAAGAGGACTAGCATATACAGATTGCTGGGTGGAAGATTCGCGATTAGTGCTACTAAATATTTTGGATGCAGAAAAAAAAGGAGCAAAAGCATTCTCTTATTCCAGAGTAACCAACGTTCAACGAAAAAATAGTCATTGGCTTGTTTCGATTAAATCAAAGGATAGGTCATTCGAGGTAAAAACTAAGGTCTTAATTAATACTATGGGTCCTTGGGTTAACTCTCTGAGTCAACTTGAAAAAAATAAAAATAATCAAGTAATAGTAAGACTAATAAAAGGAAGTCACATAGTCGTAAAAAAGCTTTTTAATCACGATAGTGCATATATATTCCAAGGAAAAGATGGAAGAATAATATTTAGCATTCCCTATGAAAACGATTTTACCCTTATTGGAACAACGGAAGTTGAGCACAAAATGGGTAACGAAGTTAAGTGTTCCGATGAAGAAAAAGATTATTTGTGTAATTTTGCTTCAGGTTATTTTCAAAAAAAAATAACAAAAAAAGATATTGTTTGGGATTACTCTGGGGTGAGGGCTTTATACGAAAACAAAAATGTAGAAGCGCGAAATGCCAGTAGAGATTATTCCTTTCAAATTGAAGAAAGGGAAGGAGCGGTACTCCTTACCGTTTATGGAGGGAAAATCACAACATATCGGAAACTGGCTGAAAAAGTTGTTTCTAAAATCACAGAATTATTCAATTTAAAAAGAAAGGAATGGACTGCCACAAAACACTTACCGGGTGGTGGTTTCAAATTAGAGGATAAAGAGGAACTTATTGTAGGTATATTGAAAAAATACAATTTCTTAAATAGAAACTGGGGAGAAAGATTATTTAAAACATTTGGGACAGATGTTGAAAAAGTTTTAGGCGAGGCTAAGGCAAGAAAAGACTTAGGTAGGAATTTCGGATCTGATCTAACGGAAAGGGAAGTACTTTGGTATATTAATAAAGAGCATGCTAGATGTGTTGAGGATTTGATTTGGAGAAGAAGTAAGCTTGGGTTACGATTGTCGAGTAAGCAGATAAGGGAACTTAGTTCCTACATAAAAAAATTAAATTAGAGAAAGTCTTACTATGAGTTATGTTCTAGCGATTGACCAAGGGACAACATCAACTAGAGCTATAGTCTTCGACAAAGATTTACAAATTGTGGCATCATCTCAAAAGGAAATCGAGCAATTTTTTCCTTTTGCTGGTTGGGTAGAGCATGATCTAGAAGAAATTTATGCAACTGTCATTGCTACAGTACGTAATGCTGTAAAAGGAGCGAAAATATCCTCGCAAGATATTCTAAGTATCGGGATTACCAACCAAAGAGAAACTACAGCTATATGGAGTTCTGAAACTGGCAAAGCACTTTCTAAAGCGATAGTGTGGCAGGATAGGCGTACTTCTGAAATTTGCGATGAGCTAAAAAAAATTGGGAAAGAGAG
This sequence comes from uncultured Alphaproteobacteria bacterium, assembly GCA_902619165.1. Taxonomy (GTDB): domain Bacteria; phylum Pseudomonadota; class Alphaproteobacteria; order Rhodobacterales; family Rhodobacteraceae; genus CACIJG01. Next base: position 15,303 of record CACNDI010000009.1, read on the forward strand.
AGTTTATCAACAAAAGACGGGCTTACTAATCGACCCCTATTTTTCCGCGACAAAAGTTAAGTGGCTTCTAGATAAGTATGACCCTGAAAGGACTATGGCAAATTCTGGAAAATTATTATTTGGTACGATCGATTGCTATTTGATTTGGAGGCTTACCAATAAAAAAAATCATTCAACTGATATAACCAATGCATCCAGAACCATGTTATTTAATATCAAGAGTTTAGAATGGGACAGTGATATTCTCAGTGATCTAGATGTGCCCAAAAAAATTCTTCCAAATGTAAAAGAGTGTGCTGATGATTTTGGAGTTATGGCGTCAGAAATACTTGGTTCCCCAATACCGATTAAAGGAGTTGCTGGTGATCAACAAGCCGCAACAATAGGCCAAGCATGTTTTCAAAAGGGCATGATTAAATCCACTTATGGAACAGGATGTTTTGCGCTACTAAACACAGGAGATCAATTTGTGATTAGTAACAATAAGCTTTTGTCAACTATAGCGTATAAAATAGATGGGAGGATTTGTTATGCTCTAGAAGGGTCAATATTCATTGCCGGCGCCGTTGTCCAATGGCTTAGAGACTCGATTAAAATTATAGATAAAGCAGACCAAGTGGGTAAGCTTGCAATGGAAGCAAAAGATCAAGATATTTATTTTGTTCCAGCTTTTACGGGGTTGGGCGCACCGTATTGGGACCCAAATGCACGTGGGGCGATTTTTGGATTATTGAGAGATACAGGGAGAGAAGAGATCGCTTTGGCAGCTCTCGAGAGTGTTGGCTTTCAAACAAGAGACTTACTAGAAGCCATGATAAAAGATGTAGATGGGATGGAAAGAGGGCATATAAAGTTGCGCGTAGATGGTGGGATGACCCAATCAAGTTTAACCATGAAAATCTTGGCTAATCTTACAGGAGTAGAGATCAATATACCTGATATACAGGAGTCTACTGCAAAAGGGGTAGCATGGTTGGCAGGTATGAAAATAGGTTTATATAATCAGTTGGAAGCGTTTGAAGAAGAGTGGACTCTCAAGGAGAAATTTTCTCCCAAACTTTCTCCAGACGAATGTGATGAGAAATATGAGGGTTGGAAAAAAGCAGTAAGAAGAACGAGAATTTCAGCTTAAAGAAGTAACGATCTCAAAGTCTTTTTCGATTAAAATATCATGTAAATATTTTATGTGGCTTGGTCCAATCTCACAACAACCTCCAACAACAGACGCGCCTTGATTAGCCCAATTTAATGCGTATTTAGAGTACTCTTTAGGCCCCAAATCGGTTCTAGCTGATAGTACGGATACATTGCTGGCTGTCTTCAAGGGTTCTATTGATGTAAAACCATTTGCATAGCCTCCGAAGAAATTTGTGTTTTTGCTTAGAATGTCAATTCCCTTGTTGATTACTTCAGGAAATGAGCAATTAAGTAAAAACTCTTCTTGTCCAAAAGACTGTAACGCAATTACACTGTCTAGTAATTTTTCACCTGATCTCAATTCACAATTTTCATTATCCTCAAGTGTTAATCCGCACCAAACAGGTTTTCCGCTGGTCTTTGCGGCCGAAACTGCAGCCTTCGCCTCTTTTAACGATGCCATGGTTTCGCAAATGAAAAGATCAACGTCTTCCTCCTGTTCCCTAACTATTTGTAAATACAAGTCAACACATCTTTCATAATCAGGAGCTTTATCTGGCCGATAACTCCATACTAAAGGAGGAAGACACCCTGCAATAAGTACATTTTTTTGTGTGTGGTCAATTGCCTCTCTGGCCAAATCAATAGCTTTCTTATGGAAAAAACCGAATTTATCTGATAAACCGTTAGCTTCTAATCTCTCCGGTGTTGTCGAATAGGTATTAAGTGTGATAACGCTAGCACCTGCGTCTATAAAATCTATGTGTGTTTTTTTTACGAGTTCTGGCTCCTCTGCCATAACATATGTAGACCAAAGTGTATGGGGTTTTGACTTCGAATTTTTTATAAGTTCTTGTCCCATTCCACCATCAAGAAGTATTATTTTTTTTTGCATTTAATATCCTCTCATCTACCTTCGGGAAAAATACCTTTTGGAGCAAACCTTAAAACTAATAACAATAATAGGCCCATCATCATGTATCGCATATGCGCGGCGTTAGTTATTAGCTGAATCCTAAGAAGGTTGGTTTCACTCAATGGTGATGTAATTAATTCAACCAAATATAGGCCTAATGGCTCTGCTTCAACCCATAAAAACCAAACAAGAAATCCGCCTATCAAAGACCCATAGTTATTTCCTGTTCCTCCAATAATTACCATAACCCAGACTGTAAAAGTAAATCTCAGGGGCTGATATGTGGTTGGCGTAAACTGTCCTTCCAGAGTTGTTAGCATTGCCCCTGCAAGTCCTATAATAGCCGAGCCAAGGATAAAAATCTCCAGATGTCGAGCTTTTACATTTTTCCCCATAGCTCTAGCTGAGATTTCGTTGTCTCTAATCGCACGCATCATCCGCCCCCACGGAGATTTCAGTGCTACTTCTGATAAAATAAATAGCGTTAGCACTACAATCGAAAATAAAAAGCAATAACTTAATTTCACAACTATCGAAGAGGTCTCCACTAAAGGAAAACCAAAATTTTGACATAGCTCTATGAACCATGTACTTTCTTGTAAATCAATTTCGTAGGGAACAGGTCTTGGAAGACCATTTACATTTTTAACTCCTCTAGTTAGCCAATCTTCATTTTTCAAAATATAAATAATCACTTCTGCTATACCTAGTGTAGCAATAGCCAAGTAATCACTCCTTAAACCAAGTGTAATTTTTCCAATAAGATAAGCTACAAGACCGGCTATTACGCCCCCAACTATCCAAGATAAAATAATAGGCAAGCCGAAACCTCCCAGAAACCCAGATGCCGCTGGCTCAAAAGCTTCTATTCTTTCAACTGCAGGTGCACCGATTAAATTTAGTAAAAGAAGTACAAAAATGATTATAAGTGGAAAAAGTATTTTTTTATAAGCTTGACTAAGGTTCGATTTATAAACAATAACTCCCAATACTGACCCTAAAAGTAAGATTAGAATACATATTAATATACCAAGCCCCCCTAAACTGATTGTCTCAGATACGGGTTTATAGGATATTATAACAGCCGAAAGTCCGCCTAGAGCCGCAAAGCCCATAACACCGGCATTAAATATTCCAGCATAGCCAAGTTGAATATTCACGCCCAGGGCCATTGTAGCTGAAATAAGACACAGATTAAAAATTCCCAAAGCTACATTCCAACTCTGAAGGAAACCTATAAATACAATCGCGACAGCAAATGTTGAAAAAACTAAAGATCTGCGCACTACATCATTCATATAGTTTTTCCTCTAAATATTCCTGTTGGCCTTACAATCAATACAATGACTAATATTATAAAGGAAACTGCAAACTTATAATCGGTGGATAAAAACTGCATCATTCCTGCTGGTTCCATACTCTCGGGCAATAAGTAGGCTAAAACCTTTCTGTAAGCAAAAGTCACGAATAACTCTGAGAGTGCAATTACGTAACCCCCAACGACAGCTCCAATTGGGTTTCCTACACCACCTACGATAGCAGCAGAAAAAATTGGTAGCAACATTTGCAAAAATATAAATGGTTTATAAATTTTATCTAAGCCATATAAAACTCCTGCAAATGTTGCCAAACCACCTGCAATAACCCATGTTAATAAAACAACCTTATTTGGGTCAATTCCCGAAAGTAGAGCCAAATCTTCATTGTCGGAAAAAGCTCTCATGGATTTTCCGGTGCGCGTTTTATTAAGAAAAACAAATAAAATTGAGCAGAGTATTATAGTCGTTAATATAGTTATAGCTTGAGATGTCTTAAGTCCAAAACCTTCATCCAATCCTGTGAAAGCTTTAAATTCTCTCACATTAAATATAAAGCGAACACCGTCATTAAAGTTTTGATCACTAGGTCCTATAATAAATCTAATTAACCCGGCTGTAAAAAACATTACTCCAATCGACGCAATAAGAAAAATGATAGGGTCTGATTTTTTTCTGCGATAATAAGCAAAAACAAACTTTTCTATGAAGAAACAATAAAGAGTAGTAAAGCCAATTGCAATCGGCAGAAATATCAGTGCAGTTGGCAAAACGCCAAAGTTAACTCCATAGCTTTGGCCAAGCCAAGTAAACAGAATACAAATCATTGCACCAAATGACATAAGCTCTCCATGCGCAAAATTAGAAAAACGTAGTACTGCGTAAATCAACGTGACACCCAAAGCTCCAAGAGCCAACTGACTTCCATAGGTAAAGCCAGGTAATAATATATAATTTGTTATTAAAGCGAGAGCGTTCAAAAAATCCATTTATCCACCTAAAAACGCCTTTCTTACTTCTTTATTTGAAAGGAGTTTAGAACCTTTATCTGTATATTTATTTTCACCCTGTACTAAAACAAAACCATTATCTGCTATCTCTAGAGCTTGCCTAGCATTCTGTTCTACCATTAAGATGGCTATCCCTGTTTTTGCTATCGATATTATTTTTTCAAATAGCTCTTTGACTACCAATGGTGATACGCCAGCTGTCGGTTCGTCTAGCATAAGAAGTTTTGGGTTAGTCATAAGAGCTCTTCCAACTGCAACTTGTTGCCTCTGCCCTCCAGATAACTCTCCAACTAGCTGTTTTTGTTTTTCCTTTAGCACAGGAAACAACTTAAAAACCTCACTGATATTTTTTGACAAATTTGCTTGGTTTGTAAAACCTCCTATCTCCAAATTCTCCATAACAGTCATCGATGTGAAAACGTTATTTGTCTGAGGAACGAATCCCATTCCACTTTTTACTCTTTCTTGCGGTTTTAGATCGGTAATATCCTTACCATCAAAAATTATATTTCCTGCTCTTAAATCAAGCATTCCAAATATAGCTTTCATGGCCGTTGATTTTCCAGCCCCATTGGGGCCAACAATCACAGCAATTTCACCTTTCTTAACACCTATCGAGCAATCGTTGAGAATCGTTGTCTCGCCGTATCCACCTAACATATTTTCTGCACTAAGGAACATTTAATTCTCTTAATTTCCTAAATAAGCTTCAATAACTCTATCGTCGTTTTTTATTTCGTTAACGGTACCTTGCGTCAATACTGATCCGTCAGTCATAACGATAACAGGATCACAGAGCGATGAGATAAAATCAATGTCATGTTCTATCATAAAAAATGTGTAGCCTAATTCCTTATTGAGTTTCTTTATTGATTCTCCAATTTTCTTAAGAAGTGTTTTATTTACCCCCGCTCCAACCTCATCCAGAAGTACTATTTTTGCATCAACCATCATAGTTCGACCCAATTCCAATAGTTTCTTTTGACCACCTGATAAACTTCCCGCCTTTTCACTTTCTAAATGGTCGAGATTAAGAAATTTCATAACCTTAGTGGCTTTTGCGTGATTTTCTTTTTCTTGAATCTTTATTCTATTTCTAGAGATCCAAGTATGTAGAATGCTTTCTCCAATTTGGCTGCCTGGTACCATCATCAGGTTTTCTCTAACGGTTAAATTTTCAAATTCGTGAGCAATTTGAAAGGTTCTAAGGATACCTTTTTGAAAAAGCTCATCTGATCGCAGGCTACTAATATTACTTCCTTCAAACTTTATCTCACCAAAATCAGGAGCATAAAATCCAGCAATAATGTTGAAAAGCGTTGTTTTTCCTGCACCATTAGGGCCAATTAAACCAGTGATAGACCCTTCTCGTATATTCAGCGAAACGTTTTTGACAGCTTTTATGCCACCAAAATGTTTAGAAACGTTTTTAAGTTCAATCATATTTCTAAAAACAATGCCCCAGCTTTTCAAAAGGCTAGGGCATTGCTCGTTTATATCAACTTATCTGTAAGCTACAGTTTCGTTTACTCCACTCTTAACTTCGATTTGAGCATAGTTTCCGGCGCTTTCACCGCCGCCAATTAACTCAACTGCAGAGGCTCCGACGTAATCGACGTCCTTTCCTTCTCTAATTAGTTTAAGAGCTTTTTTCAAATCGCCAGGAAATATTTTTTCGCCTGGAGCGTTGGCAATATCCATAATTTTTCCTTTGTAGGCTTGGCTGTCTGAAGACTTAGCAGCCTCCATTGCTAGTAGCATCAATGCAGCGGCATCATATGACTCCATTGCAAATGGGCCACTCTTGAAACCGGCAGCGGTTGCCATGTCACCAAATTTTGCAGCGCCTGGGCTATCTGTTCCAGGGACTGTGCCGATAGATCCGTTTAAACCAGAACCAATATCCTTAGGTAATGACTCTCCAATCATTCCATCTGGTAGAAAGAACAGATCAAAAGCTCCAGAATCAAGAGAGGCCTGAATGATGCCTTTTCCTCCAGAGTTTAAATAACCAGCGACGATTAAAATATCTCCACCTGCCTGGGCAAGTGCGCCAACTTCAGCACTATAATCACCTTTATCATCCTCATGTGGAGCACTGATTGTTACTGTCCCCCCAGCAGCCTTATGATTTTCTTCAATACTTGCCGCCAAACCTTTTCCATAATCGTTATTTACATAAGAAATAGCTACTTTTTTCAAGCCTTTTTCCTTCAATATGTCGGCGACAACTTGACCTTGTCTAGCGTCAGAAGGAGCAGTTCTGAAGAAAAGATTATTATCTTCGACAGTTGAAAGAGCAGGAGACGTCGCTGATGGTGATATCATAACAACACCATTGGCCATTGCTACTTGCTGAAGAATAGCAGTTGTAACGCCGGAGCAGTCAGCTCCCATAATCCCATTAACTTTATCTGAAGTAATTAATCTTTCTGCAGCAGCCGTGGCAGCTGAAGAATCTATGCAGGTAGAGTCGGCTCTTACCCCAGAAACTTTCCCCATAGAGAAATTTCCGGCTTTGTTAACTTCATCTATTGCTAGCTCAGCACCAGCTGCCATGTCTGGGGTGAGACTTTCAATAGGTCCAGTGAAACCTAGTATTATGCCCAATTTGACGTCAGAGAAAGACGCTGTATTTAAAAGACATAAAGCCAGGAGTGTTGCAAAAATTTTTTTCATTTCTTTCTCCCAAGTTTGTTCTTTTTTGCAAAAAAAAGAATCTCTTTTCAAAAAATGAGTATAGGCAAAATGATATGCTTTTAAAATAATAATTTTTAGTTGCTTTTCAGTGAAAAGTAAGACAGTCAAGTAACTGCAGTTAAGTTTGTTTAAGAAAGAGTTAATATTGATAGTTAAACCTTCGATCAACATCAAAGGCGAATATTTGTTAGGGTTAATTGCTGGTATCTCAGTTGTTTTTATCTGGTCATTTTGGTTGGTAGTTACAAGATCTGGCGTTAGTTCCACTTTAACTATTTACGATTTCGCGGCATTTCGTTATGGGTTGTCTTCATTAATAGCATTACCCTTTGTATTATATTTTAAACCCTGGCAAACCATGAGTTTTCTCAGAGTAATAGTAATTACTTTTTTACTTGGACCAATTTACATTCTTTGCGTTTTTAGTGGGTTTATTTACGCACCAGCGTCTCACGGAGGCATATTTATGAACGGACTCATGCCGTTCTTTACCTTGATATTTGGATTTTTTCTTCTGAAACAAAAAATATTCTTTCAGCAAATGTTTGGAGCGGCAACAATTTTGTTCGGAGCTTGTCTAGCTGTTTATGATGGATTAGAACTGAATATTTCAAACACCTGGATTGGAGATATATTTTTTATCATAGGAGCGATATTTTTTTCTATTTACGTCGTTTTAAGTAGGCTGTGGAATGTTACAATGACCCAATTGCTCTTTTGTGGATCGGTGATAAATGCAATCTTGTATCTCCCCATTTACTTCATATTTCTTCCTAAGGGTTTGGTGGATGTACCAAACGAAATTTTAGTGCTACAGATGATATATCAAGGTTTTGTTCCTAATCTTATTGGAATATTTTTTATTACCTATGCCTCACAAAAAATTGGATCTGCCTCAATATCAGCTATATTATCTTCTGTTCCACCAATTGGGTCAGTTTTAGGGTTACTGATACTCGGCGAACTTTTAGGACTGTCTGGATGGTTGAGCTTATTTATGATCACACCTGGAATACTATTAATTGTCTTAAAAAGAGAATAAATTATTTGATACAAAGATAAGGATAGCAAATGCTTTTTGAAAATTTAAAGATACGTGATGTCAACCTTAAAAATCGTGTAGTTGTGTCTCCAATGTGCCAATATTCGGCTAAAGAAGGTTACATTCAAACGCACCATAAAACACATTACGGCCAACTAGCTATGGGTGGAGCGGGTCTCATTTTTCTTGAAGCTACAGGAGTTACTGCTCAAGGACGAATAACTAATGGATGCTTAGGCATTTGGGATGACAAGCAAATAAAAGGATTAAAAGAAATTACTCAATCGATTAAGGTATTAGGGTCAATTCCAGCCATCCAATTAGGTCATGCAGGACAAAAAGCGAGCATGCAAAGACCGTGGCACGGCAACGGTCCGCAAACAACGATCGACACTGATAGAGGTGATACTATATGGGAACCAATTGCGCCTATAGATCGGCCTTTAGATAAGGGGTGGTTAAAGCCAAGAAAAATGGAAAGAAAAGAACTGGGTGAAGTTAGAGATGCATTTGTAAAGGCATCTGAGAGGTCGATAGAGGCAGGGTTTGAGGTTATAGAAATTCATATGGCACATGGATACCTTCTTCATAGCTTTCTGTCTCCGTTATCTAATTCGAGAAATGATGAGTATGGCGGGTCAATAGAGAACAGAATGCGTTTTCCTTTGGAAGTGGTTGAAAAAGTTAGAGAAACAATAGGAGAAAAAGTTCCTCTTTTCGTTCGAATATCTGCTGAAGACGGATTAGATGGAGGATGGACTATAGAAGATAGCATTAATTTCTGCCATATTCTAAAGGATAAGGGAGTAGATGTTGTTGACTGCTCCTCAGGTGGCAATTCCTCTAAAGGGGCTACCGCTTCTGGCCAAAAAAGAAAGTCTGGTTTTCAAGTTCCTTTTGCAGCAAAAATTAAGAAAGAGGTAGGTATTAAGACACAAGCTGTGGGGCTGATCAGAACCTTTGATTTCGCAAATACCATCTTACAAGAAGAAAAAGCAGATTTGATCGCTTTGGGAAGACAACATCTTTTTAATCCGTTTTGGACAAATCAGGCAAGAGAAATTGCAAACCAAAATAAGGATTTCGAGGAATGGCCACAGCAGTATCGCTGGTGGCTGAGTAAGTGGAAGTCAGCATTGAGCGACATCAATGAAAAGCCCTAATCTATGAACCCGCTATTCGATCGGTTGTTTGCGAAGAACCAAGGTTCGAAAATTTTTCTAAGTTTTTCTGACCTGGATAAGACACTTACATATGATAAATTTCTAAATGAAATAAAGTGTACGGCAAATTGTCTAAAGAACTTTGGTTTGAAAAAGGGGGACTGTTTAGTTCTTCAAATAGAAAAATCTCATCACGTTTTTACGATTTACGGTGCCTGTGTTCAACTAGGTATAATATTTATACCTTTAAATACGAGCTATACGGGGTTTGAAGTTGAATATTTTCTAAATGATAGCGAATGTAAAGTTTTTATAACCAATTCAAAAATGCTGAAGGAATTGGATTCATTAGAAAAAAAAAGACGCTTCAATATAGAAACAATAGATGCTGATTACCAAGGAAGTTTTTTTTCAAATTTTAATGAAAATGAACCTCTAGATTTTATTGAAGGACTAGATGAAGATGATACAACAGCAATTCTTTACACCTCAGGAACGACTGGTCAGTCGAAGGGTGCTATGCTTTCTCAAAAAAACTTACTTTCAAATGCCCTAACCCTTTCAAAGGCATGGGAGTTTACTGCTTCCGATATATTGTTACATGCTCTGCCCATTTACCATACACATGGTCTATTTGTAGCAACAAATATTGCCTTAGTTTCAGGCAGTCAAATTCGATTTCTTAAAAAGTTTGATGTAGATGACATTATATTAAATCTTCCCTCAACAACGGTAATGATGGGAGTTCCAACCTTCTACACCCGATTATTAACAAATAACAACTTTAATGAGGAAATAACAAAAAACATACGCCTTTTTATTTCGGGAAGTGCGCCTTTATTGACAGAAACGCACAAAGAATTTGAGTGTCGTACTGGGCATAAAATTTTGGAACGGTACGGAATGACAGAAACGAACATGATAACTTCAAATCCATATATTGGTGAAAGAAAAGCAGGAACTGTCGGTATGGTTCTTGAAGATGTTGAGATAAGAATAGCAGGCTTGGAGATTGAAGACGAAGTTAAACAAAATGGGGATATAGGCGTTGTGGAGGTAAAAGGCCCTAATGTATTCAAGGGGTACTGGAAACAACCAGAGAAAACAAAAAGCGAATTTAGAGACGACGGTTATTTTATTACTGGTGATATGGGTTTCCTAGATCAAGATAAATACCTTACAATAGTGGGACGAAATAAAGACCTCATAATAACTGGGGGTTTAAATGTTTATCCAAAAGAAATTGAGACAGTTATCGACCAGGATAGTAAGGTTGAAGAGTCTGCGGTTGTTGGGGTGTCACATCCAGATTTTGGTGAGGGTATTTTAGCAATAATAGTTGAAAAAAACGGACATAGAATTAACATCGACGTCCTTAATGAAAATCTTCGAAAAAATCTAGCGGCTTTTAAATTGCCGAAAAAAATACATGTTATTAAAGAATTGCCAAGAAACTCAATGGGAAAAGTACAGAAAAATGTGCTGAGAGATATATACAGGGATGAATTCAGTGACACAAATAAGTAAATTAGAAACAATCATCAACCAAATCGCATCACAGGAAATCGAAGCGGGTCGAAAAAAAGGTTCGGTTAACCTAATTGCTGTATCCAAAACAAAGTCCATGGGTCAAATAAAACCTGTTATAGATGAGGGCCATTCTCACTTTGGTGAAAATAAAGTTCAAGAAGCAGCGATGAAGTGGCAGGACTTAAAGAAAGAAAATAAAGTTATAAATTTACACCTCTTAGGTCCGTTACAGTCAAATAAAGTGAAAAAGGTGTTTGGCTTATTTGATTATATACACAGCTTAGATAGAAACTCATTAGCCGAGAAGTTGTCAGACGAAGCTCAAAAAAAAGGCTTCTGCCCAAAAATTTTTATTCAAGTTAATACAGGTTTAGAGCAACAAAAAGCCGGGATTGAGCCTGAAAAGTTAAGTGAGTTTATGGATACAATCAAGAAGTTTATGGATCTAAATATTATAGGTTTAATGTGCATCCCACCCATTAACGAAGCACCTGAAAGACATTTTAGGCTTCTGAAAAAGTTAGCTGATGAAAATGGTCTTCTAGAATTATCAATGGGTATGAGTTCAGATTACATGGCGGCAATAAATTGTGGTGCAACATTTGTACGAGTCGGCACGGCTATTTTTGGTTTAAGGCAATAAGGTTAGAAAAGGTGCCCACTTTTTTTAGCTTTTGTTTTTAAGTAATTTTCATTATTAGGATTCATGCTTACTATCAAAGGCACTCTTTCTTTGACGGTAATTCCATTATCAGTTAAAAGTTCGATTTTTTTTGGGTTATTAGTCAGAAGCTTTATGTTGCCTACACCTAAAGATTTTAAAATCTTTGCAGCAATCTCTAGGTCTCTTTCGTCATCTTCAAAACCGAGTCTATGATTAGCATCGACTGTATCAAAACCAATATTTTGGAGATGATATGCTCTCATTTTGTTAGCCAAGCCAATTCCTCTGCCTTCCTGGTTTAAATATAACAAAACCCCATTCCCCTCATTTTTCATTTTTGACATTGAGACACTAAATTGCTCCCCGCAATCACATTTTTCTGAGCCAAGTAAATCACCTGTAAAGCAAGCAGAATGTACGCGGGTTAAAGCAGGTTGATTAATTTTTGGATTGCCAAATACAATCGCATAATGTTCGGTCAGATCTGTTACTTCTCTGAAAACAGATAGGCTTATATTTTGTTGTCCACTGATGGGTAGTTGGGCCGAGCTCAAATTCGGCAAAAACTTGGTCTCCTCATGTTTAATCCTCAAATCACCTATATCAGACTCAGATATTTGGGAAGATACCAACTCGTCCCGTATGCTTTTTGGTATCTTTACAAGTATTGACGCTGGCAAAAGTCTTGCTTTCTTACAAAGTGATAGTGATACACTGGCGACGTTGAATTTACCATTTCTCTCGCTTTGGAATGGGCCCTTAAGTGGATAATCTAGATCCTTTGAAGGATCTGCGATAGCTTGAAGGAGTTGTAAACTTACTTTTTCTCTTATCGAAATTCTAGTCACTGTATCATTATATAGTCTAACGTTTAATACCTTTGCTCTTCTATTAGTTATAGCTATCTCAAAATCTCTGTTTTTCGCAATCTCCATTATTTTATCTAGTTTCTCTGAATACAATGTTTCTATTGCTGCGGTTAAAAAATATGTTTTTGCATCATATAAGATGATTGGCAGTCCTAATCGTAAATCTGATATCAACCTCGAAGATATTTCAGATGAGCTTAAAAACATTTTATTGTGTCAATTGGTTTAGAATTTCAATTTTTATGTTAAGTTGATGCTAAGGAAATTTTTAATAGATGTATATCTTATAATTTTTATTCACTTAAGGTAAAAAACGTGAACTTAGCAATTATAACGTCAAATATGTTATTTGGAGAAAGCTTAAAGACTTTATTGGAAAATTACAAATTTAGAAACGGGAGCTCTATTCTTGTGAAAGATTTTACTTTGGAAAACATTAAAGATCTCGATGTTTTAGTAAGTGATTATGATTCCAATAAATTCAAAGAGTTTCTATCAAATACAAAAATAAAAAAAAATAAACTTAAGGAGATAGAAAAAATATTAATTACTCAAACAAGGTTGGAATTATTGCCAAAGGGCAGTATACACCTAAAACGGCCATTTAGGGTTGTTGAGCTGGTTGAAGTGTTGCACACAATATTTGAAAGAATGAAAAGTAAAAGAGAGAACAAAAAAGTTCTTGGATATATAAGCTTCATAATTTCTGATAGAAAATTAATTTATAAAGATAGACAGGCCGTTTTGTTAACTGAAAAAGAAAGTGACATATTTGTATCTTTGCTGAACTCTAAAGATAGAGGAATAACGAAAGAGGAAGTAATGGCGAAGGTTTGGATGTTAAATCCCAATATTGAAACACATACTTTCGAAACACACCTTTACAGATTAAGAAAAAAAATAAGAGAAGGACTAATTCTAAGCGATTTTATAATTAATAAAGGGGGCAGATTTTATTTGAATCACGAACTTACGGGCGAGAAAAATTGAAATCACTTGCAGTAGCATCATGGAATATAAACTCTGTAAGACTCAGAGAAAAACTAGTATTGAGATTTTTAAAGCTGGCTTGCCCAGACATTATGTGTCTCCAAGAAACAAAATGTATTGACGATAAGCTCCCCTTTGAAAGCTTTGAAAAGTTGGGTTACAAATTTGCAGCTTATAGGGGGGAAAAGTCGTACAATGGTGTCTTAATTTTATCGAAACGTAAAATAGTGAAAATAGAGAAATTCAATTTTTGTGGTAAAAACGATGCTCGACACATTGGAATTGAGCTTGAAGACGGTGTAAAGGTCCACAATCTTTATATTCCAGCGGGCGGGGATTTGCCCGATACGAAATTAAATCCTAAATTTGAGCATAAAATCAATTTCCTTTCCGAAATTAAGAATAAATTTTTTAAAGGCAAGAAAAAGAAAACTATACTCGTTGGAGACTTCAATATAGCCCCTTTACCAGATGACGTTTGGAGCCATAAAGCTCTTCTAAACGTTGTTTCGCATACAAAAATAGAAACAGACCTTTTATTGGAGATAAAAAAAAGTGGAAACTGGATCGACACATTTAGAGAAATGAAACCGTCTGGAAAATTATATAGTTGGTGGTCATATAGAGCACGAGACTGGAAGATTTCAAATCGTGGAAGACGCTTGGATCATATATGGGCAAGCCAAGATCTAAAACCTAAATTAAGGAAAGTCCAAATTTTTTCAGAAGCTAGAGACTGGGAAAGACCTTCTGATCACGTTCCTTTACTCTCTATTTTTTGAATAGCTCATAGTCCTTTTCAGTTTTAAAAATTTCATCTGAAATGTAATTATTTTTTCGTATATCCTTAAGTCTTATTTTTATCATTTCTCCCATTTGATTATTGAATTCCCATCCACTTATGGATACAGGATTTTTATTGAATTCAACTCTTAGTTGGTATTGCGGATTTCGAATTTTCAAGAAGATCAAATCATTGAGCTCAAAACTCTCACCGTTTTCACCTATTAAAGAGCTCAAATCATTTTTGATTAAGAAGCCCAGAGAAGTATAAGAAAGGGGGTATGTTAGAGGACCGGTACCGCTGTTTTTGGGATCAAATATTAATATTGCCTGTTGTTTTGAAACAATTTGTAAGGAATTGGGAGGATCATAAGAAAAACGAATTTTTCCTGGTTTTTTTAGGAAAAGGTCACCCGTCATAATTTCTCCCATATAATCAGTTTGAGAAAACCTTGCTTGAAGTGTCCTAATGTCTCCAAGATAGTCTTTAATCAGTTTTAAGGTATTATTTTTAGGAAGTACAACATTAGTTGAAAATAAAAAAATAAAAGAAATACTGAAAATTGTTCTGAAAAACTTTTTTCTAAAATCCTGCATTTGCATCAGATGTTGTTTTCAGGAATTAATACATCACGCTTCCCAACATGGTTTGCAGGAGACACAAAACCTCTATCTTCCAACGCTTCCACTATCTTTGCTGCTCTGTTATATCCAATGGATAATTTTCTTTGAATATATGATGTTGAGCACTTCCTATCCCTTCTCACGATTTCTAATGCGTTTTCAAGAAGATCTTCCTCATCGCTATTACCATTCGTAGCAGATGGATCAAAAAAACCATCGTTATTTTCAATATTTTTTGGGGTCAATATTTCTTCTCGGTACTCAGGCACGCCCTGTTCCTTTAAATGAGATACAATTTCTTCAACCTCTGCGTCGGATACGAAAGGACCGTGAACGCGAGTAACTTTACCCCCATTAGCCATGTAAAGCATATCGCCCATTCCAAGGAGTTGTTCAGCGCCCATTTCTCCCAAAATTGTTCTACTATCTATTTTTGAGGTTACCTGGAAAGAAATTCTTGTGGGAAAGTTTGCCTTTATCGTTCCAGTAATAACATCTACAGAGGGCCTTTGAGTAGCCATAATAAGATGTATACCTGCCGCTCTTGCCATTTGTGCCAATCTCTGGATGCACCCTTCTATCTCTTTGCCTGCAACCATCATTAGGTCAGCCATTTCATCAACTATAATGACTATAAATGGTAATGCTTTGGGTTCTTCGCTCTGTTCTTCATAAAGCGGCTCACCTGTATTTTGATCAAATCCTACTTGAACAGTTCTTGAAAAAGTTTCTACGTTTTTGATTGCTTCGCTCACCTTCGAGTTAAAGCTTTCTATATTTCGAACACCCATCCGTGACATCTTTTTATATCTGTCTTCCATTTCTAATACCGCCCACTTGAGAGCAACAACTGCTTTCTTGGGGTCAGTGACCACCGGACTAAGTAGATGAGGTATGCCATCATAAACAGATAATTCTAACATTTTAGGATCAATCATTATCAGTCTACATTGATCTGGAGTAAGCCTATACAAAAGGGATAGGATCATTGTATTGATCCCAACTGATTTTCCTGACCCAGTTGTTCCTGCTATCAAAAGATGGGGCATTTTTGCCAGATTTGTTATCACAGGCTCCCCACCTATATCTTTACCCAAGGCCAGTGGTAATTGAAAACGGCAATCTTCATAACTTTTTGATGACAAAAGTTCTTTTAAAAAAACTTTTTCTCTGCTTGAATTTGGTAGTTCAATTCCTATAACGGATCGACCCGGTATTGTAGAGACTCTGGTTGCCAAAGCAGACATTGACCTTGCTATATCTTCAGATAACGAAATTACTCGGCTAGCTTTCAAACCCGCAGCTGGCTCTAGTTCGTATAGAGTTACTACAGGGCCGGGCTTGACAGAAATAATATTTCCTTTTACGCCATAATCTTCTAATACGGCTTCAAGCATTTTGGCATTTTCATTTAATGAAACAGAGCTCACAGAGCTTATTGATTGATATGTGTAATCACTGAGCAGAGCTAAAGGGGGATAACGGTATTTTTCTTTATTTTGAGTCAAATCTAGTGATGGCTGCGCTTCGGAAGCAGCTCTGCTACTACTCTTAATTTTGTTAGATCTTGTTTTTATTCTTCCATTACCAAAAATATTAATAGGAGGCCTACTGTAAACTCCATTTAAAAGATCTTTTTCATTTTCCTTAGGAGCAGAAAAATCGTTATTTTTTTCTTGATAGTCGCTATTTTTTATTAAATGGTCGTGTAGTTTTATGGAGGCATTCTTATGGTCATCTGTCTCTAAACTTTTCTTCCCCGATTGAGATATGGTTTTTAAGAGAATCTTAAGAGCTTTAAATGATACCATCAAAAAATTCTTTAAATGCCGAACTCTATTTCTTGTTAAAGTGTAAATCTCATGCTTTTTAAAACCAGCAACAAGAAAAAACAAAAAAATAGAAAAAGCTAAACAGATTATTGCAATCGATTGAAGCCACTTATTTATTTCGATGGGTTGATAAATTAGTAGTTTTTTCAAAAAAGTATCACCAAATATCCCACCTAGACCATACTCAAAAGACCAGTAGTTTGGGGGAGTATTTGTTGATAAAAATACTGAGAAAAAGCCAATAAACAAAGGTAGCAATATTATTCTTTTGAGAAGATAAATAGGACTGTTACTAAAGAGAAATCTACTCGACCATGCAAATAGGAATATAGGTAATGTAAGCATAGTAACTCCAATTGCTACATGAAGAGAGTCTGCTAAATAAGAGCCAAATTTACCAAATAGATTTGCAATTTCTCCGTCGTTGGCATTTCGGAAGCTAGGATCATTTTTGGAGTATGTGATAATGGATAGAAATATAAAGACTGATGAAAAAAATAGTAAAATTCCAAGAGTTTTTACAAAAATGAATAGTAAAAACTTTTTTGAATACTCCTTTACAGCTGAGTCTCGATAGTCAACTTTTTCTAAAAAAGACATTTTTTTCTGCTCATTTTTTCTTGGTTATTTCAAGATATATTTTTTATTTATAATACTTTTTTTTGTCATCTAGGTAAAGATTAGACTTTTTTTTTGATTAGTTTATTTTCTCGATAGCTACACCGATATTCATTAGATCAAATTCATTGTTAGGACGTCCCATAAGCATCAAACCAGAAAAATCTGTGTCAGTTGGCAATGTTAACGCACATAAGTTTAATGAGTTTGCCATTCTAGTATTTCTTAAAGCTAATAAATTCCTTTCAGTAAAAAATTTATGATTATCTAATAATTGTGTAATGCTTGGGGGTTTTATGGGTGAGGTTGGTGCCAATATAGCGTCAAACCCAATGACTTTCTCTAGGAAACTCATCCTCAATTCAAACAATCTTTGCAGGGAATACACATAATCATGCGCTAAGATCTTTTTTCCACTACGAAATCTTTCCCGAATAGGAGCAAACATTTTTTCTGGGTTTTTTTCAATTTCATATTGCCACATTCCATAAGCTTCAGCAGGAAAAACAGTCTTGCTTATTTCAAATGCTCTATCAATCTCTGAGATGTTCTTATATTCTACAAGTGCACCGCTTTTAATTATCTTATCAATAGTGACATTAAAGCTATCGTTTATGTTACCATCTATACCTTCAAAAAACATATTTTTTATAATTAAAAACTTAAAATTTTCAGGCCTATATTTTCTTAGTTTTTGAGGATGTCTATTAATCATTCCGTTTAAAAGCAAATTGGTGTCTTCAACATTTCTGCAAATGGGCCCTAGGGTATCAAAGCTAGGACAAAGTTTCAAAACACCAGTTAAGTCAACTAGATTATGGGTTGTTTTCAATCCTACTAGATTATTCCAGGCTGCAGGAATTCTAACAGACCCCCCAGTATCCGAACCGATTGACGCAAAACAAAAATTTCTAGAAACAGATACTGCCGACCCCGATGAAGATCCTCCAGAAACAAGCTCCTCATTAAATGGGTTGGTGGGGGTCGCGGTGATGGGATTCAGACCAAGGCCTGAAAAAGCTAGCTCAGTCATATGGGTCTTACCCAAAATGATTGCTCCCTGGCATTGTAAATTATCTACAAAAGTAGCGTTATGCCTCGCTTTTTCTTTATTAGTTAGAGTTGATCCACCGCCTGTAATTTTTCCTTTTATATCGGCTAAGTCCTTTACTGATATTGGAATTCCATCAAGAATACCTTTTCTTAACCCGACTTTAGCTCTTTTTTTTGAATCTTTAGCTGAGGCTACAGCAGAATTTTTATAGACTTCAGTAAATATCTCTTTTGACCTAGGGTCACTTGATATTTTTTGCAAATAAAAACGAGTGAGTTCCTCTGGGCATATCTGCCCGTTCCCAATTAATCCGCTGACATCCTTAATTTTTTTATTTTTTAAATTCTCAAAGTCCATTTTTTTGTCGGATGTTTTATTTACTTTTTGATATAATAAACTAGTTACATTATTTACAAAATACATTATTTTTTGAAGCCGACTGTTGATTGATTTGATCATGAAAATAAAAAAAAAAAGACAAATTGTTATAGCGGGTGCGGGTTTAATCGGAAGTACAATGGCGATAGCACTTGCATCAAAGGGATTGGATGTAACAATTGTCGATGGAACTTCTGAGGAGGATCGAATAAGGAGAAATAAGGGAAGAACCTATGCTCTATCAAGAACCTCAAAGAATTTGTTAATTAATCTCGGTCTATGGGACCCAAAAAGATTAAAGGTAAGTCCTATAGAAAATATCATGCTTTCGACAAGAAAGAATTCTGGTGATATGAAACGGCATTTGGTAAAATTTAATAAAGAACCCTATGAGGTTGGCCCTTCGAGCTACATGATTGAAGACTTTTACTTGAGAGAAGCTCTTGATTCAGAGATTAATAGAAATACAAAAATTCAATTGATCAACTCCACAGAGGTAATTGAGGATAAGACAAATAGTTTCGAAACTAAAATCATGCTTTCTGACAAATCGTTGATTAGCACTGAAATATTTATTATTAGTGATGGTCGAGAGTCGGGCTTTGCGAAACGCCTGAATAAAACTTTTTTCAAAAAAAATTATAACCAATTAGCGATAGTTGGGAACCTGTCCCATGAAAATGAGCATAATTTTGTTGCTCATCAATTATTTTTGTCAGGTGGCCCATTAGCTATACTTCCTCTCAAAGGGAAACGGGCAACTTTTGTTTGGAGTCTGCCAATAGAACTAGGGGATAAAATAAGCAAATCTAATGATGAAAAATTTATAAACCATTTAAAGGATAACATTGGAGATATTTTAACCAACCTTGCATTGATAGGTGAAAAAAAAATATTTCCGCTTTATCTAAGGTTTCTAAAAGACACAATTGATAATAGAAAAGTTTTTATTGGAGACTCAGCTCAAGCAATTCACCCACTCGCTGGACAGGGTCTGAATCTAGGCTTAAGAGATGTTGCCTCCTTGGTTGATATCCTTTTGAAAGGTAAAAGATTAGGTTTAGATCTTGGAAGCAATGAACTTTTAAAACAATATGAATCATGGAGGTCATTCGATAGGATATCTCTAGCAACCTTTACAGATTTTATTAACACACTTTTCTCGAATGATAATTTTTATCTAAAAACTCTGAGAGAGCTCGGTATGAACGGTCTTGATAAATCTGATCTGTTAAAGAGTTTTTTTGTAAAGGAGGCAGCAGGTGAGTATGGAAATCTTCCTGCGCTTCTTAAACAATGAAGGTATTATCTGGGACTTCTTTTTGCTAGAATTCTTTGCAGTGTTCGTCTATGCATGTTCAGTCTCCTAGCAGTCTCAGAGACATTTCTATTGCACAATTCAAATATCCTTTGAATATGCTCCCATTTTACTCTATCTGCTGACATCGGGTTTATTGGCGGAGGAGGCTTACTCTGGCCACTAAAAACAAGAGCATTCAAAATATCATTTGCGTCTGCTGGCTTCGACAGGTAATCAATCGCACCTATTTTCACTGCAGCAACAGCTGTAGCTATTGCACCATAGCCAGTAAGTACCACGATTTTCGATTTCGGGTTTACATTTCTTATACTTTCGACAGCATCTAATCCGGTTCCATCACTAAGCCTTAGGTCAATTATTGCGTAGTTTGGACAGTCACTTTCCATAATTCTACTGAATTCTGCCATAGAACTTGCAGGAAAAACGTTAAAACCTCGCTTCTCCATTGCCACACTCAATCTTTTTAAGAATGGTTGATCGTCGTCCAAAATGAGTAGAGAATTATCCTCGTCGATTTTATAATTAGTTTCATCTAACATCTACAAACGCCCCTCCGTGTGATAATATGTTTCAAAATTACATTCCGTCAAACATTTTCCTCAGTATTGTATTAAGCAATTAATGACACCAATTAATTTTACAAGAATTTTAGAAAGAGTATGTTAGATATTATTTAGTATTCAATACTTCAGCTTTGAAAATGATAAATTTTATTAAAAGGCAAATCTATTTAGATGCAAGTTGGATTAAGCCTAAAACTCTAGTAAATTTACGCTGGCTAGCGATAGTTGGACAAGGTGTTGCAATAGCAGTTACTGATCTGGTACTAGGCCTAACCTTTAATATTGAGGCATGTCTCATAATAATTTTGTTTTCTTCTATCGTTAATCTTACTTGTAGCATTTACTTCAGAACAGAAAAGCGATTATCAGCTTTGAAGACATTTTTATTTCTCTCTTTTGACTTGACTCAAATTTCGTTATTACTTTATTTTTCCGGTGGAATTAGCAACCCCTTTTCAATGCTTATAATCGTACCAGCTATCGTATCTGCATCTTCGCTGCCAATATTCTATCTTATTGCTCTCAGTGCAATGACATTTTTATGCATATTTCTTTTGAGCTTCAAAAATTTTTCTATTCTTGACAGCTCAGGAGATGTATTAACGCCGCCAGAGCTTTTATTAGTTGGTTTCTCAGCTTCGTTAATAATTACCGTGACATTTTTAGGCAGTTATGTGAGAAGAATATTTTTGGATAATTCAAATATGAATAAAGCCCTTCAGGCTACTCAAGTTGCGTTAGAGAAAGAAAGAAAACTTACGGCCTTGACAGGTGTAGTTGCCGCTTTAGGACACGAATTGGGTTCTCCGCTCGCAACGATTAAATTGGCCTCGTCGGAGCTTCTTAGTGAAATTGATAGCGACAGCTCCATCTATCAAGATATAAAATTAATATACGAACAAATTGATAGATGTAAGACAATAATTTCGGATATGGGATCACTTGGAAAAGATGATCAGTATGTAAAAATCATTGATTTTTTCACACTTCTTTTTGAAGCTAGCCAGCCTTACAAAAACTTTGATAAGCAAATAATTTTCAGACTTAACGGGGTGAGTCAAAGTCATCAGCGCATTTCAATAAAGGAAAAAATGATACCTTTGGTTAAAAGAGAACCTGAACTGATCCATGGTATTAGAAATATTGTCCACAATGCACTGAAATTTTCTAAATCCCATGTGGATATAAATTTAATAACTAACTCCAGAAAAATAAATTTAGAGATAACCGATGATGGTAAAGGGTTTCCTAATGATATTGCAAATATGATTGGAGAACCATTTCTAAAGAAAAGTAATTTCTATTTAATGGAGCTAAAAAATAGAACATCCGAAGAAGGAATGGGCCTTGGTTTATTCATAGCAAATATTTTATTGGAGAAAACAAATGGGCGGTTGAAATTCTCAAATATGAAACAAATCGCAAGTGATGGTAAAAAACGAATAACGGGGGCAAAAGTCGAGATTTCTTGGGAAAGATCATCTATTGAAGTCTTGCAATGGGACAAGAAAGCTAAAATGAAGGAGAACCCAAGAAATGTTAGCTAAGCCCCTTATTATATTACATTCATTTGATTTGGAACTCCTTGATTTAGGCGAGATAGCAAAAATTTTTGCAGAAAATACAGAAAATAGTGATTTGCTACTTCTTTCCGGTAAGGTCGGTGCTGGAAAGACAGAGTTTGCTAGACTATTAATTAAAGCGAATGCGAAAGAGGAAAATATAGATATTGAAGAAGTTTCGTCACCAACATTTTCTTTGATTCAAAGCTATGAATTCAAGTGCCGTAAAATTTCACACATTGACCTTTACAGGGTTAAAAGTGAGTTGGAGCTATTCGAGTTGGGGATTCCAGATGTCTTTGATAGTCAGATTACTATTTTAGAGTGGCCAGAAATTTTAGAAAAAGAAAGCCTTGCTCGGTATGTAAGTATTAAAATACTAGAAACAAAAAAGCTAAAAAATTATAGAAACGTTGAAGTTGCATTTTTTGGAGATGGGTGGGATGATTTGATTGGCGCTTTACTTGGTAGTAGACATTTTAATAAGTAAAATATTAAGAATTAGAAAATATGGATTTAATTTTTTATGACTTTGAAACAACTGGTAGAGATCCACATTGGGATCAAATTCTTCAGGTCGGAGCAACTAAAGTCTCCAAAGAGTTCAATGAGATAGAGGCATTTGAATATAGATGTAGATTGAAGCCCGGACTAATACCAAGTCCTTTCGCTCTCGCAGTAAACAACACCGATTACGCCAAACTAATAAAAACGGAATGTTCGAACTACGAGATGCTTAGAAAACTAGAGGAAAAGTTTATTAAATGGTCACCTTCTATATTCATAGGTTATAACAGCATCAATTTTGATGAGGAATTCTTAAGAAATTCATTATTCAGGGCGCTTCTTGACCCGTATTTGACAAGCAGCAATAATAACCATAGGGCTGATTTACTAGAACTATTACGAACCGTTGATTTTTTTTTCCCAAATACTATTAATGTACCTACTAATGAAAAAAAGAAGAAAACTTTTAAGCTAGATCAAATAGCACCAGCAAATGCCATTAATCACCTTGCTCATGATGCGTTTGGTGACGTTATGGCTACAAAACAACTGGCACAACTCATATCCAAAAGAAAACCTAGTTTTTGGCGATCATTTCTAGATGGCGCACATAAATCACGGGTGTACAATACTCTTTCGGAAGAGAAAATAATATTTCTATGTCAAACATTTTACGGAAAAACAACGCCAATTTCAGGAACTTTTCTGTTTAGTCATCCCGTTTATAATTTCCCAGTTCTATTTGATCTAAATTACGACCCTAAGGATTTAATTGAATTAAATTTAAGGGATTTAAGAGATATTTATCTTTCCGGGCAAAAATTCCTTAAATTTGTTAAACCAAACAAAGGTCCAATATTGCTGAAAAAAAAGCAGGTTCAAGATAGTTGGTTTTTCAACTCAATAAATATAAATGAATTCCAAAAAAGATCTGAGGTCTTAGAGAATGCCCCATTTTTCAAACAAAATTTAGCGTCAATGCTTTTGGATATTGCAGAGGAAAATAAACAAGAAAAAGATTTAAGTGGATCACAAGAAGATATTATGGCAGAGGAAACATTGTATATTGGTGGATTTCCGAGCCATAAGGATCAAAAATTGAAACAACAGTTTAAGAGTGAGAATTGGTCAAATAGATATAAATTATGCCAGGAATTTTCTGATAAACGTTTTTCTTATTTTGGGCTGAGGCTTATTTACGAGGAGTGCCCTCAAACCTTACCATTAAGTATAAGAGACAAAATTGAGCGCTCGGTTGAAGATCAATTAACAAGTACTAACAAAGAAAAATGGAAAACTTGTGACGATTTTGATAAAGAGATTGAAATTATTGAAAACGACTCTAATACTAACGTCAGAGAGTTTGTTTTTGAACTTAATGATATCAGAAATTATTTTAATGAAACTTATCATCAAAAAAGGATAAAAAACTAGGAGTAAATCATGGCAACATTTAACGTAACGGATGAGACTTTTGAAGAGCAAGTGGTAAAGAGTTCGGTTCCTGTAGTAATTGATTTTTGGGCGGAGTGGTGCGGGCCGTGTAAACAAATAGGACCAGCTCTGGAGGAGTTGTCTGAGGAATATGGAGAAAAAATTAAGATCGCAAAAATCAATGTTGATGAAAACCCAAATAGCCCAAGCAAATTAGGTGTTAGAGGTATTCCAGCACTCTTTATATTTAAAAATGGAGAAATGATCTCATCTAAAATTGGGGCGGCACCTAAGACAGATTTAAAAAACTGGATCGACGAAAGTACCTAGATTTCAACTCCATTTTCTTTCAAAGCTTGTCCTGCCAAGTATAAGGAACCACAGATTAAAATTGAAACTTTTGGGGCTGAACCTTCATGTTGAGAACAAATATTTTTAATAGCATCTCGAATGCTATACGCTGAATAGACTTTTTCCCAACCTACTTCCTTCGCACTTGAAACGGCTACTGTTTTAATTAGTGATGAGGGTTGATTATCAATTTCAACTATACTCAGAGATGAGGCGACGCCCACTAAATTCCTTAGAAAAGATCTATGATCTTTATGTTCAAGGCAACCAAAAATGATGTGGAGGTTTTTTTTATTCATAAAACCCACACTCTTACTTAGTTGAATGCTAGCTTCTTCATTATGGCCTCCATCGATCCATAATTTGTTATCAATGTTATATTTTTTTATCAATTCATATAGACTTCCGTTAATTATCTCTTGGAGCCTAGCTGGCCAGTAAGTAGATGTTAACCCCTCACAAATGTGTTTTTCGGGGACCTTTAAATAAGTAAGTGTAGAGATAGCGGTCATTGCATTGCTGATTTGGTGTGTGCCAATTAAGTTAGGAAAGGGATATTCGATACTTTTTTTTCTGAGTTTTTGAATAATTGATTTCCTTGAACTAGAAACGGTGAAACTTTCCGCCGACCAGATAGCATTACTATTATTTGATGCGCATTTTGCATCAAGTATTCTTTTTACTATTGGAGATTGGTCTGAGATTATAGTAGGAGTGTTTTTCTTAATTATACCAGCTTTAGCAGCAGCAATCTTTTTTATTGAACTTCCCAAATACTCCTTATGATCGAAGGATATTGGAGTAATAATTGAGACTAAAGGGTTTTGAATAACGTTAGTAGCGTCAAACTCTCCGCCCAGTCCAACCTCTAAAAGAGTATAGTCAGCAGATGCTCTTGAAAATGCAAGAAAAGCAGCACAGGTAGTTATTTCAAAAAACGTTATTGGCTGAGAGTTATTTACTTTTTCGCATTCATTAAGAACTTCTTGTAATGCATCTTCACTTATTCTTTTGTCCCCTATCTCAATTCTCTCATTAAAGCTCACCAAATGTGGTGAAGTATAGGTATGTGTCCTAAACCCATTTCTTTGCAACCCGGATTTAATCATAGCAATAGTGGAACCTTTTCCATTAGTTCCAGCCACATGTATTACAGGAGGTATCGACTTTTCGGGATTGCCCAATTTCCTCAAAAGTCTTTTTACTCTGTCTAATTTAAGATCGATTATTTTGGGGTGAAGTAATTCCAGTCTTCTAAGAATCTCGTCCATTAGGCCCATCAGACTCCGTAATATTTCCCCTAATAGGTGGAGGTTGATTTTTTAATAGATAGATTAACTTTATCAGTTCTTCTCTCAAAAATTTTCTCGATATCACCTTATCAAGCATTCCATGGTCTAACAAATACTCTGATCTCTGAAATCCCTCTGGCAGTCTTTCCCTAATTGTTTGCTCTATTACTCTCGGTCCAGCAAAGCAAATAAGTGCATTTGGTTCTGCTATTTGGACATCCCCCAGCATTGCATAAGACGCAGTTACTCCACCGGTGGTTGGGTTTGTTAGTACAACTATATAGGGAAGTTTGGCATCTCTTAACATTTCAATTGCGACTGTTGTTCTGGGCATTTGGATCAGTGATAAAACACTTTCTTGCATTCTGGCACCTCCGGCAGCAGCAAATAAAATAAAGGGAGATTTATTTTTCACTGCTCTTTTTACCCCTTCTAAAATCGCGTTTCCTACAGCCATGCCCATAGAACCTCCCATGAACTTAAAGTCTTGACAGGCTATTATCGTTTTCATGCCTCCTAATTGACCTTCAGAAATTACAATTGCTTCCTTTTGACCAGTACTTCTTTGCGCATCTTTTATTCTATCAGTATATTTTTTTGTGTCTTTGAAATTCAGAGGATCCTGTTCTGGGGCGTCATAATCAATCACGGAGTATAAGCTGTCGTCAAATAATGACCTAAAGCGATCCTTAGGAGACATGTACATATGATAATTACAACTTGGGCATACATTGAAATTTTGGCTAAATTCTTTATGAAATATCATCGAGTTACAGCTCTCGCATTTAACCCACAATGTCTCAGAGCTACCTTTACGTGAAAATATTGCGTTGATTTTTGGCCTAACAAAGTTAGAGATCCAATTCATTTTATATACCAGTTTTTTTTATATAATCACTATTGCTAAACTAAAAAATAACATTATACAAAATAAAAATAAACCAACTGTTTTTTCTAAGATAAATAGTGGGTACACTCGACTAATTATATTGGAGATTTGGTCTTGAAAAATTTAAGCAGAATGCTTGGAGGTTTTTATCTCTTGCTGTTTTTGAGTGGTTGCTTATCAATTGGGTCAGGACCACTGTCAAATTCTATTGCTATACCTTCTGGTAAATTTAACGTAAAACATAAACTGCCAAGGGGTTTCTGTTTGGACCAAAGCGCTAATAACTCCACAGGGTTGCGAGCAACATTGGTGGTCACCAATTGTATAGAAGTAAATAATGGTGATAAACTCTATTTTAGTCGCAGACCAGTTGACACTATAGTTAATATCACATTCACTCAGTCGAGTGTTCCAAAAAAAATTTCTCAAAAAAAATATTTATCGGAAATTGCTGAAAAAATCGAGTTCAAGAAATTCACTGCTGCAGTTAGTAAAAAGAAGCTGATCTACGGTGAAAAGAAGTTACAAAATAAATTTTTCTATGTGAACTTTCAGATGGTTAGTGCCTCAAAACGAAAAAAGTTTGTAAGAAAATATTTTTTCTTGGTAGATAACAAAGTGGTAGTAATGACAATCGTATCTTTTCAACAGCCGAGGAAAAGTACATATTCTTCATTTGAGAGCTTTATTAAAAAACTAAGCAAAACTTAGTTCTTAAATTGTTCAGTTGCCCTTACCAAGGCTGCTGTAATTCCTTGCTCTGACATTGCATGACCTGCTTTTGACACCATAACTAAATTCGAATTTGGCCACAATCTGTGAATTAACTCAGCTGTTCCAGGAGGACAGATCATGTCATATCGTCCTTGAACTATTATCGATGGTATGTCCAATATCTTATGCATATTGTCTCTAATTTGCTGTGATTTGCTTAAAAATCCAAGGTTCTTGAAATAATGGTTTTCAATCCTCGCAAAAGCTCTTGCATAATCAGTTGAGGGACTAGAACCAAATCCAGGACTTTCTAGATTAGCAAGAGCATTCTCCCAAGCTGTCCAAGCTCTTGCAAATCGACCTTGTTCTGTGGGGGAAGATCCAAACAATCTTGAGTGATAGCCTTTAATTATATTTTTCTGCTCTTTTGGAGGAAGCATGTCCCTAAAAGCTCGCCATGCTTCAGGCCAAAACATGCTAGCTCCACCCTCTTTGTAAAACCAGTCTAACTCTGATTCGGTCATTGTAAATACTCCTCTGAGGATAATTTTGCTAACCTTTTCAGGAAAAGTTTGAGCATAAATTAGAGACAGGGCAGCGCCCCAGCTACCTCCAAACAGTACCAATTTACTTATACCGAGCTTTTTTCTTATAGCCTCCATATCTGATACAAGATGCCACGTAGTGTTATTCTCTACTGATGCATAGGGTTTTGATCTTCCGCAACCCCTTTGATCAAAAAGAACAATGTAGTATGCGTCAGGATCGAAAAACCTACGCATTGTAGGGCTACAGCCGCCACCTGGTCCGCCATGCACAACCAAAACAGGTATTCCGTTAGGGTTACCACATTCTTCATAATACACTTTATGCCCATCACCACTATCAAGAAAACTTTTTCTAAATGGCTCTATATCAGGAAACAAATGTGTTCTTTGTTTGTTGGGTCGGGAAATATTTTGTTCAGGCATTCTTGAGACTTAAAAAAAAAAGAATATATTTATTATGTCATGTGTATGGGAACAATTCAATGAAAAGAGCAACATCGATTAATGCCGAAGAAGTGGCAAAGTTCGAGAAATTAGCAAACGAGTGGTGGGATGCAGAGGGTAAGTTCAAACCACTTCATATGCTGAACCCATGTAGATTAGAATTTATAACAGACCACTTATCTCTTTATTTTCAAAAAGATATGGTCCTCGAAAAAGAGCCTTTGAAGGGAATTAAAGTTTTAGACATAGGTTGTGGTGGGGGATTATTGTGCGAGCCAATGGCCAGACTAGGGGCAGAAGTCCTTGGCATTGATGTAGTGGAAAAAAATATTAAGGTTGCATCGTTGCATGCAAAAAAGATGAATCTTGACATAAAATATCGCCATATCTCTGCGGAAGACCTTTTAAGAGAGAGGACGGCATTTGATGTGATTCTCAATATGGAAGTCATTGAGCATGTAGAAAACCCAGGTTTTTTTATAGAGATGTGCTCAAATCTTCTCAATAGCGGTGGCCTGATGTTTTGTTCAACAATAAATAAAAACTTAAAAAGTTACCTTTTCGCGATTCTGGGTGCTGAATATGTAATGCAGTGGCTACCAAAAGGAACGCACGATTGGAATAAATTCATCAAACCAAATGAATTAAAAAAGTTATTTTTAAATTGCGATCTAAAAGTAAAAGACACAAAAGGGTTTGTATTTAATCCAATATCTTGGGGATGGGAGCTATCAAAAAGCGATTTTACAGTCAATTACGCAGTTTGTGCTACCAAATGACACTCTAATCTAACTTAATAACGCTATTCCAGAGCTCATCCAAAACATCTATTTTTTGTTGATCAAACTTAGCTAAATGTTCCCAATATTTACCATTTTCAACAAAGTAATCTAATTTTTCTTCCCACTGGAGTGCTTTTTTTAGTAACTTATTATTAATCTCTCTTGGTGAGCTGTCTTTAGTTATTTTTTCTAAACTACTACGTCTAAAAACTAAGTTACTGCTAGGCCCTTTAGAAAGATTAAAAATTGCGCAACCTTGAGATGTAGCAATAGCCTCTAGGCGAGCAGACTTGGCCTTTAGATTTTTTAATGTTGGGTCTTTTCTAAGGGGGTCAGGCTTACCTCTTCCATAAAAATGCGTAACTTTCCCATCATAAATCATATCGCAACCTATATATGCTATCGCTTTGGGTTTGAAATACCCTAGAGCCCAATATCCGGCGGTAAAAGACATGGTTCCACCAGAATAAACGAATCCTCCATACTTGTTTTGTATTGGGACATATTGGTTAGAACTTATTAGTCTTTTGTCCTTATTTTTATTAGGTCTTCTGTTTTCTGGAAAATCATCAGGAAATATACAAAAATCCCAATCATCTCTTATATTCCATGCATTATTTATAGCTACTATCGCCCCAAAAAGCTCTCTTTTTAAATTTTGGGCCTCTAAAGCGTCTGGGGCGCTTCCAATTATTAGGATAAGCAAAAGGGCACCTCCTAAACTCTATTTTTTTCGATTGATTCTCGAAAGCTTCTTAAATCGCCTAATAAACTTTTCTTGGTTAAGTGATCGGTTCCTTGTATTATTTCATCTAATATAGGCTTTATGGATTTCATAGCATAATTCCTAGCATCTATTCCACTTTGACTTATTGAAATACGTTTTTTCCTGGCATCATTCCAGTCAGGGCGAACATGTATGTACCCCAGCTTTTCAAGTTTGGTTAAAGTATTAGTCATCGCTCCTTTAGTAACATGAAAACTTCTTGCCAATTGCAAAGGAGTTTTTTCTGCTTTTGATCCAGAAAAATGATTTAAAACAGAAAAGCTGGATATATTTAAATCCTTAGGTAGAGCATTATCAAGTTTGTTTCGAGCTAATTGTTCTATAGTGGCTATCTCACTAAGTAGAATTAATAAATTCATATCTTTATTGTTGAATTCTAGCATAAAAACACGCTAATGATTGTTCAGAAAAAGTTGGTATCTCCATCATAAAATATTTTCGGATCAACAATCAATGTTATTTGATATAAATCGAGTTAAAGAAAATAAAATCAGATCAAGAGAATCAAGGTCAAAAAGCTTTCTTTTAAACAGAGTATTCGGTGATCTTGAAAATCGTATTTTAGATTTACCCCAGGGTTGGAAGTGTGGTCTGATCGAAGGATGTAGAAAAAATGACCTTAAAGAGTTGAGCAAAAATAATAAAGTAACCATTTCGGAACTTAGTCACGATACTACTAAAACTCAATCACTTGATTTATACGCAAATCTGATGCAACTACATTGGTCTAATGACCCATATAGTGATTTTTTTGAAAAAGTTAAATTTTTAAAATCTGAAGGTCACTTTATGTGTTGCTTATTTGGATCAGAGACGCTTAATGAACTTAGAGATTCGTTTTTCAAAGCTGAAATGAAATTATTTGGAGCAGCGAGTCCAAGAATTTCGCCATTACCTGAAATACGAGATGTAGGCAATTTGGCTACAAAGATTGGTCTCAATAACTGTGTAGTCGATAGAGATATAATTAAGGTCAGTTATAAGAGTATAATAGATTTGTTTTTGGATATTAAAGAAATGGGTGAGACAAACGCAATTCTTGAGCGGCGTAAAAGTTTAACGACCAAAAATCTAGTTCAAGAGGTTGAAAAATTTTACTTTAAAAATTTTATAGATAAAAAATCAAAAAAGGATGTTTACACCATAAATGCAACTTTTGAAATAATTTTCCTATATGGAAGGAAATAGCAGAATTAAGATCGAAAATGATTTGATATTTTTGAGGTATACCTTAGTTAATGCGTATCGAAAGAAATTAAAATGAATGCAAAAAATTCAAATATTCCAAAAGAACATCCTCAGATTTTAGAACAAAAAGTCGGGGTAATTATTGGCAACCTGGGTACACCTGACGCCACAGACTATTGGTCTATGAGAAGATATCTCAAAGAATTTCTTTCTGATAGGAGAGTAATTGATTACTCTCCCTGGGTATGGAAACCAATATTAAACTTAATTTTGCTAAGAAGACCATTCTCCTCTGGTGAGGCATATAAAGAGATTTGGAATAATGAAGAAAATGAAAGCCCACTGTTGACAATTACAAAGGCTCAAACAAAAAAACTGAGAGCAAGGTTCGATAAAGCGTATGGTGATAAAGTTTTAGTGGATTTTTGTATGAGATATGGAAATCCTTCTACAGATAGCGTGGTAAAAAAAATGGTATCAAAAGGATGTACAAAAATTCTTTTTTTTCCACTTTATCCACAGTATGCAGCTCCAACAACTGCTACTGCTAATGATCAAGTATTCAGATCACTAATGAATCTTAATTGGCAGCCTTCAATAAGAACAGTATCTCCATATTTTGATAACCCTAATTTTATCAATGCCATTTCAGAGTCCGTAACGACCGCTTATAAAAAGTCAAAAATTAAGCCTGAGCATCTAGTGATATCTTATCACGGCGTTCCCGAAAGATATCTAATGAATGGAGATCCTTACCACTGTCAATGCCAAAAAACGACCAGGCTTATAAGGGAAAAGCTTAAATGGAAAGAGAGCGAATTAACAACAGCATTTCAGTCTAAATTTGGTCCCGAAAAGTGGGTGGGACCGGCCACCGTTGATCTCGTAGCAGATTTAGCGAAATCTGGTAAGAAAAGCATTGCTGTGATGGCTCCCTCATTTTCCTCTGATTGTGTTGAAACGTTAGAAGAGATATGTGGTGAGATTTCAGAAAGCTTTATGGAGGCTGGCGGAAAAAACTTTTTATACATCCCATGTCTTAATGATGAAAAAATCCATATTGATATGTTTTTCAACATAATCAAAAATGAGTTGCTAGGTTGGATATAGCCTAGGCTTCCTTTTCTACTTCTTTTCCTGTGCTTTGATCTATAACTTTCATCGATAGTTTGCTTTTACCCCTGTCATCAATACCCATTAACTTAACTTTTACATTCTGTCCTTCAGTCAAAACATCTTTTGGGTGGTTTACTCTTTCTTCTGATATTTGGCTTACATGAACAAGACCGTCTCGTTTTCCATAGAAGTTAACAAAAGCTCCGAAGTCCATCAGCTTCACAACTTTTCCTTCATAGACTTGACCAACAATAGGGTCTTCAACGATTTCACTTATCATTTTTCTGGCTGTATCTAGGCTCTCTTTGTTTTGAGATGCTATCCTTACTAATCCTTCATCATTTATATCAACTTTAGCGCCCGAAACCTCGACGATTTCTTTTATCACTTTTCCTCCACTTCCTATTACTTCGCGAATTTTATCGCTTGGAACCGTTAGTGACTCAATTTTAGGCGCATATTTCGAAAACTCAGATGGAGCCGACAAAGATTTGGCCATTTCGCCTAATATATGCAAACGAGCTTCCTTTGCTTGATCTAGAGCCTTTTCCATAATTTGAGGAGTGATGCCTGCAACTTTTATATCCATTTGCAAAGACGTTATTCCAGCCTCTGTTCCAGCTACTTTAAAGTCCATGTCACCGAGATGATCTTCATCCCCCAAAATGTCTGTTAGAACGGCAAACTTTTTTCCTTCTAGTATTAATCCCATAGCGACACCAGCTACGGGTGCCTTAAGGGGTACCCCAGCATCCATCATTGAGAGAGATGATCCACAAACGGTTGCCATTGAAGAGGATCCATTGGATTCAGTAATTTCTGATACGACTCTTACAGTATAAGGGAACTCATCAGACGAAGGTAATACCGCTTGTAAAGCCCTCCAAGCAAGTTTTCCGTGGCCAATTTCCCTGCGGCCTGGGCCAGCTATTCGACCACATTCTCCGACCGAGTATGGTGGGAAATTATAGTGTAGCATAAAATTCAGTCTACCTTCTTTATGTAGTGCATCAATTATCTGTTCAGAATCCCCCGCTCCCAACGTTGTGACTACTAGCCCTTGAGTTTCACCCCTAGTAAATAGTGAAGAACCGTGTGCTCGTGGCAATAAACGAGTTTCCGTCTCTATCGATCTAACCGTTGTTAAATCTCTACCATCTATTCGAGTACCATTATCTAGAATATTGTTTCTAACAACCTCAGACTCTAGTTTTTTTATGAGTTCATTCACTTCAGTACCTTCATTTTCTTCATCAGACAGGGAACTTTTGATTTTCTCTACCGTTGAGGCCACTGAAGCTTGTCGTTCTTTTTTTTCAGATATTTCAAAAGCTTTCTTTAGATCTTTGGCTCCCGCTTTGGATATCTTGTTATATAATTTGTCATTAAGCTGATACTCAAAAGAAAAGGGTTCGTTTGCAGCCTCTTTTGCCAGATCAATGATCATGTCAATTACTGATGCCATCTGTTCATGTCCGAACTTTACCGCTCCTAACATTTCTTTTTCCGACAATTCGTAAGCTTCGGATTCTACCATCATTACTGCATCTTTGGTTCCAGCAACAACAAGATCAAGTCGTTGCTCATTGTTTTCTTTTAAATTATCCATATCATCTACCGAAGGATTGAGAACATAAGAGTCATTTACAAAACCTACTCTGGCAGCTCCAATTGGACCAAGAAAAGGAGCTCCTGAAAGTGTTAAGGCCGCAGAGGCTGCTATCATTGCTACTATATCGGGGTCGTTCTCCAAGTCATGACTGAGAACGGTACATGTTACTTGTACTTCGTTTTTAAATCCCTCGACAAATAACGGTCGTATCGGCCTATCGATCAAACGACTGGTCAAAGTTTCTTTTTCTGTCGGTCTAGCTTCTCTTTTGAAAAACCCTCCTGGAATTTTTCCCGCAGCATAATATTTTTCTTGATAATTAACCGTTAAGGGAAAGAAATCTTGGTCAGCCTTTGACTCTTTTGAGTATACAACGGCAGCCATAACTACTGTTTCACCATATGTTGCTATTACGGTCGAGTCTGCTTGTCTAGCTATCTTGCCAGTCTCTAGTGTTAACTTATCGTGTCCCCACTCAATAGTCTTCTTTATTTCATTAAACATATCTTGCCTCTGTTTTGGTAAATTTTACGGACAAAAAACGGAATATTTTATCTTCTAATTTCCAGTCTTTTAATTAGTTCTTTGTAGCGATTCTCGTCTTTCTCTCGCACATAGTCCAAAAGTTTTCGTCTTAAAGAAACCATTTTCAAAAGGCCTCTTCTAGAATGATTATCTTTTTTATGAGTTTTGAAATGCTCTGTTAAATTGACAATTCTCTTGGTCAATATAGCTACCTGAACTTCAGGTGAGCCAGTATCTCCCTTTTTTGTTGCGTAGTCTTTAATTAAAGTATTTTTATCTTCTTGCGTAATCGACATCGTTACTCTCCATTTTTCTATCCTACCAGGATGTCGTCCAGTTAGGATTGATTGTTTGGATAGTTATTAGTGTGATTTTTCAAAAAAATAAAGAAAAAAATAAATAATACTGAATTACTTGTGATATTCCTTTTTTTTCTTGTAATGATTAAGTGTTAAGTTTTCTTCTTACTTTCAAAAATGGGCCATCCTTGAAAAGAATGGCTGCAACCCTTCCTTCATATTTTGCGATGAGCTCTTCTCCTTCGATTAGACTGACGGTTGTTGGACATTCTATTGGTTGACCATTTTCCAGCTGTTTTACATCATCCATAGGACATTCAAAAATTTTAAGGTTTGGGATGCCTATCTCGATGGCCTTTAAATTTGACTCTAAACCCTCTTTAGAAAGGTCTAATAATTTGGACAGATGACATGCCTCTGTGACTTTAAAAGGACCATACTCTAGGCGACTCAAGTTCCTTACGTATCCGAAACACCCAATGAAATCACCTATATCTCTTGCAATGGATCTTACATAACCACCCTTGCTACATTCAAAGTGAACAATGGCTTTGCCACTTTCATCGTAATATTGTAATGAAAGCTCATATACCTTTATACTTCTTGCAGAAAGTTGGAAATTCTCGTTGGCTTTAAAACGTTTGTAAGCTCTTTTTCCATCAACTTTTACGGCTGAGACTTTAGGGGGGATTTGAAAGAGGACCTCTGAATAATAGTTAAGTGCATCCAATATTTCATTTTTTCTTGGAACGTAGAATGAGGCTTTGAGAGCGTTCCCAGAAGCGTCATCTGTGTCGGTTTTAACACCATACAAAAAAGTAGCTTCATACTTTTTTTTTGATTTAAGAAGATATGGAATGGCCTTAGTGGCTTCACCTAATGCTAATGGGATCAATCCTGTAGCGTCAGGATCCAGAGTTCCAGCATGACCAATCTTTGTTGGGTTCATTTTTCTTTTTAAAACTCTAACGACGTCGGCAGATGTAATGCCGGCCGGTTTATTCACTAAGAGCCATCCGTTGAATATATTCTTGTACACGGCCTACCTAATCTTTTTCTAGAGCTCTAAAAATTTTGTTAGTTTTTTCTATTTGTTCAAAAAGTGTGTCTTCTTTAAACCTTAAATCCGGTAAATATTTCAGAGAGACCTCTTTTCCAAGAGCGTGCCTGATGGCATTTTTATTTTTACCGAGAAAAGCAGTTAGGTCCTGAGCGTCTATATCATCTAAGGGAAGAACGTATACTGTTGCTATTTTGAGGTCTGCTGAGCAACGTACCTCAGTAACCGATGCTGAATAAATCTTCCTAAATTGATCGTAAAAGTTGGAGTCAATTAATATTTTCGCAATGTTTCGTTTAATTAATTCGGAGACCCTCAGTTGTCTTTGAGAAGCTTCGTCTCCAAACCTACCTTTATTTTTTCTTTTTTGCATATAAGCTTCATCCAGTATAACGATTGGTCTATACTAACTACTAAAATTAAATTGGAGATTATTCAATTATTTGTTGAGGAAAAATATGAAAAATCGTTTCAAGGTAAGTGTTTTAGGAGCTTCAGGTCGAATGGGATCCAAAATAATAAAAAAAATTACTGAATCTTCCACCATAGACCTACACTTTGTTGTGGAGCATAAAGGGCACGGTTGGATAGGACAAGATTGTGGGGAAAAACTTCTAGGTAGACCTAATAATATTTTGATAACGGATGATTTAAAATTGGCTTTAGAGGGCGCAGAAGCAGTTATCGATTTTAGCACCCCAGATACCTCATTGGAGTGTGTCAAGGTTTGCGCACAGACCGATACTGCCCACATAATTGGTACAACTGGCTTTAACCTAGGACAAGAAAATGAGATCAGCGAGTATGCAGAGAGAGTAGTGATTGTTAAGGCAGGAAATATGAGTCTAGGAATAAATGTGTTAACCAGCTTAGTCGAGAAGATTTCATCTTCTCTAGACCTAGATTTTGATATAGAAATTTTGGAAATGCATCATCGAGATAAATCTGATGCACCCTCAGGAACTGCTTTAATGCTAGGTGAAGCGGCAGCTAGAGGCAAAGGAAAAGGCTTGCCAGAATTAAGAGTAGCGTTACGTGATGGCATATCAGATGGTCGAGAAAAAGGCTCAATAGGTTTTGCTTCCCTTCGAGGTGGTGGCGTAGTTGGTGAACACGAAGTTTCTTTTACATCTGACTCGGAACGAATATCTATTAAACATGAAGCATTCTCCAGAGATATTTTTGTAAACGGAGCAATAAAAGCAGCCTTATGGTCTAAAGAAAAGGATCCAGGTCTGTATGACATGTTAAATGTTTTAAACTTGAGGTAGTTAAATACATGAAACCCAATCTTAAAACTTTAGTTTTTTTACTGATATTTAGCTTGCCGTCAGTTGTATTGGGCAACACGTACACTAATTGTGGAGGGGATTTTAGTGTTTTTTTAAAAGAAACAGAAAGGTATGCAACTAGTATCGGTATAAGTACTGAAGTAGTAAAAAAAACCATTAGACGAGCAAAATTTAACCCGGCCATTATTTCACTTGATAGAAAACAAAGAAGTTTCAAATTGAGCTTCCTAGATTTCTCCAAAAGAGCAATAAATGATTACAGATTGGTAAACGGGAAAAAACAATTCAAAAAATATCTAACTGTTTTTAATAAAGCCTTAGCTATATACGGAGTGCCAAAAGAAGTGATTACGGCTTTTTGGGCTATGGAGACTGATTTTGGAGCCGTTCAGGGAGATTTCAATACTCTTAATTCCTTGGCTTCCCTGGCATTTGATTGTAGAAGACCCGAGCTCTTTCAGCCTGAATTCATTGCGGCAATGCAATTGATTGAGCGTGGCGATATTGATTACGATACAACAGGAGCTTGGGCAGGAGAAATAGGGCAAGTTCAGATGTTACCACAGGATATCATGGAATTTGGTATTGACGGTAACAAGGACGGCCAGATTTCTTTAAAGGAAACGCCTGAAGATGCCATTTTAACAGCAGCCAATTTGATAAACCATATGGGTTGGGCAAAGGGGGAGGCTTGGTTAGAGGAAGTGACATTACCGAAAGACTTTTATTGGGAATCAGCGGGATTTGGAAGGGGAAGAGCTCTTAAAGATTGGGAAAACTTAGGCCTAAAATTAAGAAGAGAAAAATTGAAAATAGATAAAAACCTTTATTCAACGCTCTTATTGCCCCAGGGAAGGAAAGGTCCAGCATTTCTGGCATTTAAAAATTTTGAAGTTTATTTGAAATGGAACGATAGCTTCATCTATACCGTTACAGCTGCTCACTTAGCTAAAAGACTTGATGGAGCAAAGAAATATAAGCATAACAACCCATCTGATATTTTAGATATTGAAGCGATGATAAAATTACAAAACGTTCTAAGATCTAAAGGGTATGATGTTGGAAAAGTAGACGGAATATTAGGTGCAAAGACTAGACAGGCTGTTAGGTCGGTTCAATTAGAATTTGGACTTCCAGCAGACAGTTGGCCAACTAAAGAGCTCCTAAGAAAGCTCCTGATAAATTAGCTAAATGTTTTGAATAAAATATTTGAACCCAATATCCACAACTTTTTCTAAAGCTTTTTTTTGTTCATAATTACAGAGCGATGATTTTTCTCAAGGTGTTCTGTTTTTCTCATCGTTGCGGCACATCCGTAAATATGGGTCCAAAGTTTTATATTCCGGCATATATATAAAACGTTGGAATATTCCCTCTTTTTTAAGAACTTTAATGCCCCAACCTGTTTCCTCTAATACCTCTCAATAAAGAGCACGAATGAGGGACTCATTTTCATTCGAGCCTCCTCCAGGTAATTGAAGCTCTATACCATTCTCTTTAGTTATTTGCTCTGTTAAAATTAAGTCATTCTTTTGCAAAATAATGCCATAGGCACCAACTCTTCTGTGGTATTGAATTTTGTAATTAACTCTTTCACCAAACAGCTTCAACGCTTACTACTGAATTGTTGTTGTTTTCGCATGCAATATTAAATAAACATCAATAACCACTAAATAAAAACAAATTATATGAAAAACAATTTTTTAGACTCAGTTTTACCATTCCAAATTGATGATAAAAATCTAAGAGGTCGCTTTGCAAGAATAGAGAAGTTAGCTTCAGATACAATAAGACATCATCGCTTCCCTGATAAAGTTTGTAAACTCCTATTCGAAGCACTACTACTTACTGTTTTAATAGGAGAGATGATTAAAATAAGATGGAGACTTTCATTACAGATAAGAGGCAATGAAAGTATAAAGTTGTTGGCAACAGATTATTACGCCCCAAAGGATAAGGGAAAGTCTGCATCTATAAGAGCATATGCAGATTATGACAAACAAGCTACGCATTTAAATCTCGATACAGGATTATTCGCAATTACTATTGATCAAGGGAAAAATATGGAGCCATATCAGGGCATAACACCAATTATCGAAGGTAGTCTCAGTAAATCAGCCGAAAATTATTTTTTTCAGTCAGAACAAATTAAAACATTCTTTGACTTGAATATTACAAAGAAGCACAGTGCAAAAAGTGGAAGAGATTGGATTGCCTCTGGGTTTATGTTGCAAGCATTGCCAGACGAGCATGATAACAAATATATTGATAACAAAAGTTGGGATATTTTAAAGGAAAGAATAACTGAACAAATAAAAGATTCGATGAATGCAGAATTTAATCAATATAAATTTTTGGATAATATTTTCCAACACAGCGCATTAACCGTATTTAAAGAGAC
The DNA here is from genome assembly GCA_902619165.1 of uncultured Alphaproteobacteria bacterium. Taxonomy (GTDB): domain Bacteria; phylum Pseudomonadota; class Alphaproteobacteria; order Rhodobacterales; family Rhodobacteraceae; genus CACIJG01. Next base: position 54,616 of record CACNDI010000009.1, read on the forward strand.
AAAGATAAAATTTGGATGCTCTTGTAAACGAAAAACACTACTCTACACTTTATCTAAATATCCAAAAGAGCAGTTAGAAGATATGTATGATAATAAGGAAAAAATTTCTGCAAACTGTCAATTCTGTGGACGAAAATTTCAGTTTTCACTTAAACAAATTCTTGACTACTATGAAGGTTGATTTTTCAAAAAAAGAAGAACTAATAGAAAAAATAAGAGGTATTATCAACCCTACTGACTATCATAATGATTTTACGAGAAAAGCGGATACCACCTTTGATCTACATCTTAAGCAAAACAGAATAAATATAAATTTACATCCCGCTTCAGTCTTAGTTCCATTACAATATGAGAATTCTATGTGGCAAGTTATTTTAACTCGCCGTTCAATGAATATGAAAAAGCATTCGGGACAAATTTCTTTTCCAGGAGGCAAGTTTGATGATAAAGATAAAAGTCTTGACGTTACAGCGCTAAGAGAAGCTTTTGAAGAAATCGGTTTAAGCTCGCTGAATGTATTTCTAATCGGTTCTTTACCATCACATGAAACAATAACTGGTTTTAGGATATTTCCGTTTATTGGAATTGTAAGTGGATATGAAACCCAAATAAATAGCTCAGAGGAGGTGTCCGAAGTATTTAAAGTACCACTTGAGTTTTTATTGGATAGTAAAAGATATTCGGAGCATTCTTTTAATTGGAATGGAGAGAAAAGATCATTTTTGGCGGTCCCTTTTGGGCCGTATTATATTTGGGGTGCGACAGCAAGAATTCTTTATAATTTCTCAAAAATTTTCTCAAGTTAGAGATATAATATGAAAAAAGTGAATGTAGAAAAGGTTTTCGGTTCAGAGCTAAAGGAACTTATGCGTCTACTTAGTTCATCAGGAAAGGAATGCTATATTGTTGGAGGAGCAGTTAGGGATTTATTACTCGGGTATAAAAAATTTAAAGATATTGATCTAACCACTTCTTTAAGCGTTGAGCAACTAAAACAAATTTTTGATCAAAACCAAATAAGGTATGAAGATAGAGCACTAAAGTACGGTTGCTTGACAGTTAGAAATAAAAAAAGAAATTTCCAAATAACATCCTTTAGGAAAGACATCCGAACTTTCGGTAGGGCGGCTGATATTGAGTTTGTTGAAAATATTGAAGAGGATGCAAAACGACGTGACTTTACTATTAACGCTATGTATTGTTCCCATAGTGGGCAAATAATCGATCCATTAGGAAATTTAGAAGATTTGAATAAAATAAAGTTAGACTTTATAGGTGATACTGAGTTTAGAATAAAAGAAGATTATTTAAGAATATTAAGATTTTTTCGGTTTGTTGCAGTCTTAGATTTAAAAGATGAAAATGTCGCTTCAAACAAGTTACCGATTATCAAAAAGCATATAAATGGAATAAGTGACTTAAGTTATGAAAGGGTGGCTTCAGAGATTAGAAAAATACTTCTTTCTAGGTCTCCATCTTTTGCTTTGAAGCTCATGAATAAAGTGGATCTTTATAAGAAATTGTTCGGAATTTACTCTCAATCCGCGCTCCTTAAATTAGAAAAATTGGAGAGTAGGTTTAATTTGACACCATCTTTGGTAAGGAGATTACTAGCTCTCGAGATGAAGACCTCAATCCCTCTTTTGATAAAAAAAGAAAAAAAATATTTCAAGCAATTAAACAATCTATTGGGTCTGGACCATAATCTTGATTATTTGGGGTACAAATTGGGTGAAAAAGCCAGCATAGATTTTCTCATAATAAGAGAAGTTAAAGAAGGATTTATCATAACGGCTAATGATATAGAGAAAATAAAAAAAGCATCTAGAAAAATTTTTCCGATAAAATTTTCAGATGTTCATCCTTTGACGAAAAACTTAAATACAACTAAAGAAAAAATAGATCTAATGGAAACATTTTGGATAGGTTCTGGGTTCAAAGCATCCAAGGAAAAGTTGCTAAGTTTGCTGAGCTAAACCCACTCTGCTGTCGGAGGTAAGCTCATTAATACCGCATCTATATTGTGTCCTGTCTGTAAGCCAAACTTTGTGCCTCTGTCGTAAACTAAGTTAAATTCAGCGTAAAGGCCCCTCTTTTGTTCTTGAATTTTCTTATCCTGTGGTGTCCAGTCTTTCAAATAGTGTTTTTTTACTATTGGTATATAAGCTTCAAGAAATGCTTCTCCAACATCTCTAGTGAAAGAAAAATCCTTTTCCCAGTCACCAGTGCAGAGATCATCAAAAAATATTCCGCCTACTCCTCTTGCAACTTTTCTATGTGGTATGAAAAAATATTTATCAGCCCATTCCTTAAACTTTTTGTAGTAACTCTGATTATGCTTATCACATTTCTTTTTCAGAGTTTGATGAAAGAAATTTGTGTCATCGTCATTTTCAATTGAAGGATTCAAGTCGGTACCTCCTCCAAACCACCACGCATGAGGTGTCCAAAACATTCTTGTATTAAGGTGTATGGCAGGTGTATGAGGATTTCGCATATGCGCTACGAGGCTGATTCCTGAGGCCCAAAATCTGGGATCATCTTTGAGCTCGGGGATAGCTTTTCTAGCTGTTATACTCTTTTGTGCTTCTGGTGCAAGGTTTCCATATACTGCAGAAACATTTACGCCTACTTTCTCAAATATTCTACCACCCTTAAGCGTTGCCATGACGCCCCCACCGCCATCTTTTTTGTCGTCTGTTTCTCTTATTGTACTCTTTCTCTCAAATTTTTTTGCTGCCGCATCACTCTTGGGAGCCAACTTTAAGTGATCTTCTTCTAATATTTCAAACTCTTCGCAAATTTTATCTCTTAAATTTTTGAACCAATTTTCTGCCTGATCTTTTTGTTGCTGACCTATCATCATATTCCCAAATTTTTTAATCTTTATAAGACAATGCTATTAATAAGATAGCATACGAAGTACTTTTAGATAAATGAAAATAAGATTAGATCAACATATTATGGAATTGGGTCTGGCAGGGTCAAGAAATAGGGCCCAGGAGCTGATAAAGGAAGGATTTGTTTTACTAAATGGAAAAATATGTAACAAACCTGCAAAAGAAATAACAACAGGATCAAGCGTTTCTATAGTTGAACAACAGCAGTGGGTAAGTCGAGCAGGAAAAAAATTGTTTGAAGCTCTAAAAAGTTTTGAGGTGAAGGTTGATGGGAAAACGGCCTTGGATGTAGGCTCGTCTACGGGAGGCTTTACACAAGTTCTGCTTTATGAGGGAGCAGAAAAAATTACATCAGTTGACGTTGGAACAGATCAGCTTCATTCAAGTCTAAGAAGTGATGCACGGATTTCTTTATTAGAACAAACGGATATAAGAGACATTTCATCAAGACTAAAAGATTCCTTTGACCTAGTTGTTGTAGATGTTGCCTTCATTTCATTATCAAAAATTATTAAAGATATAGAATTTGTCGCAAAAAAAGAGGGGGATATCATTTTATTATATAAACCTCAATTCGAAGTTGGAAAACAGAATATTTCAAAAAATGGTGTAGTAAAAAAGGAGACAGATACTCAGAAAATACTTGGTCATTTCCTTAAATCCTTGGAAAAGAGTAGCTTATATTTTGTAAAGTGCAGAAAAGCGTATATCACTGGAAAAAAAGGCAATCAGGAAATTTTCGTACATCTAAAAAAGTGCTGATTGCTATAATATAGTGCCAGAATTGGGCCCAATTTGGCCCCTATGTAGTAAAAAATGATCCAAAATAATACAAGCTACCATAGCTTCTCCTACTGGCACTGCTCTTATTCCTACACACGGGTCATGCCTTCCTTTTGTCGAAACTGTGGTTGAAGATCCTGATTTTGTAATTGACTTTCTCTCGCTTAAAATTGATGACGTCGGCTTGACAGCAAATCTTGTAACAATATCCTGACCCGAAGTTATACCACCCAAAACACCTCCGGCATTATTGGATGTAAAAGAGATTTTTTCGTCCTCCAAAAAGATTTCATCAGCATTCTCTATTCCTTCAATCTCAGCAGCTTGCATACCAATGCCTATCTCAACACCTTTCACAGCATTTATGGACATCAGACCACTTGCTAGATCTGAATCCATCTTTGCGTATAAGGGCGCTCCCAGCCCTGCGGGTACGCCCTTGGCAATGATTTCAATCATTGCACCAACAGAATTACCACTTTTACGAAGTTCTTTTATATATTTCTCCCAATTTGGAACCATAGTGTTGTCAGGACACCAAAAGTCATTTTCTTGAATTGTAGTTTCAGAAAAATTTTCTCTATCAATTTCCAATTTTCCAATTCGGATCAGATAGCCTGTTATCTCTATGTCTGGAGCGATATCTGCTAGTATCTTTCTAGCTATTCCTCCAGCCGCTACTCTGGATGCTGTTTCTCTCGCTGAAGATCTTCCGCCTCCTCTATAGTCTCTTATTCCATATTTAAGGTGATATGTAAGGTCTGCGTGACCTGGTCTAAATGTATTTGCAATTTCACTATAGTCTTTTGATCTTTGATCTTGATTTTCAATGAATAGTTGAATTGGCGTGCCTGTGGTTACGCCTTCAAATGTTCCTGAGAGTATCTTAACCTTATCTAATTCTTTTCTTTGGGTCGTATATTTGCTTTGGCCCGGCCTTCTTCTGTCTAACCAAGGTTGTATATCGGCTTCACTAAGTTCTACGCCGGGCGGGCACCCATCAATTGTTGCTCCAATTGCACTCCCATGGCTTTCCCCCCATGTAGTTACTTTAAACAAGTGGCCAAATGAATTAATAGACATTTCCAACAATCTTTCAATTTAGATTTTTGTCAGTAAATAAATCAATAATAGATGAAAAAAGCTTGCTGCCTACTAAATTAAACTTTTTTGTACTTGTGTGGTGCCCAAAGCTTTTTATTCGTAAAATATAATAATACGGAAAGAAGCAATAGGAGTAGTACAGCCCTAAAGCCCGTTTCCTTCCTCACGTTCAACTTCGGCTCTGCAGCCCACATTAAAAATGCCGCTACATCTTCAGCTTCTTGCTGGATAGTAGCCTCAGTCCCATCCATATATTCTACATCGTCACCCCATAGAGGCTGAGACATAGCAATCCATCCACCAGGATACAATTTGTTGCCATATAAAACAGAGCCTGCTTGCTCTTTTTCTTCTTCGGTATAACTTTTCAGGAGCGAAACAATATACTCCGCCCCTCCCACGCGCGCTTTAGCCATAAGACTTAAATTGGGAGCGTTTTCTACCATTGATCCGCTAAAGTAATCAGAAGGTACCGCGCTTCTATCGTCATCAATGTCAGGGTCATAAATATCAAACTGAGCAGCATACGCTTTAACTTGCTCAGGAGGTAGTTCAGGTCCACCTTTATCACCAAGATTACGATATGCTACGTGTGTCAGTCCATGACACCCTGCGCATACCTCAGTGAAGACTTGAAGCCCACGCTGTAATTGCTTTTTATCATATGTCCCAAACACTCCTTCAAATGAAAAATCTACGTTATCTATCTTTCCAACTGGTCCAGCGGAATAGGCCTGACCTATAAAGATTAGCTGAGCTACTAGGACAAAGTTACAAATAACACCCTTTATGAAAGTCTTATTCTGCAGGTTCATACACACCTCCGTTGGTCGAACTTTCCTTTGTTTCACTTTTTACCAATTTCTTATTCCAATCTTCCTCAATTGTTTTGGGCTGCTCATCTGGGGTTTCGGTGACCCCTAGCAGGGGAAGTATTATTAAAAAGTAGGCAAACCAATAACTGGATCCGATAAGTGATATTGTAGAATAGGGTTGTTCTGCGGGTTTAGCGCCTACCCAGGTCAAAACGAAAAAATCTAAAACTAATAACGCAAACCACCACTTAAATTGAGGTCGATATCTTCCGGACCGAACAGAAGATGTGTCAAGCCATGGAGCAAGTGCCATCACTGCAATTGCACCAAACATAGCGAGAACTCCAAAAAATTTTGCGTCGATTATTCCCCCTGATATGAAGGAAGTGAATTGAACGATCCACACATCAGCAGTGAAAGCGCGAAGAATTGCATAGAAAGGCAAAAAATACCACTCCGGAACAATGTGGGCTGGAGTTACAAGAGGATCAGCTTCAATGTAGTTATCTGGGTGCCCAAGATAATTTGGAATAAATCCCACGATAGCAGCAAAGATTGCCAAGATAATCGCAAGTGCAACAAGATCTTTCATCACGAAATAAGGAAAAAATGGAAGTGTGTCTTTCTCTGCTTCTGCTTTGGATCCGCGCCTAACTTCTACGCCGGTTGGGTTATTATTTCCAGTAGTATGAAAAGCCCATATGTGTGTGGCAACTAACCCAAGAATAACAAATGGTAGCAAGTAATGTAGACTGAAAAATCGAGTTAACGTGGCATTATCTACTGCTGGACCTCCTAGAAGCCACGTCTGAAGTGACTCCCCTACGAACGGAATAGCTCCAAACAAACCGGTAATAACTGTAGCCCCCCAAAAAGACATTTGACCCCAAGGAAGCACATAACCCATAAAGGCTGTTGCCATCATCGCCAGATAAATTAACATGCCTATTATCCAAGTTACTTCCCGAGGTTCTTTGTAAGAACCATAATATAAACCCCTAAAGATATGCATGTATACGGCTATAAAAAACAGAGAAGCACCATTAGCGTGAATGTACCTAATGGCCCAACCACCATTCACATCACGCATTATATGCTCAACACTGTCAAAGGCGTGATCTACATGAGGCGTGTAGTGCATTACCAGGATAATACCGGTGATTATTTGAAGGACGAGACAAAAAGTTAGAACTATCCCCCATATCCACATCCAGTTCAAATTCTTTGGAGTCGGAATCATTAAGGTGTCATATACAAGTCTCCCAATAGGTAGTCTCTTATCTAACCAAGTTTCAAATCCTTTTTTTGGTTCATATTTATCGTGTGGTATGCCGCCCATTTTTCTTTCCTTTGTCTCTTAACCTAGTTTCAATATTCCGCCATCGGACAACGATGCAACAGGGATGGGTAAATTTGTGGGTGCCGGTCCTCTTCTAATCCTACCAGCTGTGTCGTAATGAGATCCATGACAGGGGCAAAACCATCCTCCAAAATCTCCTGCATCACCAAGTGGGACGCAACCCAGATGCGTGCATACTCCCATCATCACCAGCCATTCGCCGTTTTCATCAAGTGTCCTGAACTTATCCGATGCATCACCGTCTTTAAGATTAGCGTTTTGTGCGCTTTTATCAGGCAAATCCTCCAAGTTTACCTCTCTTGCAGCAGAAATTTCTTCTTCTGTACGCCTTCTGATAAAAACGGGTTTTCCCAACCATTTTACTGTCAACTGTGATCCTGGCTCTAAATCATTTACATCTACTTCTATAGATGAGAGGGCCGCTACGTCAGCTGAAGGATTCATTTGGTTGATTAGAGGCCACGTAGCTGCTCCGACCGTGATTGCCCCAACGGCAGCGGTTGAAATATAAAGAAAATCACGCCTATTTCCTTTTTTATTCTCTTTGTTGTCTTCCATGTAATTTCCGTTCAATTTCCCAGTATTCCATAGAGCTTATATATCGTAATTTAATATTTTTCAATAGATTGTCTATTGGACTTTAAGACGCACTATATTTTAAAAATTTATGTATAGTGTATATATGAGAATTTCTATTTTTCAACCAGATATACCTCAAAATTTAGGAGCACTTCTTAGGGTTTCTGCTTGTCTTGATGTGCCATTGGACATAATTGAGCCATGTGGATTTGCTTTTTCTGAAAAGAAATTGAAGAGGACAGCGATGGACTATATCAACCATGCGGACTTTAGGACTTTCATTGATTATCAAGCATTTAAGAAACAGCAACAAGAGGAAAAACCGAGTTCAAGAGTGATTCTTCTGACAACGAAAAGTAAAAAAAATTATTTAGATTTTAGATTTCAGAAAAATGACAGACTAATGCTAGGTAGAGAAAGCGCCGGTGTTCCTGAATATGTTCACGAATCGGTAGATGACGCTGTTACCATAGAGATGCCTGGCAAAGGACGGTCTTTAAATGTTGTAGTCAGTTGTATGATGGTTTTATCAGAAGCTCTAAGACAAACTAGGGACTTGTAATGTTGTATAACTTAGTGGTTATATGACAGAAAGAACAAATTGAAAGTGGAATCGTAAATATGTTAGATCAAACAAATCTCAGTGTTATGCTAAAAAACAAAAACCTGCTTAAAAATAAAGCATACATTAATGGTGCTTGGGTAGATGCAAAAAGTGGAAAAACTTTTGAAGTGGTTAACCCCTCTAATGGAAATTCAATAGTAACTGTTCCCGATTTAGATGTTAACGATGCTCGAATTGCAATTGATGCTGCTTACAAAGCTTTCCCCAGTTGGAGTAAAAAGACCGCGAAAGAGAGAAGTATTATTCTAAATAAGTTCTGCAAACTAATGTTAGAAAATGCCGATGATCTAGCTGCAATCCTTACCGCTGAAATGGGAAAACCGTTGGCAGAAGCAAAGGGAGAAATTACTTACGGAGCTAGCTTTATTGAGTGGTTTGCCGAAGAAGGAAAAAGAATTTACGGAGAAACCATTCCCGGACACCAAGAAGATAAAAGAATAATAGTGCTGAAGCAGCCAGTGGGTGTTGTAGCTGCTATAACGCCTTGGAATTTTCCTAATGCGATGATTACTAGAAAATTGGGCCCAGCACTTGCTGCTGGTTGCTGTTTTGTAGCAAAAGCTCCAGAAGACACCCCATTATCCGCTTTGGCCCTTTGCGACCTTGCGGAAGAAGCAGGAATTCCAAAAGGAGTATTCTCTGTTCTGACTACTTCTGATCCAGTCGAAATAGGCAAAGAACTATGCTCAAATGATAAAATTCGAAAACTAACTTTTACTGGATCAACAGAAGTCGGAAAAAAATTGCTAAAACAAGGAGCAGACCAAGTTTTAAAGATGTCAATGGAGTTAGGTGGTAACGCACCATTTATTGTATTTGATGATGCAGATATTGATAAGGCGGTTGAGGGGGCAATAATTTCTAAATTCAGAAATAATGGTCAAACATGTGTATGCGCAAATCGAATTTATGTTCAGGATGGAGTGTATGATATGTTTGCGAAGAAGCTGGAAGAGGCCGTTTCGAAGATGGTGGTAGGGGACGGTTTCGCTACATCGAGCACCCTTGGTCCTTTGATCACGAACGAAGCCCTCAAAAAGGTTGAGGAGCACATTAAAGATGCCTTAGATAAAGGAGCTACAGCTCAATGCGGTGGAAAGAGACATAGCATTGGCGGCACGTTCTTTGAACCAACGGTATTAACTAATGTTGATAAGTCGATGTTAATTGCGGAAGAAGAAACTTTTGGGCCCGTTGCACCTTTATTCCGATTTAATGATGAAGACGATGTTATAGAACAAGCTAATAATACTGTATTCGGTCTGGCTTCATATTTTTATGCCTCAGATCTCAAGCGTGTTTGGAAAGTAGCGGAAGCTTTGGAATACGGTATGGTGGGCATAAATACGGGATTAATCTCTACAGAAGTGGCACCCTTTGGAGGAGTTAAGCAGTCTGGACTTGGTCGCGAGGGATCGCACCATGGGATTGAGGAGTATCTGGAGATGAAATATCTGTGTCTATCGCTCTAGTCTCTTGCGATAAGGCTGTCAGCATTGTAGTTATATACCTTTAGTGTATAAATTTCGCCTGTTTTGAGAGGGGTGCTAGTAATAATTTCAGTGAAATCTTCAGCCCGTCCTTTGAATTCAGACTCCATGAGAACCGATAGTGTTTTGCCTTTTAGTTTAGCAAAGTGTTGAGCTTTCTTACGTTGAGCAAGTTCCCTAAGAACTTTTGAGCGCTTAGATATTTCCTGTTGGTTAACTTGTGGCATACGACTCGCCGGGGTATTTGGACGTCCTGAATACGGAAAGATATGCAGCCAGCTAACATCACACTCATCCACGAGTTTAAGGGTATCTGAAAACATTGTATCACTTTCTGTAGGAAAGCCTGCTATTAAGTCCGCACCAAATGTCAATTCTGGTCTGGCAGCCTTTAGATTTTTGCATAAATCAATAGCTTGCTCACGAGAATGCCTTCTTTTCATCCTTTTAAGTATTAAGTTGTTCCCTGATTGCAAAGAAAGGTGAAGATGAGGCATCATCCTTTTATTAGTTTTAAAAACATGTAGGAGGCCATCATCCATTTCACTAACATCTATGGATGATAGTCTCAAGCGGGGTAAATTAGGCGTTTTATCCAAGATCTTGATTACTAAATCACCTAGTTTATCATTGCCCGTTAGGTCTGAGCCCCAACATGTAATATCAACGCCTGTTAATACAATTTCTTTGAACCCTTTATCAACCAGATTATTTATTTTCTCTAAAATTGTATCTGGCTCGACAGATTTTGAAAGACCTCTTCCTTGTGGAATTATGCAAAAAGTACAAGAGTGGTCACATCCATTCTGGATCTCTAAATAGGCTCTGGATCTTTTTGTGAAGTTGGGAAGGATTTTTGTTTTCTTATTATTCGATTTTTCATCTGTTTTCCCGAAAAAACCTATCCTCCCACTTTTTGTAATCTCTCTCCAAATAGCCTCATCGAGTTTAACATCATTTCCCAAAACTACATCAACTTCAGGCATTTTTATGTACGTCTCTTTTTCAATGTGTGCATCACATCCCGAAACAATAACCTTATTGTTTGGAGCTGATTTTTTAAGCTGACGAACATACTTTTTGCTATTCTTAGCAGCTTCTTTGGTCACGGAACAGGTATTAACGAAGGTAAGATTTTTATAATCTAATTTCTCCGTTATTGACTTGATCGTTTCAGTCTCAAAGGTATTTAGTCGGCATCCTAGTGTTTTGAATTTCATTTTTACTCAGTTTCGAATCAAATTGTAGCTGCCAGAAAATACGTGCTCCGTTGGCCCAGTCAACCACATGCCTGTCACTTTTTTTTCTACTTCTACGACCCCCCCTTTAAGTGCAACCTCAACTCTGTTGTCAAGTAGGCCCCTCCTTATCCCTGCATCAACTGCTGCACAAGAAGAAGACCCAGATGCTAATGTCATTCCAGACCCTCGTTCCCAGACCTTAATTTTAATATGAGTGCTATCTAAGATTTCAACAAATTGGACATTAGTCTTTTGAGGAAACAAGATATTATTTTCAACAATAGGGCCTTGAGTTTGAACATCTATTTTATTCAAGTCATCCACAAAAAATGTGCAATGAGGATTGCCAAAATTGGTTGCAGTTGGTTTTCCATCGATTGGAAGATTTAAAGTTGAAACGTCCCTGGATAACGGTATTTCATTCCATGAAACTTTTGGCTTGCCAATATTTACTGATACTAATTGGTTGTTTTTCTTGTGACACTCAATAACACCATTTTGTGTCTCTAAATAAAGTATTTCTGTTCCGGTTTCCTTAAAAAGAATGCTGGCTATACATCTTGTCGCATTACCACAAGTAGCAGAAACGGATCCATCTGAATTCCAAAAAAGAATGTGCGCTGAGACATTTTTTTTATTATTGCTATTTATAACAACAAGCTGATCACAACCAATACCATAATGCCGATCGCAGATCAGTTTAATTTCATCTTCTTGTAGCTCCAATTGTTGACTGCGATTATCAATAACGACAAAGTCATTTCCACAACCGTGCATTTTGGTAAATAGTAGTTCCAATCATTGCCCCATTATTTTCTAAAACTATAAGTAACTTAATTTTACCTTAACGTCATTTAATATAATTGAAGACTTGACCAAATAGTAAGTAAATAATAAAACTTCAAATGTGGGCCCGTAGCTCAGTTGGTAGAGCAACTGACTTTTAATCAGTGGGTCACAGGTTCGAACCCTGTCGGGCTCACCATTTACAACTCACTTACTTTTTCAGTGTAAGTATACTTTGTCGGTTTGCACCTATTACTCCTTTGTCAGTTATTAATCCGGTGACAAATTTAGATGGAGTGACATCAAATGCTGGGTTAGAAGCATTTACACCGTCCAATGTAACTTTTACTTTTTCGGGGTTCCCCAAATCCGTTTTACCAGTTATGGTCAAAACCTCTTCTTCATCACGTTCTTCTATAGGAATTTCAGAACCGTTTTCTAAATCAAAGTCAATGGTAGTTGTTGGCAGAGCAGCATAAAATGGAATGTTATTATCCCATGCTGCTAAAGCTTTTAAATAAGTTCCTATTTTGTTGCATACATCTCCATTAAGAGTTGTTCTATCAGATCCTACAATTACGGCATCTACCAAGCCTTTCTGCATTAAGTGCCCACCTGCATTGTCCACGATCAGCTTACTATTAATTTTATTATGGTATAATTCCCAAGCAGTTAATGAAGCGCCTTGATTTCTCGGACGAGTTTCATCGACCCAAACAAATATATCAATGCCAAACTCACTTGCTTCATAAATTGGAGCTGTTGCCGTTCCTCTGTCAACTGTTGCGAGCCAACCGGCATTGCAGTGAGTGAGAATACGTACAGGAGATGGATCTGTTTTATTATCTGCTATTTTCTTGATTAAATTGAATCCGTTTCGACCAATTTTGCGATTCGTTTGAACATCCTCATTGGCCATATCTTTTGCTAATGTTAAGGAAAAGTCTTTCCTATAACTATCAGGAATTTTTTTCAACTTTTGGGAAACCCTTCGACACGCCCATGCCAGATTCACAGCCGTTGGGCGAGCATTTATAAGTTGTTCGTAAGCATTATTGATTGACTTCTCCGAGGTGTCTTGCTTCATCGCGAGGGAAAAACCAAAGGCCGCGGTTACACCTATCAATGGGGCTCCCCGCACATACATATCACTGATTGCTTTCACTGTTTCTTGAAGGTTATTTAAAGTGATAATCTCTACGTAGTGAGGAAGTTTTCGCTGATCTATTAATTTAATTTTCTCGCTTTTTTGGTCAACCCAGATTGAGCGATATTGTTTTCCAGAAATGAGCATGTTTCCAATATACTGGATTTACTTTGTTCTTTACAAGGGCTAGTATCTTTACGTTTAAATATTAACGAATTAACTTAATAAATTAGTGTGGGATAAAAGAATGGATCAAAAAGAGCTTATGCTAGGTATTATTGGAGGTTCGGGTATCTATGAAATAGAGGGAGTAGAAAATGGACGATGGATTAAAATACCTACACCTTATGGTGATCCATCTGATGAGATATACACGGGATCTTTGAACAATATCAAAGTAGCTTTTTTACCGAGGCATGGGCGTGGTCATCTATATTCACCCAGCACAGTTCCTTATCAAGCTAATTTGTACGCAATGAAGTATTTAGGCGTGACTGATGTGCTAGCAATATCTGCTTGTGGCAGCTTAAGAGAAGACTTTAAGCCGGGCGATTTTGTGATTATTGATCAATTTATAGACAGAACTTTCATGCGTAAGAAAACTTTTTTTGATGGAAAATGCGTCGCGCATGTAAGTGTTGCGGAGCCTGTCTGTAGCGAGTTGGGGAGTCTAGCGGGAGAGGCAATGACTGCTTTAGGAATAAAACATCATTTAAAGGGGACTTACATCACTATGGAAGGACCTCAGTTTTCAACTAAAGCGGAGTCACTGCTTTATAAAAATGGGTGGGGCTGCGATGTTATTGGGATGACTAATATGCCAGAGGCAAAACTTGCTCGTGAAGCTGAAATTTGTTATGCCTCGATTGCTATGGTTACCGATTTTGATTGCTGGCACCCTGATCATGATGATGTCGAGGTATCCGATATAATCGAAACCCTTACATCAAATGCTTCGTCAGCGAAGGATTTAATAAAGAAAGTCACATCTATCTTGAGCTCAGAAAAGAAAACCTGTAGACAAGGATGTAGTACCGCTTTGGAATATGCCATTATATCTCACTCAGATAAGATTACGCTTGCTGAGAAAAAGCGACTCGGCGTAGTCGCTAAAAGATTTTTTGATACATAACATACACTCAATGGACCTGAAAAAATACATAAGAACTGTACCCAATTTCCCAAATGATGGAATCATGTTTCGAGATGTCACAACACTTTTTAATAATGCCAGTGCTTTTAAAAAAGTTGTTAGTCGGTTCAAAGATTTATGGCGAGAAGACAAAGTCGAAGCTATCGCAGGCATTGACGCTAGAGGATTCATAATTGGCGCTGCGCTTGCTACAAAGTTGGGGGTGCCTTTCATAGCTTTACGAAAAGAAGGGAAGTTACCTTACAAGACTATTTCAGAAAAGTATGATCTAGAATACGGTAAGGCAAGTCTTGAAGTACACACTGATGCAATTCGAAAAGGAGATTCCGTACTGATCGTTGATGATCTGATTGCCACCGGAGGAACAGCAATTGCAGGAGTAAATCTGATTAAAGCTCTAGGAGGAAATATTGTGGGGTGCGGATTTATAATTGATCTTCCAGACCTTGGTGGCGCAAAAAAATTAGAGGGCTCCGGAATAAAAGTCAAATCTATTCTAACCTTTGAGGGAGAATAGACTTGCGTCTCGCTTCAAGGAATTTTGAATGATAAAAAATCGCTGGGTAGATGAAGACGCTGATGATTTTGTTGCGAGTTATGCAGGTAAAGGGATCGACTCTGATCTAGCTCTGCGTGTCTATACTTCAAGGTTAATTGGGTCAGATCCAGACTTAGTCATGTATGGAGGAGGCAATACCTCTTGCAAAACTGAGGTGAAGGATCTCTTCGGCAATAAGCAAAAGGTTATATGCGTGAAAGGTTCGGGTTGGGATTTGGCCACCATTGAAACGGAGGGATTGCCAGCTGTCAAGCTTGAGCCTTTGCTTAAATTACGAAAACTAGAAAAACTAAGTGACGAAGAAATGGTGAATGCCCAAAGGGCCAATCTAATTAACCAAGCAGCACCCAACCCTTCTATTGAAACTCTACTACATGCGTTTTTGCCTCATGCTGTAGTAGATCACACGCATGCCACGGCATTTCTCTCGCTGGCAAATCTTCCTGACCCAACCACCATCATAAGAGAGATATTTGGTGATAGATTGGTTTTGGTGCCGTACATAATGCCAGGGTTTTCGTTGGCAAAAGTAGCAGCCAACATAGCAGAAGACAATCCAAAAGCCGAAGGTTTAATACTATTAAAGCATGGTCATTTCACTTGGGGAAAAAATGCAAAAGAGTCATATCTCCGTGTCATAGAGCAAACTAACCTTGTTGAAAAATGGTTTGCAGACCACAGAAGTATAGTAGGTTTTCAAAGTAAGGAGGTTCCCAATAAAAGTAATAGATCACTAATAAGTATGGTGAAAAAGGCGTATTTTGACCTTTCCGATGAGCCTAAGCCCTCTTTAGTTTTGAAAATATTTACGGATGAAGAGATCTCAGCCCAAGTAGACAGCCATATAGCTAATGGGGTCGTAGGCCGTGGTGTCGCTACTCCGGACCATGTTATAAGGATAAAGCCCAAACCTTGGGTTTTAACCAAAGCAATACTATCCGAAGGGCAAAGTGCAATAAATAAATCTCTTGTTGCATATATAGAAGATTACAAAAAATATTTTATGAAATGGAGTGCTAAGACAGATGAACTTAAAACCATATTGAATCCTAAACCTAAGGTTGTATGGGTAGAAGGGTTTGGTCTAATGGGTCTTGGGGCGTCGATAAAGGAAGCTCAAACAATTATGGATATAGCAGTACAAAATATTTCAGTAATTTCTGATTCTGAGCGAGCGGGAGGATTTCATCCTGTAAAAGATAAAGATCTATTCGATATGGAGTACTGGTCACTTGAGCAGGCTAAACTAAAAAAAAGCTTCTTTTTACCCTTGCAGGGTAAGATTACGCTGGTTACCGGTGCTGCTGGTGCAATTGGAACAGCAGTAGTTAATTCGTTTATTGAATCAGGTGCAGAAGTAGTTGCTATCGATATCAACAAGAGCGCACTTGAAGAATCTAATTTTGACTCAAGAGTTCAAAAAAGAACTATTGATGTGACCGACGGGAGTAAAGTTGAGAAGCTTATTGAAGAATTAGTTCACGATTTTGGGGGAGTTGATATTCTTGTGTCAAATGCCGGAATGGCACTCCAGTCACCGCTTCTTGAATTGGAATTGAGTGATTTACGTAAAAGCTTTGAAATTAATTTCTTTGCACACTTCAATTTGGCAAAGATTATTGGGCAACTTTTTGTAGAACAAGGTAACAAAGGCCAGATGTTATTTAATATCTCCAAGCAAGCTGTCAATCCGGGGCGTAACTTTGGAGCTTATGGTCTACCAAAATCCACGCTGATGTTTTTGGTTAAACAACTATCTCTGGAACTTGGCAATTACGGAATACGTGTTAACGGAGTTAATGCCGATCGGGTCCGTTCTGGCATACTTAGCGATAATTTGATTATTGATCGAGCTGGAGCGAGAGGGTTAAGCGTTGAAAAGTATATGAGTGCAAATCTTCTGAATAAAGAAGTAGAGGCTCACCATGTTGCTAAAGCCCTTGTTGATTTAGCCTTATCAAATAGGACCACCGGTCATGTGATTACTGTGGATGGTGGCAATATTGAAGCATCGCTTAGATGAAAATGATCAAAAAGAAATAATCTCGTTATAATTTTTCTTAAAGTTACAGCAAATCAACAATTTCGTTGGGCACTACTTTATCTTCAACGAGTCCCATAAGTGCATTAAAAAACCCCTCAATTTGTTCTTTCTTTATATTTCTTGTTATAAATACCAGCTTTGTTTGTCTATCGCTATCAGGCCATTTTTCTAACCAATGAACAGGATGAAAAATATGCTGGACACCGTGAATAACTGCTGGACGATCTTTGCCTTCAATATTTATTATACCCTTTAACCTGAGTAAGTCGGGTCCCATCTGAGCCATTAGCAAATCCTTAAACAGACCAAATGCCATCATGTTGACCGGTTTATCACTAGTCATAGAAAATGCCTCAATATTTTCATCATGCCGATTTACATTAACATGGTGGTGGTCATTATCATGGTCGTGATGGGAGTCCATACTCTCGGCAGAAAGCCATTCCTTGACATCTCTTGATTTGCTAAAAGGATCGTATGCACCCAAATCAATTAAGTCTGAAATTGAGACATCTCCAAAGCTACTTTTGATAATCTCTATTGAAGGATTTATCGCTCTCAGTCTGGTAATCAATGATAATTCCTTATCTTTTTCTATTAGATCAATCTTGCTAATTATAATGCGTTCAGCTAGCGCAGCCTGTTTGACCGCTTCTGGCTGCAAGTCTAATGTTTTTTCTCCATTTGTTGCATCAACTACTGTGATTACGCCATCAAGAGTATAAATTCGTTGCAAATCAATCGAGCTAATAAAAGTGTGAATAATAGGAACAGGATCAGCAAGTCCTGTTGTCTCTATTATGACTTTATCAAAATAAGAGATGTCTCCTTTCGACATTTTATCGATTAAATCGAGCATTGTTTTCTGGAGATCGCCTTGAATAGTACAGCAAATACACCCATTTTGTAGCTCGACAATATTCTCATCGCTGTGCTCTACCAAAGCATGGTCTAGTCCAACCTCACCAAACTCATTAATGATTACCGCTACATTTTTCATTTCTTCTTTTTTAAGCAAAGCAGATAGCAAAGTTGTTTTGCCGCTTCCGAGAAAACCTGTGATTACTGTTACTGGTTTAGAGGAAAACTTATCCATACCATTTCAACTTTCTTTTTTGTTTTTTACTACAGCAGAAAATTGTTCCACAAAAAAGCTTAAGGCCAATGTGATTATAAAAATTAATGATGCCACGCATACTATAGAAGGGCCAGTCGGAGTATCAAAAACATAAGAGGCATTCAATCCTAATATTGCCGATAGCATTCCTATCAAGGATGCAAATACGGCCATCTTTTCAGGAGTCGAAACAAGTGAACGCGCAGATGCGGCTGGAATAATTAACATGGAGATGATAAGTAAGACACCCACAACTTTAATTCCTACTGCAACCACTATTGCTAGTCCTATAGTGAGCGTATAGCTCTCTCTCCTGGGATTTAGCCCACTTGAGGCAGCTAAATCTTCATTCAACGTACATAATAAAAGTGCTGACCAACGCCAAAATAACAGAACCAAGACAATGACCAAGCCTATCCATATAAGAAGTAGATCTGTTTTTGATACCGATAGAATATCCCCAATTAAGTAGGCCATAAGTTCAATGCGTACTCCAGAGATGAAGGAAACAACTACTAGCCCTGTAGCTAATGACATATGGCCCGCTACTCCCAAGAGAGTATCTAAGAAAAGGGAGCGCCCTTGAGCCAACGTTACTAGTGAGGTCATTAAAAGAGATACAAAAATTGCGCCCAAAAATACAGAAAACTCAAACATTAAAGATAATGATACGCCTAGCAGCGCAGCATGTGCGGTCGACTCACCAAAGTAAGCCATTCTGCGCCATACAACAAAACAACCCAATGGAGCAGCCGCGAGAGCAACACCCATACCAGCAAGAGCGGCTCTAACCATGAAGTCATCAAGCATTTAAGCGCCTTTTCTTTCATGGCTATGGTTATGCTGATAGAGAGCTAATGTGCCTTCAACTTTTGATCCAAACATGGATGCATATTCCGGCGAAGCAGCCACCGATTTTGGTTCACCTTGACAGCAAATATGACCATTGAGGCAAATTACTCTATTTGATGCACTCATCACCACATGCAAATCATGACTTATCATTAAGATAGAGCACCCAGTGGTTTCCCGAATTTCTTCAATTTTTTTGTAAAAAGCTGCTGAGCCTGGCTGATCCAACCCTCTAGTGGCCTCATCGAGCATTAAGACGTCTGGCTCATTCATTAAAGCGTGCCCCAATAGCACGCGTTGCAATTGTCCCGCAGACAAATTACTGATTTGGCTCGATAGTAAATCATCCGAATCCAAAACCTGTTGAGCTCTCAAGAAACCTTGGTCATTTCGATTTTTTGCAAGCTTTAAAAAGCGCTCAACGGTCAATGGAAGAGAACGATCTATATTCAATACTTGTGGTACGTAGCCTATTTTTAAATTTTGCTTAATTACCACACTGCCGGATTTAATTGGTATGGAACCGATAATAGCTTTGAAAAGGGTTGTTTTTCCTGATCCGTTTGGACCTACTATTGTAACAATTTCATTTTTACCTAACGTAAGAGTTACATTTTCGAGTACTTTTTTTCTGCCATATGCAACGTTTAGATTTTGTATTTCAATAAGCATTATATTGTTGCCGCTCTTGAGCATGTTGTGCAAACTCCCGTCATTTCAACCGTAGTTTTTTCAACCTCAAAATTGTCTATATTGGGACTAGCGAAACTAATTCCACTTTTCTTTTCGTCGACCTCGGCTACTTTTTCACATTTTCGACATATCACAAATGCAGGAGAATGAGAGTGATTTGGATGTGAGCAGGCTATAAAAGCATTCAGACCTTGTATTTTGTGAACAAAACCATGTTCCATAAGAAAATCGAGCACTCTGTAAGCAATCGGAGGAGATGACGAGAAGCCGTCCCGCCCCAAAGCTTCTAGAATTTCGTAAGCTCCAAGAGGCTTATGATCTCTAATTAGAATTTCAAAAACTTTTCGACGTAAAGGAGTGAATTGTAGATTTTTCTTTAAAAAGTAATTCTCTATCTGGTCTATTGCGTCGTCGAAGCAAATTCCATGATCATGATCATCAAATATTTTTGATGTAGTTTTTCCTTCTCGTTTTTTCTTCTTTGCCATTTAATTTCTCAGATTTCAGCTTTACTTTAAATATTGGTTAAGTTATATCATAACATGTTATAACATAACACTATCAGTTTTAATACCTTATGGAGAGCAAAATGTCTAATAAATTTCTTTCAACAACGTCAGCATTTCTTTTAAGCACCAGCATGCTCGTTGCAGATGTGCCAAAGGTAACTGTAGATATTGCACCGGTCCATTCTTTGGTTTCTAAAGTAATGAACGCTGTTGGTAAACCGGACTTGATTATTCCGGCAGGAGCGTCTCCCCATGAATACCAACTTAAACCGTCAAACGCAAAATCATTACAGAACGCAGATATTGTTTTTTGGATTGGGGAAGACCTTACACCATGGCTTGAAAAGGGATTATCGAGCCTAACACAAGATGCTTCGATAACGTCTCTTCTAGGCGTTGATGGTATAAAACTCCTA
>CACNDI010000010.1 GCA_902619165.1 uncultured Alphaproteobacteria bacterium
ACATGACCATAATAAATAAGGGTGCAGTAGTTGAAACAACTGCTGCTACAGCAAACATTACATTTCCCTCAGTTTGTGTAGTTCCCATAAAACTAGCTATCTTGGGCACCATGGTTTGGTTGTTTTGTGATAAAAGCATAGATGTTATAGCAAAATCATTGTAAGCCAATAAAAAGCTAAACAGTCCTGTTGTAATAACACCAGGCCACATCACAGGTATAATAACGTGCCTAAAAGCCTGAAACTGTGTGCATCCGTCGACTTTTGCGCTTTCATCTAATTCTTTCGGAATTTTTTGAAAAAAACTATGCAGCATCCACAATGTAAAAGGCTGATTGATGGCGACCAAGACTATAACAGTGGTTGCTAAATGTCCCCACAAATTCCACTCATAAAATGGTAGCAAATAACCAGCTACTAACGTTATCGGAGGCATAGCTCTAAAAATAAGAGCAGTTATCAACAGCCAAAAGGTATACTTGTAAGATGATCTTGAAAGCGCATACCCGCCCAGTGTCCCGATTGTTAAAGACGTCCCTACTACAAAGAAGCATACTAAAGTTGTATTGATGACCGCTTGCCAAAAGTTCTCTTGCACCCAAGCTCCATAATAACCATCTCCCGTAAAGGCTCCACCTTTCTCAGCAATAGTACGTGGGGCAAACAGAGCGTTCATCCAATCTGCTTTTGAAAAGAAATCGGCTTCTATCTTAAAAGATCCCCAAAGGGTCCAAATGAACGGAAAAGCTGCAATAATTAGCCAAAAAACAATAAATATCGATATGGAAACTTTGAGCGAGATAGGAAGTTTAAGAGAGTGATTTATCATTTTGCACTCTTTTCGTTGAAATCACGCCAAGTTCTAATCAAAACAGGAAATAATAGAATAGAGACACCTATTATTGTTAGAACTGAAGATGTTGCTGCAGACGAAAGTAATCTAGTTTCTCCTCCTAAGTCATTGAAAATAAACCATGAAAGAGATTGTGCATGTGCTTCAGCACTAAAGCCAACTATAGGTTCAAAGACTCTAAAATTATCCATTAATTGCATCAATGCTACAAAAGTAATAAGTGGCATTAGATGAGGTATCACTACATACCAAACTTGTTGTAACCTTGACGCACCATCGATTTTAGCGCTTTCTATAGTGTCCATCGGTAAGGTTTGTAATCCTGCATAGAAGACGACGAATGAAAAAGGAGCAGCATGCCAAACACCATAAACTATCAACATAACCCAAGTTAGACCAGTGGATGCCTTTAGAGATAGATCAGGGTCTTCGAATACATATTGCAGTGCTTCACCAATTATTCCTCTACTGTCTATCATCCAAAATAAGACAAGAGACCCTATCAAAGGAGAAACGATCATTGGAAGAAGAGAGAAAAAGATAGTTAACCCTTTTAAGTTGTGATGAAGAGAATTCACAGCCAAAGCAATGATAAAACCAAAAACGAGCATTAACGGAGTTACCGTGAACGTGAATGTCAAAGTGAAAGCCATTGCCCTATAAAAAGGTAAGTTTCCGATATTTTTTTTAAATTCTGTGAAATTATTGGATTCTATCCATATTTCTTTTACTTCGTTTATTGCCAGATGGCCTCTGTCCTTATAAATTTCTAAACCAACAAACTTTCCTAATGGTTCGGATTTCCTTAAATCTCTCGTTGCTTCTTGATCAATTGTTGTTTCTTGCTTGCAACCAAAAGGATCACAGTTCTCTGTAACGATAATTACAGCATCATGAGGGGTAAATAGTGACTGAATTACAATTGAAAAAATGGGCAAAGCAATAAAAAGCAGCATTGCAGATGCAGTAGGCAAAAAAAACCAAAAAAAAGTTTTATGTTTCATTAAATAAACTCTGGAACCAAAAAATTATCAGGGAAGCATTAAGCTTCCCTGATACAAGATCACTTTTAGTTAAGGAAACCCTTCTCTTTTGCGGCTGCAGTATAAGCAGCTTCAACGTCTGCAAGAGCAGTGGCTGCATCTTCTTTACCTTGCATAAAATCTACAATTTCACTACCAAGAGCTGAGTGTAGAAGTCCTTGATAAGGTAGCATAGGATATGGAATTGCATTCATTCTTGCTGCAGCAGCAACGCCTACATTTGCTGGACCAGGCTTAAATCCTTCGATCAGCCAAACAGCTAATGGCATCATTTTATCGTCTAATCTTTTAGGATTAATACCATTCATCATTGCTATAAACGTAGCTTCAGCTTCTGCATCTGAGATGTTTTTAGCAACAGTCCAACCGTCCCACCAAAGTGTTGTTGCAGGAGTTGATCCTCCTCCAACAGTCATAGGATCTCCTAGTGTAGTTGTTTTTACTACGGTTGGGGTTGACTGCTCAGGATCCATTAAAGGACCCATTCTTGATCCCCACATATTCATCATAGCTACATTACCAGCTTTCCACTCTGCTGAGGTCGCGTTTGAGTCATGAGTCAAGAAATCTGGGTTCATATATGCGGAAAGAGCCTTTAACATTTCAAGAGTAGCTACTCCTTTTGCATTATTAATTGACACTTCAGCTGAACCAGACTTAAAAAACTCACCTCCATGACCGATATACATATTTGTGAATTCCTGAGCTAAATTCCAGCCAGCTTTATATGCACCTCCTAGAGGATAATCCATTAAACCTTTATCTTTTATGATTTTTGCTCCAGCGAGCATTTCTTCATAGGTTTTTGGAGCCGATATACCAGCTTTTTCTAAAATATCTGAACGATAAACTAAATGTTGTGCATTTGCCATGAAAGCAACGGCCATAACTTTACCATTAATTGTGATAAGCTGGTTTTTCTTTAGGCCTTTTCCATGTTTTGCAACAAGATCATCTAATGGTCTAATCACATCATTATTCATTAACGCAACTATTGATGAATTGGCTATAATGGCGGAAGTATACTCCGCTGGATTACCACTCATACCAGCAACATTTATTTTTTGGTGATCAGCTGTCAAGTTAGCTTTAACTTCTGATCCCTTACATACCTTTGCGCCATCTGCAACTGCGTGGATTGCTGGAAACTCGTTACCTACAATGCTTACCCTTGCCGATATTTTACATCCGTGACCATCAGCAAAAATAGGGGCAGCAAAAACGGCTATAGCACTTGCTACAACCAACCGCATAATATTTTTAATCATAATAAAACTCCATGATAGTTTTGTGCTTCATATTAAAAGCACTAGGTTTGTCTCGATTTCTCGAGAATTTATGGGAAAAATTATCTCCCAATTCGATCCCCCGTTTTATGATCAAACAGGTGACATTTCTTTGATGGAATATGAATTGAAACATAATCCTCAATATTCGCTCTGTAATCTTTTTCTGTTTTTATACTTACCAATGATTGTCCAATCTTAACGGTGACCATAGTTGCATCACCTAAGATTTCTAACGTATAAATTGGAGCATTTATTTGTCCACCGCTTTTCACGACGCTAGCGTCTTCGGCTCTGAAGCCTAACGTGACTTTTGAGTTTTCTACATTTAATCCACTTACTGAGGTCAAATCAGCAGTGAATTTTTTATTTTTAACCTCTCCGCCAATCAAATTCATGGCAGGAGAGCCTATAAAGCCTGCTACAAAAGCATTGGCGGGGTTGTCATATATCTCTGTAGGACTACCTACCTGCTGAATAACACCCTCTCTCATAACGACAACTCTGTCGGCAAGTGTCATAGCCTCAACTTGGTCATGAGTAACATAGACAGTTGTGACGGCAAGTTCATGGCTCAGATTTTTTATTTGAGCGCGTGTAGATACTCGTAACTTGGCATCAAGATTCGATAGAGGTTCATCCATTAAAAAAACGTTTGGCTCTCTTACGATAGCGCGCGCTAAAGCTACCCTCTGCCTCTGACCTCCCGATAATTCAGCAGGCTTACGATGAAGAAAATTTTCTAATTCCACCATTTTCACGGCACGCATTACTTTTTCATTATGCGTAGATTTATCTATTCCCCTCACCTTGAGAGGAAATCTAATGTTATCATACACATTCATGTTTGGGTAAAGTGCATAACTCTGAAATACCATCGCGACATCACGATCCTTCGGCTCAAGGTCATTTATTTTTTTGCCATCTACTAAAATTTCTCCGTCGGTTGCATCTTCTAAGCCAGCAATCATTCTCATTGTTGTTGTTTTTCCACAACCTGATGGCCCTAATAATACAAGAAATTCTTTATCAGCTATTGTTAAATTGAAATCATCTACTGCTGTAAAATTACCCCAACGTTTTGTAAGTTTTTTAAGTTGAATTTCAGCCATGTAACTTTCCAAAATAAACTTATTGCATACGTTTGCAAGTAGATACTAAAATGTTAATATATTAAGTAAGATTCTAGCAAGCAATTTTGTAATTTGCTTCAATCTGACACAACAAAAACGATAAGAAACCGTAACGATAATTAATTAAAAGAAGAATTAGGTGAGTTTTCTAGCTGAAAAAAACTTAGTGCGTGAATTTTACGAGGTACTAGAAACGTCCAATATTGAAGATACGAAAAAAGTTTTTTTGAAATATTGTTCAAAAGACATCATCTGGCGTGGTTTTCATCCTTTTAATGAAATAAATGGGGGCAATTCTGTATGTGAGCTTTTCTGGAACCCTTTGAAATCCAGTTTGTCTAGCCTCACAAGAAGAATGGATATTTTTTTTGCGGGAAACAATACTATTTCGGGTAACGAAGGTGTTTGGGTGGCGTCAATGGGCCACTTGATGGGTCTATTTGATAAACCATGGCTAAAAATATCGCCAAACAAAAAACTGACTTTTCTGCGATATGCAGAATTCAACAAAATAGTTTCAAATAAAATCGTCGAAACGGCAATGTTTTTTGATATTCCCCACTTTATGTCTCAAGCAGGGGTATACCCTTTCCATTATCAAACAGGGGCTAATATTGTTCAACCCGGTCCGTCATCACATGATGGTTTATTATTTGACGATCAAGATGCGACGGAAACTATTAAAACTAAAAAAGCTATTGAAGATATGATTGATGATCTAAAGGTTTGGAAATCAACTGATAGAGTTTCATTAATAAAGGAGCTTAAAAAAAGCTGGCACCAAGATATGTTATGGTGGGGTCCATCAGGAATAGGAGCCACGTATACAATCGAAAGATATGCCGAACAACACTCCGGACCATTCAGAGAAAGTTTTAAAGAACGCCAGTTTAATGGGCATATTTGTAGGATAACAGAAGGATTTTTTGGAGGGTTTTTTGGTTGGCCAAATCTTTCGTTGGTCCATTCAGGAGGATTTATGGGGATGCCATCCACAGGGAAAAGAGGTGATATGCGAGTAATTGATATTTACATGAGAGAGGGAAAGAAGCTTAAGGAAAACTGGATATTCATAGATCTTCTTCATTTTTGGAAGATGCAGGATATCGACATATTGGACAGGACGATAAAAATATCACCTTGATGGCTTCATAAAATTGGGTAAAGAATAGATAATGAATATTGATCAACTTATTAAAACAACTTCTAAATACGATACGCCAACAATGTGTAATGCTATGGATGTTATATTAGGCACGAGATCCGCTATAGGGTTTACTAAAAGCTCGATGGTTACAGCGCAATATTCTACCCAGCCCATTGTTGGTTTTGCAAAAACGGCTAAAATACGTGCTTCTTCACCCCCACTAAAATCCCAAAAAGAAATTAACAATATCCGTATGGAATATTACGAGTATATCGTTAAAAACGAAAAAAACCCTGTAGTCGTTATAGAAGACACGGACTTTCCTAACTGTATTGGAGCTTTTTGGGGTGAGCTTAATGTTGCTGTACATAAGGGATTGAAAATTAAAGGCACTGTTACTAATGGACTGCTAAGAGATTTAGGGATGCTGGATTCTGGGTATCAAGTTATTGCGGGAAGCGTAGGGCCTAGTCATGCCTTTGTACATATCACTGAGTTAGACACACCTGTAAATATATTAGGATTAGAAATAAAGCCTGGAGACTTTATTCATGCTGACCAGCATGGAGCTATGACGGTGCCAAAAAAGCATTTGGATGCATTGCCTCATGCGTTGGACCTTGTTGTAAAGAAAGAGATTCCGATTTTGGAGGCGGCTAGACAAAAAGATTTTAATATTGAGAAATTAAAAAAAGCTTTCCAGTCATCATGGGATATCAAATGAAAATGTTAAGGGGTAAAAAATTAAGTGGAGGTATGGAGTGAATAAAAACTTAAAAGCAGTCTTATTTGGGTCTATCGGAACAATTGCTGAAACCTCTGAGATACAAAGACGGAGTTACAATTTAGCTTTTAAAAGATTAAATATTGACTGTTACTGGAACGTAGCAAACTATTGCGAAATGCTTAAAGTCCCCGGCGGCAAAGATAGAATAAGAAATTTCACAATACCAAACATAGCAGAAGACTTGGTTGATAAAATTCATAATCTAAAAGAAGAGATTTATGCAGAACTTATAGAGCAAGAAGATATATCACGGATTGAGTTTGTTGAAGTATTTCACCATAGCAAAGCAAGTGATTTAAAAGTTGGTTTAATAACAACTACTTCAGAGACAAATATAAAGTCGTTATCTAAAGCACTTGAAGATAAAGTAAACTTTAATGACTTTGATATAATTACTACGTCTAAAGACTGCTTACATCCAAAACCAAATCCCGAAATTTATCAAAACGCGCTCAAAAAAATTGGGGTTAGTCCATGCGAGGCCATCGCGATAGAAGATACTCAAGTAAATCTCGGGGCATCAATAGCGGCAGACATTAACAGTATTCTATATCCTGGAGAATATTCAAACTACACGAAGGAAGTAAAGCCGAGCTTCAATCTAATGGAAGAAATATTTAAAATTTAGAATTTATTTTTTCCAATTTGGATCAAGCTTATCCAGCAATCTCCAATAAGCTGGCCACTCAGGATGCCTTACTTCGGCTCCACCTTGAGCAGCTCCACCTTCGAACTGTTTTCTAGTATGAACCATAATTTTTTTTGGAATTTTTATAATCTTACCACCCGAACTCATTGCTCTTAGTTGTATCTCGGCATTCCTAATAAACACTTGGTGCCTAATAAACGCCCAAATAGCGCTTGGTCCAGCAGTAATTAAGCCATGATTTCTTAAAACTAATGTATGATTTGACTTACCAAGAGATTTAATAAGTCTTTTTTTCTCAGAGGCGTCCAGAACTATACCCTCAAAATCATGATAGCCTACCCTTTCATATAATTGGCAAGCCTCTTGAAACATAGGTATAACCTTTTCTTTTAGCGCTGCAATTGTTTGACTCATTGGTTCATGGGTATGCATAACACAATGAAGGTCTTTATTTCTTGCTTTATGTATAGCAGAATGAATATTATACCCAGCCTGATTTATGGGCCAATCATTAGGGTCTAACTTATTCCCATCTAAATCAATCTTAATTAAATTCGATGCATTAATTTCGTCGTATCTAAGGCCAAAGGGGTTTATAAGAAAAGTATCAGTGTCTGGAATTCTTAAGGTTATATGGTTATACACAACGCTTGTCCAACCATAGTAGTCAGTCAATCTATAGATCGCAGCTAAGTCAACTCTAGCTTTCCACTCATTCACTGACATTCCCTTTGGACATTTCGGGTATGAATTTTTAAATGCAATTTTCACTTTGTATTCAAGCCAAAAATTAGTTAATTAAGGGTAACCTTCTTGCGAGTATATATTTACAGTATCATTAAAACAATTGTAACACATTTTGCTTTTATTTGTATGACGTTAAGGAAATTAGATTGATAAACAAGTCGGAATTTCTCAGCACGCATATTGGATCAATAGTTCTTAAACTTGCTATTCCTAACATGCTCACTATGTCTATGTGGATTATTACTTTCATTATAGAGGGCTTTTACATTGGACAACTCGGTGTAATACCCCTAGGCGGCTTGGCCTTGGGCTTTCCCATGCTCTTTTTGCTTTTAATGCTATCAGCTGGAACAATAGGTGGTGCCATTACCGGTTTAGTGGCTCAAAAGCTTGGAGCTAATAATGTTCAGGCAGCAGAAGAGATTGCATTAAGTGGTCTAATACTTACATTTGGTCTAGGTATACTATTTGCCATTATTTTTTTAGTATTCGGTGAGGAAATTTATATAAGCCTTGGGGCTAGCAAAGAAGTTTTAGAAGAAGTTTTGAAATACTCTAACGTTCTCTTTGCTGGGTCATTTACCATCTGGGTTGCAAATGGTATGGCTGGCGTAGTGAGAGCAACAGGGAATATGTTCATTGCCGCACTTTTCTTAGGTATTGGGTCATTGGCTCAAATAATATTGGGAGCATTATTCATATTTGGCATAGGCCCTATTAAAAGCATGGGTATTGCAGGATCATCACTTTCCATTGTTACAGGAAATGGGATAGCTGCCTTTTGTTTATTATTTTGGCTTATGTACAAAAGTAGCGCATTAAAACTAAAAATTTCAATCCGGTTTTTTAATCCTAGTAGCATTATTTCTATTGTTAAATTAGGATCTTTAGCGTCAATAAATGCATTTTGCACTTGGGGGTCAGTTGTTGTCATAACCGCGTACATGACAAATTTTGGCGTTCAGACACTCGCAGGCTATGGAGTTGGGGCACGTTTGGAATTTCTTATTATTCCAATTGTTTTTGGCTTCGGTGCAGCATCAACTGCTTTAATAGGGATAAATATTGGTGCTAATAAATTAAAGAGGGCTTTAAACATTGGATGGGTTGCCACTCTTTATAGTGCTTTGGCAGCCAGCTTAATAGGGTTCGGTGCCTATTTCTACCCTAGTTTTTGGTCTAATGCATTTACATCTGACCAGAATGCTCAGGAAGTATGCAAAACTTACTTAGAAATTGTTGGTCCTTTCTATATCTTTTTTGCTAGTGGGTTGTGTTTATACTTTGCATCTCAGGGTGCAGGAAGAGTTCTCTGGCCTGCTATCGCAGCAATTATTCGATTATTAATCGTTATGCTAGGCAGTATCATTGTCTCAAGATACACTACAGGTTCCATTAATCATTACTTTTATCTCATATCTATTGCATTTCTTGTTCAAGCACTAATAACATCTGGAGCAATATATCTTGGCGCTTGGAATAGAAAATAATACCTAAAGAAGAGAAATAAAATGAATTATATATCCGTATTAAAATTATCAAACAATAGTACTTTGGATCTATGCACAAATTTATTTGTATAAGTGGTTGTACAGCCTCGGGGAAATCTTCTTTTGCCATTGAGCTTGCTGATTATTTTGAAAGCCCTGTGATAATCAATGCCGATGCTCTACAAGTGTATGATTGTTGGAAAATACTTACAGATCGTCCAACAGAAAAGAAGACAATGCATGATCTTTATGGTCATGTTTCATGTCATTTTAATTATAGCGTTGGAGATTGGATCAAAGATGTCAAAAATATTTTTGATCAATATTCAAAAAACTCAAAAACGTTTATTTTTGTTGGTGGTACAGGATTATATTTTAACGCATTATTAAACGGTTTATCACAAATTCCTCAAATCCCAGAAGAGATCAGAGATTTTGCGAATTCATGTGATCTATCTTTTTTCTTAGAGGGTTTAAATATAAATGATCCTGGTATTTTAGAGAAAATAGATACGAATAACAGACGAAGAGTTCAAAGAGCATGGGAAGTGCTAGAAGCAACCGGCAAGAGTATATTATATTGGCAAAGCAAGGATACGTCCCCATTAATTTCTGTATCAAACGCAACATTATTATTGGTTGAATTAGAAAAAGAGGGTTTGGCTAATAGGATAAGTAATAGGGTCAATCATATGCTGGAGTGTGGTGTTATAAAAGAAGTAGAGAAAGTCTATAATACTTGTTGGGATAAAAAATTACCTTACGCAAAAGCAATAGGCGCAGAGGATATAGTTAGTTACTTAAATGGGGAAATAAATTTTGAAAAACTATTCCAAAATATTGCCCTTAAGACACGCCAATTTGCAAAAAGACAAAGAACTTGGCAAAGAAATTATATGAAAGACTGGAGCCCCATTAATACTCTTGAATTGAATAGGTTAGATATCAAAAAAATAGTTAAAAAAGTAAAAGCAAACAATTAATTCGTTGCACTCTACATTAATAACTAATAACTATAACTTAGTGCCCCAATGAAATTTAAGAGATGATAAAGCGTTACTCTAGGCCAGAAATGATAAAAGTATGGTCACAGCAAGAAAAGTATAGAATTTGGTTTGAAATTGAAGCATATGCTTGCGAAGCTATGGAAAGTATAAGCCTTATTCCTAAGGGAACAACGAAAAATGTGTTAAAGGCTAGCGGTATCGATTATGACATTGATAAAATTGATGCTATTGAAAGAATAACAAAGCACGACGTAATTGCTTTTCTTACATATCTTTCAAAGTTTATTGGAGAGAGCTCAAGATTTGTTCACCAAGGTTTAACGTCTTCTGATGTGCTTGACACATGTTTCAACATACAATTGGTTAACGCATCTAACTATCTTGAAAAAGGCTTACAAGACCTGTTAGATGTTATAAAGGTAAGAGCTTTAGAACATAAAAATACTATTTGTATAGGGCGCAGTCATGGGATATTCGCAGAACCAACAACTTTTGGTTTAAAACTAGCGCAGGCTTACGCCGAGATGAAAAGAAATCTGTTGAGATTACAGAATGCTAAGATAGAAATTTCAACTGGCGCACTATCTGGCGCTGTCGGAACTTTTGCGAACATTGATCCGAGGGTAGAGGCAATGGTGTGTAAAAAACTTAATCTCAATCCGGAAATAATATCAACCCAAGTCATTCCTAGAGATAGACACGCAATGTTTTTTTCTGTGTTGGCAATTATAGCCTCCTCTATCGAAAGAATCGCAACAGAGATTAGACATTTGAGTAGATCTGAAGTACTCGAGGCAGAAGAGAACTTTTCGGAAGGTCAAAAAGGTTCAAGCGCTATGCCACATAAGAGAAATCCAGTACTTACAGAAAACCTCACTGGTTTAGCAAGATTAGTTAGGATGGCCGTAATCCCCGCACTCGAAAATATTACGCTTTGGCATGAAAGAGATATTTCTCATAGCTCGGTAGAAAGAAATATTGGTCCGGATACGACTATTACGTTAGATTTTGCCATTACACGTCTTACAAAAGTTATAAAGGATTTGCGTATTTATCCAAAAAATATGAAAAGGAATATTGAAAAATCTAAAGGCCTTTACAATTCACAGCAGTTATTACTTATGTTGACCCAGAAAGGAGTTAGCCGTGAGGATGCGTATGCTAATGTCCAGAAAGTTGCAATGAAGGTTTGGAACTCAGAAAATTTGGACTTCATAGAAGAAGCTCAAAGAGATAGTTTTATAAAGTCACATATAAACGAAAATGAGCTATTGGAGATTTCTAGACTAGAGTATCATACAAAATTTGTTGATACTTTATTTAAGAGAGTTTTTGGCACCAAATAATGACTATCAAAAAAAAGAAAAAACTTTATGAAGGCAAGGCGAAGATTTTGTACTCTACAGGTGATTCCTATAGCTTAATCCAGCATTTCAAGGATGAAGCAACCGCCTTTAATGCAAAAAAAAAGGAGGTCATAGAAGGTAAGGGAGTTCTAAACAATTTTTTGTCAGAATTTTTTATGCAAAAACTTAATTCTGTTAATGTTCCAACCCACTTTATTAGTAGATTAAATATGCGCGAGCAATTGGTAGAAAAGTGTGACATCATACCTTTAGAAGTAGTCGTGCGAAATATCGCAGCTGGCTCCTTATCAAAAAGATTGGGCATAGAGGAAGGTAAACGCTTACCTAGACCATTAGTGGAGTTTTACTACAAGGATGACAGTCTAAATGATCCATTGGTTACTGAAAGTCAAATAAGTACTTTTGAATGGGCGACAGAAACAGAACTAGGTGAGATATTTGAGATAGCCTTAAGAACAAATGATTTTCTATGTGGCCTGCTTTCTGCAGTTAATCTGACACTTGTAGACTTCAAGATTGAAATCGGCAGAAGCTTCAAATCAGAGGGCGAAAAACTTATTATTGCTGATGAAATAAGTCCTGATACCTGTCGTCTATGGGACTCAAAAACAAAAAAACGCCTCGATAAAGATGTTTTTAGATTGAATGAAGGTAGTATTTCAATTGCATACACTGAAGTAGCGGATAGATTTGATTTATTACCAAAAAATGTGAGAAGTGCCGTACGATGACCCTTAATGAAAAAGTTTTCAAATTTAAAGTTGAGGTTATTCTTAAAAAAGGTGTTCTTGACCCACAAGGAGAGGCTATCAAGCAATCTATCAATATAAATAATCTAGGAAATATTTTGGATGTAAAACAAGGAAAGCTCTTTGAATTAACGGCATCATCAAAAAATAGGGAGCAAGCTATTAAGGAAGTAGAAAGAATCTGTGCAGATTTGCTTACTAATTCCGTAATTGAAGAATTTAAATATTATGAGGTTTCAGAATAATAAAGTGTGGAGTCATAGTTTTTCCTGGTTCTAATTGTGACAAAGATTGTCAAAGAGCTTTTGAAGTATTCCCTGAATTTGATGTCAAAATGATCTGGCATAAAGAGACGACCCTTCCAAAAGTTGACCTCGTTGTACTTCCGGGAGGGTTTTCCTATGGTGACTATCTCAGATGCGGAGCGATAGCGGCAAAGTCTCCTATTATGAAAGCTGTTAAAAGCTTTTATGAGATTGGGGGATTTATTATCGGAATTTGCAATGGGTTTCAAATTTTAACAGAGACAAAGATATTACCGGGAGCATTAATACCAAATACTAATCAAAAATTTATTTGTAAGGACCAAGATTTGATTGTGGCAAACAATAAAACATTTTTTACCTCTAATTTTGAGCACAATAGAACCATTTCAATTCCTATAGCCCATCATGACGGTCAGTATTTTTTAAATGGCCCACAAATTGAGGAATTAGAACAAAATGAAGGAATTGTTTTAAAGTATAGAGACAATCCAAATGGTTCAATCAAAGATATCGCAGGGGTTTGCTCAAAAAACAAGCGGGTTATCGGAATGATGCCACATCCAGAAAGAGCAATTGATAAGAAGTTAGGTAGCGTATCGGGATTAAGTATGTTTGAGTCAGTAATATCAAATTTCTAACTGAAATTACTACTCTTTCTTTTAATTAAATGGCCTAAGCTTTTAATTGATTATGCTTTCTTTTCATCATGTCTTTAGCTGTTTCAACGGCAACAGCAGCATCTCTACAATATGCGTCAGCGCCAATTGATTTGCTAAATTCTTCGTTCAAAGGCGCTCCACCAACTAAAACCATGTACTTATCTCTTAATCCTTTTTCAACTAATGTATCAATTACCACCTTCATATAGGGCATAGTTGTTGTCAATAACGCTGACATACCCAAAAAGTCTGGTTCCTCTTCCTCAAGCGCTGTTAAGTAGTTTTCAACGGGATTATTTATTCCTAAGTCTCTAACCTCAAAGCCTGCGCCTTCCATCATCATAATTACAAGATTTTTTCCAATATCGTGTATATCACCCTTTACTGTGCCAATCACAAGCTTTCCTAAGCGCGGCGCACCTGTTTCTGCTAACAGTGGCTTAAGAATTGCCATTCCTGCCTTCATGGCATTAGCTGCTAATAAAACTTCCGGTACGAACAATATGCCATCACGAAAGTCCTCTCCAACTATCCGCATGCCTTCTACTAATGCTTTTGTTAAAACATCATAAGGTTGCCATTTTCTCTCCAAAAGGATGTTTACACCTTCAACGATCTCATCATTAAGACCGTCATATAAATCATCGTGCATTTGGAGAACGAGCTCATCGTCATTAAGCTCACTAAGAATAATTTCTTCGTCAATTTCTTCTTCATCAGACATACCAAACCTCCACTAAGAGACTCAATTTTCTTCAGTGTTCACGAAAATTTTAATTTGGTCAATCATAGATTTTAACCCATTTGATCTTTGTGAAGAAAGGTGAGCGTTTAAGCCTAATTTCTCAAACTCTGCCCTTGGATCAACGGCTTGTGCTTCGACAAATGTTTTGCCTTTATATAGGCTTAAAAGAATAGCGATTAAGCCCTTAACTATTAGAGCATCAGAGTCTCCCTCTATATTAAATACTTTAGAACTGTTAGATATGTTCCAATTCATGTCTAGCCAGACCTGACTTGCGCAACCATTTACCTTATTTTTGTCTGTTTTCATTTCATCTGGGAGCGAGACCTGCTTTCCTAAATCGATTATATATCCGTATCTATCTTCCCACTCACTAAATAAATCGAGGTCTTCCTTAATTTGATCGAAATTCATGTGTATATTCCTCAATAACTTTATACTGTTAAAAGATGTAGCCCATTGTCATTGAATGTAAGAGATATTTCACCATTTTTTAGTTTCAATGCATCTTCACCAAAAATTTTGAACCTCCATCCCTCTAAGGCTCTCACATTTGGATTTTCATGTCGTGCAATCATTTCAATATCCTTTGAACTGGCAATTAATTTTGTTGCCACATTATGACAAGAGGCATTAAATTTAAGAAGAACCTTCAAAAGCTCAACGAGGGCTAACTGGCTCGAAGATAAGGGAATATATTGATAGTCCTCGATAGGCTCGTCAGGTAAAGACTTAGAGCTTTTTATACACTCTAAAATACCTTTTGCAATCCATCCAGTTTTTAACGCCTTAGATGGTAATCTAGAGCTATAAAGATCTTGAAGTTTTTTTGGTCTCTGAGAGGCAATTTGAATTATTTCTTCATCTTTTAAAATATGTCCTCTTGGTAAATCCCTTTTCTGCGCTTCATTTTCTCTAAACGAAGAAATGCTCTTAATAATTTTAACAAAATCTTGATCTTTCCTTCGAAGCCTTATCTTTTTCCAAGACTGATCTGGATCAGTAGAATACGTTTTAGGGTTTTTAAGAATATCAAATTCTTCTTTTACCCAAGAAAGCCTATTAGAGTTATTTATTTCATCTTTAAGCTTTTCATAAATAGTTCTTAAATAAGTTACATCAGTTAAGGCATAATTGATCTGCTTATCTGAAAGTGGTCTCTTTGACCAATCTGTAAACCTACTAGATTTATCTATTTTTTTCTCTGAAATTTGATTTACTAAAGTCTCATAAGCAACTTGATCACCAAAGCCACAAACCATAGCAGCGATTTGAGTATCGAATATAGGTTTTGGAAGCACGCCTGTTTTATTGAAAAAGATTTCTAGATCCTGTCTTCCTGAATGCAGTACTTTTAAAACACTTTCATTTGCTAAAAGGTCAAAAAATGGTTTAAGGGATAGCTTTTCTGATAGTGGATCTATTAACGCAAAACTGTCATTACCTTTTTCAGGATAAGCAATTTGAATTAAACATAGTTTAGCATAATAAGTCTTATCACGCATAAACTCCGTATCAATGGTTACATAGGGATAATTTTCGGCCGCCAAACAAAAAGCCTTTAGATCCTGAGTAGTATCAATTATTGACACGTAATTCCCTTCATAGTTTTAATTGTGCGCTATCCCTCTTAGAAACTCTTTCATACCAATCCCTCAATCCGGTCATTAAATCAGGTATTGGCTCTTTGATTGCTCTCGTAAAATCAACAGCAACAAACGCCCATATATCGGCTGCCGTAAACCTATCTGAGCACAAAAAGGATTTACCACTTAATTGGTGGTTTAATATTTCAAAGTATGATCTTACCCTTTCTCTTCCCCTAATGGCTAATTCTGGAATTTGTTCATAATTTTTTGGACCAGTAATAGCTCTATTTTTCATAGCTTTAGAAGTATTTCTTAAACAATCTGCAATTGCTAAAAATAAATTACTTTCAACGTCATTAACTAAGTTAATTATTTGTCCCTTTTCTTCGTTTGTGCTTCCAAGTAAATTTATTTCCGGGAACTCTTGTTCAAGATAAATACATATAGAAAGACTGTGATAAAAGATGTTGTTTTCTTTAGAAACTAAGACAGGAACTGTATTTCGTGGATTTATTTTTGAAAACCAATCCTCCATTTGTTCTGAATTTCTCAAATCAACGTTCTTAGTCTCAATGTTGATTTTTTTTTCTTGGATAAACATACGAACCCTGCGAGGGCTTGGCGCAGTATTACAATCATAAAATATCATCTTTTTCCTATAAAATTGATAAATTGAAATTTATTGTTGTATTATATAATTAAAATTTAAATTTGTCTTTAATAGTTAATAAGAGGTCTTGCAATGAAGGATTACTGGCAGAATTATATAGATGGAAAATTTGTTGATGGTGGAGCGGGTGTAATTCAAGTAGATAACCCAGGTACAGGGGAGAAATTAGCTGACCAAGCCATTGCGGATAATGCTGACGTTGATAAGGCTGTTTCTGCCGCGAAAAGAGTTCATGAAAGCGGTTTTCTAACAAATATGCGCCCGGTAGAACGGGCAAGAATGGTAAAAAAAATCGGTGCATATTTAGTAGAAAATTTAGAAGAAATTGCTCCATTATTGTCTATGGAAGCCGGTAAAACACTTTTTGAAGCCAAATTTGAGGTGACAAATGCTGCTAGATACTTTGAATATTACGGGAACCAAGCCGAAACGCTAGAAGGTCGTTCAATACCTCTTGGATCAGCATACTATGATTTTACTTCCTATGAACCTTACGGTGTGTCTGCTCAAGTTATTCCTTGGAATTTCCCTATGGAGATGACAGCGAGATCCTTGTCTACTGGCTTAACGACGGGAAATGCGTGTGTAATTAAATCCCCAGAACTTACACCGATAACCCAATATTTCTTTGCCAAAGCTGCAGAAGAGGCAGATTTTCCAGCCGGAACTGTAAATATTATTTGCGGGATTGGGGGAACGGCTGGTGAATATTTATGCTCTCATAAAAATATCAACCAAATAGCTTTTACAGGCTCAGTTAAAACGGGATCTGCTATTGCAACGTCGGCCGCAAAAAATATAGTACCCACTGTATTAGAACTTGGTGGAAAATCAGCTGGAATTGTTTATCAAGATGCTTCAATAACTAACTTGAGAGAAAACATCAGAAAAGGCATTTTCTTCAATGCAGGACAAGTTTGCTCTGCAATGTCACGATTAGTAGTTCATGAAAAAATTTATGACGAGGTTGTTAGTTTGGCAGAAGACGTTGCAAAGAATATGTCTGTAGGAATAGGTATTGAAAGAGACGAGTTTGCAAATAATATGGGAGCTATGATTTCCTTAAATCAACGAGATAGAGCGGTTTCAATCTGTGATGAAGCCCAAAAGCAAGGAGCAAAGGCTGTAACCGGTGCAAGAAAACTAAATAATAAGGGATTTTTCTTAGAACCTACAGTTTTTGCAGATGTTGATCAGAATATGGAAATAGCTCAAACCGAAATATTTGGACCAGTGCTATCAATACTAAAATTTAAAGATGATGACGAAGCCATAAGTATCTCGAACGGAACCGAATACGGTCTTGTAGGCGGTGTATTTACCAAAGACCTTGACAGAGCTATGCATTGTGCACAAAAAGTCAGAGCAGGCCAATTCTTTATAAATGAGTGGTTTGCTGGAGGTGTTGAAACACCGTTTGGGGGATATGGAAAGTCTGGGTATGGAAGAGAGAAAGGACGAGAAGCGCTCCTAAATTATGTCCAAACAAAAAATATTGCGATAAAATTAGGAGCTAGTTAAACACTGCTTTAAAAGATAAAGTGATTTTCCCTTATAATATTCCCTTAAACCCTTTAACAAAAGGTCAATTATGGATATCTCATTATCCCGGCAAGAGAGACATCGGGAATAGGGCTATTCAAGCAGAGATGGATTTATTAGAGCTTAAAAAAAGAAAAATAGATATTGTTGCATCACTTTTAGAGAGAAAAGAATTAGCGGCATTACAGATTGCAAACCTTTTCGAACTTATAAAGAAACATAACTTTAGTCACTACTATTTTCCTATCAAAGACAAGTCGATACCAAAAAATAAAGTACAATTACATCGCTTTCTTGAAAATTTGTGCAATGAAATTCAGAAAGATAAAAACATTCTTATACATTGTAATGCCGGACTTGGGAGATCTGGTCTTATTGCCGCTTTATTATGCAAAAAGCTTGGTATCGTAGAGGAGCCTATTTCCTTTATTCGGCAATATCGTCCTGGCGCCATAGAGACAAGAGAACAAGAAAAACTGGTATCATCTCTTGATCTAGTTTGATAATTGGTGTTTTTTAATATAAATAAAAAACTAGATACATAGGAAAAAATATGGGTGATTTTGGTCTTATTTTTGGAGGGTTATTAAACGGGCTTCCCTTTCTTATTAGCCATTTTGTAACGTCAGTTATCGTGCTGTTAATCGGCGTAATCATCTATCTATTCATTACGCCAATGAAAGAAATAGCTTTAATTAGACAAAAAAATACTGCCGCCGCTATTAGTTTTTCTGGTGCTTTAATTGGTTTAGCTCTACCACTTGCAAGCTCTCTATCCGCTAGTGGATCAATCTATGAGATCATCGTATGGGGATTTGTAGCAATAATTATCCAGCTTTTTTGCTTTAAAGCCGTTGACATCTTAATAAATGATCTTCCAAAGAGAATTGAAAATGGTGAGATTTCTTCGTCTATTCTTTTATTTTCTATAAAAATATCAGTCGCGCTATTAAATAGTGCAGCAATCTCTGGATAAATATGAGATTCATTAGTAATGGATTTTATTTTTTAATTGCAATTATAGCGATACTATGGTCGTTCGTATCGTCATTCGAAAAAGACGGTTTATCAAGGCCTAAATCTGATAGCTTTTCAAACAAAAATTTTACATCAATTAAGACAATTGAGTATTCCAAAAATATGAATACACCTACAAGTAATAAAAAAAATCTTCGATCTCTTCCAAAATTTACAATTCAATCAGAAAGTAAGATTCGCCGTCAAGGTGGGTCTGGAACAGCATTTTATGTTGGTCAAGATACTTGGGTTACCGCAAGGCATGTTATAAATCAATGCCCAAAAGTTATGATGTCATTTGGAAAAAAACAAATGATAATAAAAGATATTTATATCCATCCCAATTCAGATTTGGCAATTTTCAAGAATAAAGAAGATATAGATCTCCCCTATTTTGAAATCACTAGATATAAAGAAGAAGCTTTTTCTTCAGGATACCCAGCAGGAAATCCTGGTGATTTAGCATTAAATTATCTCGGACACGTAGGATTAGAAAACAAGTCATATGGAGTTTTTGAAAGAGGCCTTGTTTATAGCATCACAGACAGATCACCATTCAGTCTTAACTCAATTGGTGGCCTCAGTGGAGGACCGGCTTTTTCTAAAGACAATAGATTAAGTGGAATACTAGTCGCTGAAAATGCTAGAAGAGCCCTTGCTATATTAGTAGAAAATAAGTCATTATTCGAGCTTTTAGAAGAAACAAATATGCTTGCAACTTCAATTGAAAGTAACAATAGTGTTAATTTGATAACTACAAATAAAAATTTTTCATCAAATGGAAAAACGTTGCGAAAACAGGGGGTTATTCGCAAAATTTACTGTTTATTTTAAATCAATTATGGGGTGACTTAATGATAGAAAAAATAGTAGAAATTAAAGTTTCTGAAAAACAAAAAATGCCTACATTTGTTGTGTACCCAAGCAACGATAATCTATATCCCGTTGTTATTCTGTTAATGGATGCTCCTGGTATCAGGCAGGAACTTCACGACATGGCGTCCAGAATAGCTGCTTGCGGTTACTACGTACTATGTCCTAACCTCTATTATAGAACAACTAAGCCTTTTGAATGGAATAAACCAAACCTTAATTTTATCGAAGGTTACTCTCCCGAAGCCTCACGAGAATTGATGTTTAAAAATATGGATAACCTATCTAATGCTCTAGTTTTAGAGGACATAGATCACATGATTAAATTTTGTGAAAATCAAAATAACGCCAAAAACAGTTCTATTGGATTAGTTGGATATTGCATGAGTGGACCCTTTGCTTTCTATGCAGCTGGAAAATTAACAGAAAAAATTGCAGCAGCGGCCTCTATACATGGTGTAAAGTTGGTAACAGAGAGCGAAGACTCCCCTCATCTATTTACTAATAGTGTAAAAGGTGAGCTATATTTTGGCTGTGCAGAAACAGATAGCTATGCTCCATTAGAAATGATAAATGCTCTGGAAAAACATCTTTCTGCAACTTCAGTTGACTATAAAATTGAGATATTTCCAAAAACTCATCATGGGTTTGCATTTCCAAATAGAGGTCAACTATATCACAGGAAGCATGCCGAAACCCACTGGTTTAGAATACTTGATCTATTTTCTAGAAACTTAAAATAGGTTCTCTTGATGAACTCCGAACAGATTTTATTAGTGGCAATTTTTTGTTTACTTTTCTCTTTGTTGCTTTGGGGAAAATTTCGTTATGATTTAGTTGCTTTTTCCATTCTCATAATATCTGTAGCTATTGGTGTTGTTCCGTACAATAATGCGTTTGATGGTTTTGCTCACCCGGCAACTATTATCGTTGCATTAGTATTAATTGTATCAAAAGGCTTGGTTAACTCCGGAGCAATTTTTTTTATTGGCCAAAAAATATCTGCACTTGGGAAAAATCTGTGGGGACATATATCAATTATAGGTTTTGTAGGTGCTATTCTCTCGGCTTTCATGAATAACGTCGCAGCACTTGCGCTCTTAATGCCCATAGATATAAATAAAGCTAGAGCATCTAATTGGGCACCAAGAAAGACACTAATGCCCTTATCTTTCGCAACAATTCTTGGAGGTATGGCTACCCTGATAGGTACGCCTCCTAACATAATAATATCAAGCATTCGCTATGAGCACACCGGTGAACCCTTTAAAATGTTTGACTTTTTTCCAGTTGGAGGAATAACCGCAATAATTGGGCTTGCATTTGTCGCCTTAATTGGCTGGCGTTTAATACCAAAGACCTCACAAAATGATGACGCAGGGAAAGAATTAATAGAGATAGCTTCATATGTATCAAATTTAACAGTATCACGAAATTCACTTATATTAGGAAAAAATCTTCATGAGATTTATGGGGCAGCAGAAAAATGTGATACTGCAGTACTGGGTATAATAAGGAATTCGATAAGAATAGATAAAGGTAGTCGAAATTTAAAAATAGAGGAAAATGATCAACTTATAATAGATGCAACCCCAGAGTCTTTAGATGAATTTCGATCGATACAAAAACTTGAATTCCCCTTTAAAAAAGATCGGATCTTAGCTGAGTCAGATAATTATATCCCTATTGAAGTTGTCGTTACAGACACGTCTCGTTTATTAAATACGTCTGCAATTAAAGTTGGATTAGCTTGGCGAAAAGCTGCTGTGTTACTTGGAATATCAAGAAAAGGACGCCCCATAAGAAAACAAATTCGGAGAACAATAATAAGAGAAGGCGATATGCTTTTGATTCTTGTGCCCAAAGAGAGCTTTAATGAGGTAATTAATTGGATTGGGTGCCTTCCTCTCGCAGAACGAGGCTTAAACATTACTGATACAAGCAAGATGACCGCAGCTCTTAGTATTTTCTTTGTTGGCCTGATATTCGCAAGCATTGGCCTACTTAAGTTACCCATTGTTTTGGGCTTAGTGATAATATTATACTGCCTTACTAAAATAGTACCTCCTAGAGATATTTATTCTAGTGTGGAATGGCCCGTAATTATCCTTTTAGCCTCTGTTATACCTTTAGGAGCGGCCCTTGAGAGTAATGGCACAACAGAAATAATAGTCCAGATTTTTACAAAATATGCGTCATCAATGGAACCATGGTTGATTATCGCAATAATTATGATTATTACCATGACACTATCGGATATCTTAAATAATACTGCTACGACTTTAGTTATTGCACCTATAAGCATACAATTAGCGCAAACACTAAATTTAAATACAGATACGTTTCTTATGGCAGTTGCAGTATCAGCATCATGTGCTTTTCTAACTCCGATTGGACATAAAAATAATACCATAATCTTGGGGCCTGGCGGCTATAGGTTTGGGGACTACTGGAGAATGGGTTTAGTTCTAGAAGTCCTTATTATTATAACAAGTATTCCGCTACTTTTGATATTTTGGCCTATCAATTAAAATAGTAATCTAGTGTTAGCTCTATCAAATCTTGATGCCTGTAGGGATATAATTGCTCAGTATTATTATAGCTATCAAAGGAAATAAATTTGCTACCAATATTGATGCTGTCACTTAACTCATAGACCGCTGATATCGATGAAAAACTCCCATTATCTCCCAAAATATTTGCATGCTGCAATGAAATATCTAAAAGATCGTTATACAATCTCCAATCAAACCTTAAACTATATCCATATTCATTCCGCTTATTCACCATCTGCGCACTGTGATCATGAATGTATGTACTAGCTAATTCAATGTTTATGTTCAAATCCCTAAGACCAGAATAATCAGCGCCTAAGGAAAATTCAGTCACCTCATTTTTAGACCAAGGGCCTATCAAAGGGTTGGAATAAGGAAATCTTTTTCCCTTTTTATGAGAGGTATCGAATTTTAGAACGAAGTCTGAAATCGCAATATTACCGTTTAAACCCAAGAAAGCTATTCTATCCTGCTGCGTGCTAAGCGTAGTTACATTTCCTGACACAGAGGAACTCAATGTTGATAACTGCTTATTATTATATTCTCCTAAGGACAAATCCAATTCAAAGCCCGATAAGAGGATTTTATTTCTTAAGGCGAAACTTATATTATATTGCACAGGAGAAACATCGGTAATTATTGACGCACCTAAAAAAGCAGCTTCAGGATCAAATGCCGTTCCAGATCTTGCAACTTTATTTCTTTTTTCATCCAAAAAAACAATAATCTCTTGTTTTAACGAACCTATATTGTACCCGGCTAATATAGAGGGAATATTTAATCTTATTTCATCCAGATCCTGCAGCCCAATAGTAGATAGATCTCTTGGATTAGTAATATCACTTGAAATTAGTAAGTTTGACTCTCCTCTCGCAATTATTTGATTCCCAACTCTTAACCAAAGTCCATCGATTGGATAAAAGTCAATGTATAGATCTCTTAACTTAAAATCAGCAGCTGTAGGACCATAAGAGTACTTAGAGTTTTCAAAATACCCCCAGTCCCAATTGACGTCACCAGAGAACTTGAAGTTAATAACTTCCGCAAATTTTGTATTTAACCCTAAATTAATATTGCTATGTATTGACTCAACCCCTGGAGCTCTCCTGAAAAAAGGGACAGATGGAGATTCAAGGCCATAGTATAACTTTTGAGATAAAATTGCATCCCAATCAAAACTTTCACTGGTTTGTTTTTTTTCGATTGAAATGTCAGAAAATTTTTCTTTAACAACATTCGTTGTAACAAAATCAAGTTCACTTTCTATTTCCTCGAAATCATCTCCACCAAAATCAGATAGGAAATCGT
The DNA here is from genome assembly GCA_902619165.1 of uncultured Alphaproteobacteria bacterium. Taxonomy (GTDB): domain Bacteria; phylum Pseudomonadota; class Alphaproteobacteria; order Rhodobacterales; family Rhodobacteraceae; genus CACIJG01. The sequence continues at coordinate 23,483 of CACNDI010000010.1, forward strand.
CATCTGATTGTGCATATACTATCGAGTAAAGAAATGTAATAAAAACAAGTAAATTTACGAGCCTGAACACGTTTATTAATAGCCTCGCTGCATGGCCTCGGATTCAAACAAGCTATCATTTAATTTTTTATTGAACGCTATTGTGTCAATAATAAAAATACTTGAATGCTCACGCTTTTTCTTTTTTGTAGTAGTCATCTGTTGTGTCTTTGCAACCCAGACACCATCAATTTTTTTAATATCCTTTGCTGACCAGAGCTTAACTTTTTTTCCCTTTTTTACAAGTATTCTGCCTTTGACACCAAAGAATATATCTTTTCTAATCCAAGTAAGTGTTTTTAAGTAACCTGTTTCCTTTATTACATCTTTTGATTTTGGTGTAGCCTCAATTACCCAACAATCTGCACCATCAACTACATCACTATCTTTTACAATTTTGTAAGTATAGTCTTCAATTTCTACTCCATCTAAATCAGCATATGTAAAATCACTACCCATAAAAGAATTGGACCGATCTCCACCAGAAATCCTATTAGTTTTTTGAAGACTTGGGAGATACAACCAGGAGTCATTATCTTTTGACGGATCGTCCCAGTTGTAAGACAAATAGGAGGTGTTCTTCACATCGGAAGGGCTCAAGAAAAAAGAGATGCTTTTTGTTCCGGTTGAAACTTCTTTTGTAAAACCCTTTAGTTTTCTCTCTCTTTTTCTATTTTTCTTGTCGATCAAAACAAGAGTAGATGTCTGCTCTATGGTTTCTCCTGTATACCTCTGATCAACTTTTTTCATGATCTCGTAAGCGGTCATGGACACAGATACATTTGGGAAAAGTAACACAAGAAAAAACAAAAAGTATTTTGGAAATATCATATTAAAGTTCATATAATTAACAATCTCAAAGCTTAAGTGAGTTTTTCTTCTTTTTCGAATATAAAGAGTAGTGCGGGTATAAACAATAGGCACCCTAACAAAGCCAAAGTAAAAATCACAGTGGTGAGCCATCCAATATCAATCATAGGTACTAAACGTGCAAACAAAAAAGTGCTAAACCCAATAACAAGCGCCAATGACGTAGTGATAATGGCTCTTCCTGACTCTGTCATAGCTCTCTTTATTGAGTGTTCTACAGAACTTCCTAGAGATCTCGCTAACTTATATCTACTGACGACATGAATACAGTCGTCAATCGCAATACCCATTGTCATAGCTCCCACTATTAATGATCCCAAATTCAAATCCTTACCCAACATTGCAAAACATCCACCAGCAAAAACTATTGGAACGACCGCTGGGAACACGGCAATCGCGCCATGCTTAATAGACCAAAAGATAATAAAAAGAACAACACTAATAAAGGTTAATGAAAGCATGAATGATTGGCTAATCCCTTTATCGGTATACTCATTTTGAGCTTGAAACATTACCATTGGACCGGTAGGAGTAACATTCAAGTCTGGAAAATCTTTGTTTATTGTTTGCATCATATCATCCAGAAACTGATTATATTCACTAGCATCCATATTAATTGTCGGTAAAGTTATTCTCGTATATCGCTCATCAAAATCTTTAATATCTGAAAGGTCATCATCAGGACCTGAGTTTTCGAACAATAACAAAAGCTGGCTAGTCATGGGTTTACTATCTGGTATTTTGTAAAACTCTTTTTTGTTATCTGAAAACGCCTTCCTAATTTGCTTAAGTTGATCCAGATAACCGACTATTTTCCCTGACTTTTCTTGTTTTTCAAGAAAAGCCTCGAGAGCATCAAGTTTTGTGAGAAAGCTGGGCTCTTTAATCCCCTCTTCTAATTCAGAGTCTAGCATCATATCAATATTTGATGATCCTTTAAACTCTCTATCAAAATACCTCAAGTCTTCTGATATTTTGAGATCACTTTTAAAAAATTTAAAAATATTCGTATCAACTTTAATGTAGGTTGCGCTAAAAAAGCTTACAGAGATGAATAGCAGTCCCACCATTAAAATACTAAATCTATTTTTGTAGGAAAAATTTGGAAGACTGGAGGTCACACGTGTAAGCCAATCATTGTCATAAGCTTTCTTCGTAGCTGGTGAGAGTCTGTTTAAAAACGATAAAGCAGCAGGCAACGAAGTCATTGAGAGAATAAAAATAATCATTGGTAGTATCGTTGCTAGCAACGAAAACTCACGCACAGGGGATAATTTTGTTATATACAGCGCAGCAAATCCAATTGAAGTGGTGAATTGCGTAAAGAATATAGGCTTAAAAAGGTTTTTTATTAATTCTTTAGATGCGTCTAAAGCTGTGTGCTTGGAAAGAGTTCTTAAGCTATAAAACTCAGACATAACGTGAACCGTGCACGCCATACCTAACAACATTGTGATAGGAATTAAAGCTTGGTTTACTGGCGTTATATTATAGCCAAAATACGCTTGTAAACCGGTCATCATTGTGACTGCTGTACCAATAACGACCCAGGGAGCTAAAATACCGGTCAAAGATCTAAAAACAATGCCTAAGACAATCATCATTATAGCAGCAACAGTAGGATTTAGCCAAGCGGCATCTGAGTTACTGATTACGGTGAAACGTTCATTTAAAACCGGTTGTCCTCCAAACTTTATATCATATCCCTTTTCCAAATATCCCATCTCGCTTATAAAGTTACGTAAATCCGTTACAACTTTAAGCTTGTGATCAAGTCCGTTAACAATATACTCCGTTCTTGCAATTATTCTGGTATGCCTAAAATCTTTGCTTATAAGGGTGTCGAGCGCTAGGTTTTCATCCTGCATGGCAATCCTAGCCGTGTCTAATTGATCTAAATTATCATCCAAATTCTCTATGTCCTCGAAAATATAGTCTGTAGCAACAACCCCACCTCGATTATATGTTCTCTGATATCTGGCTAGACTATCAACCTTCTCAACCACCTCATGTTCCTCTAACATTGCATGAATTTCTTCAATCATCTTTACAGTTTCAAGATTGAAAAGGTCTTTATCTTTTGGTCTCGCTTCTATACCGACAACTAGAGACTCAGTGCTTCCAAATAGATCTCTCATTTTATCATGAGCTAAAAGCGTTGGATCGCCTTCAAGGAACCACATTTCATTTGAATTATTAACCCCTATAGGATTTTTAGAGATAGAAAAAACTGACACTAAAATCAGTAAAACTGTTATTATAAGTATGAAAATTCTATTCTTAATTACTTGATTTGACCAAGCCTCTATCATAAAACTCTCCTCCGATGAACGTGAAATAATGCATTGAGTTATTTAATACAAGGCTTACGTTGCGTAAATTTATTATCTATTTAGTATTAATAGAAAAAGGGACTAAAATAATAATTATTGTATAAAAGAATGCCATTGCTTGGATGGAATATTTCTATAGGGAAGGTTTATGCAAAATATATTTCTTACTGGAGGAACTGACGGGATTGGACTTTCCGCTGCGAGGTCCTTATTAGCGATGAACCATCGGCTTTTTATTACATATCGAAATAAGAATAAATTAGATGCTGTAAAATATGAACTTAAGTCATTTTGCGACGACAAACAGGTAAGTTTCTTAAGATGTGATTTGTCTGAGCCTGATGATATTAATGAAATTGTGAATGTATTTAGCAAATCTAAGATAAAACTAAATTGTCTGATCAATAACGCAGGAACTATTTTGTTTAAGAAATCGTATAATAGTGTGGGAATTGAAAAAGTCTTTGCAACAAACCATCTAGGTCCCTTTTATCTTACAAATAGGCTTCTTGAAAAAAATTTAATACATGAAGGCGGCAGAATAATTAACGTAGGGAGTAGCGCTCATAAAACCGCAGTTCTAGATTTTAATAATTTAGACAGTAGCAATTCGAAAAGTTGGTACGAACGTTATTCAAGGTCTAAGTTATGTAATTTGTTGTTTACACTAAAGTTATCGGAAAATCTTACCGAAAAAAATATATCTGTAAATTGTGTACATCCAGGAATCGTAAATACGAACATAGGTCAAGATCATAAAGGACTTTTACAGTTTATTATTAGGTTAGTTTTAAAATACAGAGGCATATCACCTGAGGAAGGCGCAGACACTCTTGTCTATCTAGCAACGAACGAGACGGTGCAAAACGTTTCTGGTAAGTATTTCATAAAGAGAAGTGAATCAAACCCCTCAAAAGAGGCTTTAAAGTCGGATATTGCAGATCGTTTATGGCAAGAAAGCACTAAATTAATAAATAGATTTTTGTCTTGAAGAACACTTTCAAAATTATTTTGTGTATAATTTTCATATCCTTACCGGCACCTATTTTTCCGCAGAGTACAAAAGTGTATGAATACTGGCTGGATAAGTTTTTGCTACCAAAACTCCAGCAAAAATTTAATAGCCATAAAATTATTGGTGAAATTGAAACGCATCTCAAAGACAACATAGGCTCTGTGATAAAATTAAAAAGGTTACTCAATAAAAACGAGCAGGCTGAGTTTTCTGATCCTGCAAAGTATTTCAATAAAAAACAAATTTTACAAAAAACCAAAGTAGGTAAAAAATATAAAAAAAGCCTTCAAAAAATATTAGAAAATATCGAAAATTTATATGAAGTAGATAGACATTTTTTGCTTGCTATATGGGCTAACGAGACATTCTTTGGAAGAGTAAGGCCAAGGCTAGACAGTCTTCAAGTACTATCTCTACTCAGCTTTTCATCATCAAATAGACTAGGTTACTTGAATGAGCTTATTTATCTAATTGATTTTGCAATAGAAAATGAAATAAATATTAAATATTTAAAAGCTTCGAAAGCGGGTGCTCTTGGACAACCTCAGTTCCTACCTTCCACTCTTGTTAAATTCGCTGTAGATTATGATAATGACGGAAATAAAGACATATGGAACAGTCAGCCAGATATATTGGCTTCCATTGCAAACTATTTACATCAGTTTGGATGGGATAATAACTTAGAATGGGGATATGAAGTTCAACTGTCAAACAGCATTAGTTGCTACCTAGAGGGACCAGATCATTCAAGAAGCTTGAGCCAGTGGAAAAAGCTGGGAGCATCAAGATTTAAAGGAGAAGAATTTCCTCAAGATGATCTTAATGAGTCATACAGTTTGATGTTTCCGGCTGGAATACACGGACCTATTTATTTAGTAAGCAAGAACTTTTATACACTTAAAGAATACAATAACTCCGATTTATATGCTTTATCTGTTGGGTTCATTGCAGACAAAATTAAATATAACAGCCACAACTTTTTTAAAAATTGGGAAGCAACCGAAAATTTAACAAAAAATGAAATAATAAGTATACAGGAAAAGCTATCTAGAAAATATTACACGGGTGGCATAGACGGTCTAATCGGGCACAAAACAAGGCGTGCAATAGGCCTGTACCAAAGAGACAAAAACCTAAAACAAACTTGTTGGCCACCACTTTGAGTTATAAAAATATTTTAAGAGTTGGAGCAAATACTATAGCCAATTCGAGCCATATCTTCTGCTCTTTTTATTTGCTCAAAGACATTAGAGCTTTCTGAGCTAACATTTCCAAGCAGGGTTCTAGCAGCTACTCCAAAAATAATCGCTGCACTACGAAAAAGAGCGAATGATAAAAATAAAGGCCAATTCGGAATTGAGCTTCTACCTGAAAACTTCATATATAGTTCAAGAAATTCTTCTTCAGAGGGTATACCCAGTTGTTTTAGATTTAAGTCTTCAAACCCATATCGGTAGGGGATACAATAATAACCCAGATCAGCTAAGGGGTGGCCCAATGTTGATAATTCCCAATCAAGTACACCAATCACTGTCGAGTTATTTTTATCAATTATCGTATTACCTAATCGGTAGTCACCGTGGGCAATAGCAAATTCATCCTCAATGATAGAATTTTCTTTAAGCCATATACTAAGTAAATCCATTTCTTTAAAGCTGGCCTTTACAGTAATATCTTCTTTTGATCTTTGGAATTGATCAGACCATAATTTTATTTGACGCTGGATGTAGCCTTCTGGTCTTCCAAAAGACTCGAGGCCGATTGATTTGTAATCTACATTGTGCAGTTTGGCTAGCGTCTCTGCTAAAGATACGCAGATGGTGTTTCTTTCATTTTTTGAGAAACCATTTATTTCCGGAGTTGTAATTATTCTGCCGTCTATGTAGTCCATTATAAAAAAATCAGTGCCTATCACACTCGGGTTATCACAAAAACCAAGCATCTTAGGCACAGGGAAATCTATTTTTCCAAGAGCGTTCATTACTTTAAATTCTCTGTCAACCGCATGTGCCTTTGGCAACAGCTTTCCTGGAGGTTTTTTCCTTAAGACATATTTATTGTTTTCACTCTCAAGAAAAAAAGTTGGGTTAGACATTCCTCCTTGAAACTGCTTTACCTTTAATCCTGTACTCTCTATCTCATTGGACTCCATCCATTTCACTAGATTATCGGTGTTGAATTTATGTTTTTCCAAAGGAGCTATTAATTCTTGGTCATTTCTGCTCATTTTTCTCTTTCCAATATGTAAAACCTAATTTACCAGGAATCTATATACCTGTTTTTTGGGACTTTTTCAGAACTATTAATAGGACTTTCTACTACCATAGATATCCAATCACGAGATTCGATAGGATCTAGAACTGTATCAAATTCTAATAAGCTTGCGGCATTAATTGCCTTTCCTTTTTCATAAAGATCATCAACTAATTTTTTAAAAAGCTTTTCTTTCTTCTCTACGTCACTTTCTGCTTCTAGCTCTTTTCTGTAACCTAACTTAACAGCACCTTCCAAACCCATAGCCCCAATCTCAGCGGTTGGCCAACCCACAACAAATTGTGGTGCCATAAAACTGCCACCAGCCATTGCTTGTGCTCCAAGGCCATAAGCTTTTCTTAAGACAATGGTCATCATTGGTACCGTTACATTAGCTCCCGCTAGAAATAAACGACAACAGTGGCGTACAAGGCCAGTCTCTTCAATTTCCGGGCCCACCATCATGCCGGGAGTATCACAAAGACTTAATATCGGAATATTATAATTTTCACATAATTTAATAAATCTGGAAGCCTTATCCGCTCCATCACTGTCTATCGCCCCAGCCAAAAATAGTGGATTATTTGCAATTAATCCCAACGGCTTACCTTTAACTCTTATAAAGCCTGTGAACATACCCTTTGCAAAACCAGCCTTTATTTCCAATACAGAGCCTATATCAGCAATATTATCAATAACCTCCCGAATATCATAAACCTCCAACCTATTTTCAGGAATAACGTACCTTAAATTTTCTACTTCAGGAGCTTCCCAAGAGCCTAGGTTTCCCTGAAAATATGATAAATATTTTTTTGCTATTACACTAGCATCATCCTCGTTATCAACTAAAATATCAATAACACCATTGGGATATTGAACGCTTGTTGGACCAACCTCTTCGGGTTTGTACACTCCTAACCCTCCTCCCTCAATCATTGCTGGGCCACCCATACCCAGATTAAGATCTCTTGTAGCGATAATTACATCACAGCAACCCAATAAAGCAGCATTACCCGCAAAAAGCCTACCTGAACCAATTCCAACTAATGGCACTTCTCCAGAAAGACGCGCAAAATCATGAAAAGAAGGAATGTTCAAACCAGCGATATTTTGATCTCCCGCATCAACATCTCCTGGTCTCCCTCCTCCCCCTTCACAGAAAAATATCAAAGGAACTTTTAAACCTCTAATAACATCAATCATTCTATCTAGCTTCTTATGATTATTTATACCCTGCGTTCCTGCTAGAACCATATAGTCGTAGTGCATAATTGCAGTCTTAGTTTGTTCTTTGGCAAACAAATCCGAGTTTACATAGCTCAAACCTGTTATTAATCCATCTGCAGGAGTATTTTTTATAAGATCATCAAGCGATCTTCTCGATCGTTGTGCCGCATAAACCAGATCCCCATACTCAAAAAAGTCATTATTTCCAATTAAAGACTTTATATTCTCTCTAGCAGTTCTTTTCCCAATTTTTTTCCTTTTCTTAACTGCTATGAGCCTACTTTCATCTAATGTAAGCTTCCTTCTTTCCATAAGATTTTCGAGATCTCCTCTCATTTTTTTTGACTTTTTTGACTTGCCTTTCTTCAACTTTTTTTGGCTACTTTCTTTTTCAGGAATGAATTCAAAAAGAGGTGATCCTGTTGAAACAGTATCTCCAATATCAACAAAAAAGTTTGATACGAATCCATTCGCGTTGGCTTGAATAGGATGATGCATTTTCATAGATTCCTGAACTAGGACAGTATCTCCTTGCTTAATCTTTTTATTTGGCAATACCTTTATGTCTATTACTGTACCAACAAGCTCAGATTGAATTGTGTTCTCTGTTAAAGCGCTATCTATTAGAGGCCTGTTAGGAATTTCATTTTTATTATTCTCTTTAACGCCTATTTGGGTATCTCTATTCAGTTTTTGAAGATAAACTTCGATATTATTATCAATTGTAGAAATATTTACCGATCCGTTTTGAGGGACTTCTTGTCGCAATATCTCGATAATTAAATTTTTATTCGTCTCTACCCCTGAAACATTAGACATTCTTAAAGTAAAATCTAGCTTTCTTACAGCTTCACCCAAACCAAATTCGCTAGTAGCAATAACTTTAGCAAGCAATGAGTCGTAAAGACCATTATTTAAATAACCAACTTTTCCTGCACCATCAATCCGTATTCCAGGACCAGAAACAATATCATACTCTTTTATAGTTCCGGTTGTTGGAACAAGTTGGTTTTTGTTATCATAGCTTTCCATATTAAGCCTAGCCTGTATTGAAGCACGCTTTCCTAATACAAGTCCCGCTTTAATTTTCTGATCCTTAAGAGATTTTCCATTGAAAACGCTGATCTGGGATCGTATGAGATCAATTCCAGTAAGTTCTTCTGTGATAGTATGTTCTACCTGCACCCTTGGATTAACTTCCATAAAGTAAATCTTTTCATTTTTGTCGACCAAAAATTCAACTGTGCCCAAACCTTTGTAAGCAACACTTTCGCACAAACTAATCGCATAATTATATAGCTTATCTTTAGCTTGGCTTGAAAGATTTGGTGCGGGACAAAATTCGATAAATTTTTGAAAACTTCTTTGAAAGGAACAATCTCTTTCGAAAAGATGAATACACGATTGTCCATCACCCAAAATTTGAACCTCAATATGTCTAGCCTCTTCAATTACCTCCTCTGCAAAAATCAAATTAGAGCCAGAAAATGACTTTGCTTCTTCTTTTACTAAAGATAATACTTCAGAAAAATCATCTTTTTTATGAATTATTCTTGATCCTCTTCCCCCACCACCAAAATTCGCTTTTAAGATTATTTTATTTTTTTGTATCTCATTAAAAAAATTCAGGATATCTGATTTTTTTTGTATTGGCCCCGATGAAGAGCATACAGGTATCCCTAATTTTTGAGCTAATTTTTTTGCTTTTTCTTTATTACCAAAATTTTTTAATGTTTTTTCATTTGGGCCTATAAAAATGATGTCATTCTTCGCACAACTAGCAGCAAATGCATGGTTTTCACTCAAGAACCCATATCCCGGATGCACAGCCTTAATTTTTTTACTTTTTGCGAGAGATATGATCTCATCAATATTTAAGTACGCAGAAGGTCCTGTACCGTTTAATTCAAATACTTCAGAGCAATACGAAAGATGTGCACTTGAACTATCATCCTTACTATAAATCCCATAAGCCTTTATCCCCATCTCGTTCAAGGTCTTAGAAATCCTAATTGCTATTTCGCCTCTATTGGCAATTAAAACTGAATTTATAATAGTCATAGAACACTCTTTAAAAGATACATTGTTATATCATTTGTAGATAGTAACTGTTTTTGTTGGTAATTCGTTTGCCACATCATCGGGAACAAAAAAATCTCTAATTAGTTCATTATCTGAAATACGGTACTTTTCAAAATCAGTTTCGCCCGCGTTTCTCAAAACAACCTCATCAATGAAAAAATTACCTGTACAAGATTTTGGATCTTTACTTAAAATTTCATATGCTGCATCGGCCATTATACTAACATCTCGACTACTTTTTGCAGTATTTTCTCCACCCAGAACATTTCTTACAGCTGCTGTATCAATAGCAGTTAAAGGCCAGAGTGAGTTTACTCCGATTGCAAATTTTTTGAACTCTCGTGCATGCCCAAGTGTTAGCAAACTCATACCCATTTTAGAAATCGTATAAGCAACGTGTGGTGCAAACCACTTATCATCTAGATCCAGAGGAGGAGAAAAAGTTAATATGTGTGCATGATCACTTTTCCTTAGATAAGGCAAACACGTTTTTGATACTAAAAAAGTTCCTCTAGTATTGATGTCGTGCATCAGGTCATACTTCTTCATGTCAACGGATCCGGTTGGGAAAGGAACTATAGCACTGGCGTTATTTATACAAATGTCAATTCCTCCAAATTGCTTCACGCCTTTCTCCACTGTGGCGATGACATTATCTTCGAAGCGAATATCACACTCTAAAGGAAGACAATTGCCACCTAATTCTTCGATCTCTTTTGCAGCAGTAAAAATTGTTCCAGGTAGTTTTGGATGAGGTTCTGTTGTTTTTGCAGCTATAATTATGTTGGCACCGTCAATCGCCAATTTTTTTACCACTTCTAGCCCTATGCCCCTACTTCCTCCAGTTATAAAAACAGTTTTCTCCTTAAAGTTCATTTTATCCCTCACTTGATCTAATAATTGAAGTAGAATGTATAAGTGTAGCTGCTAACTCGCCATCAGCACTAAAAATATTTCCTTCAATATTAATAACTCTTTTGCCAATTTTTTTAAATTTAGTTTCGATTTTATTTTCACCAAGCAATACTGGTTTATGGAATAACACGTGATGGTTTGTACTGCTTACTTTTTTAATATTTTCTTGGCTTCGCAAAATACTAACAAAAGTTGCTTCATCCATCGCAGCAGAAATCATTCCTCCTTGTACTCCACCATAAATATTTTTTGAAGCTTGAGGAAAAATTACTGAAAAAACATACATCTCTTTAGTCTCTTTAATTAATTTAAGACTAAAGAACTCAGCAGCGTTACTTTCTTCATTTTGCAGTGTTTCAATCATTTGCTAGAAGCTCTTGTCTTAATCAAAAAATAAGTGTATTCCGCTATAGATATTCCTACAACATTTTCTTTAATCTACTGGAGACCAACTCTGAAAATTTCAAATACTTTCTTTTGCTTTATTATTGCTGGAATGATCTCATTTGTTGCTCTTTCAATAGATACCTTACTGCCTGCATATACAGAAATTAAAAATAAATTTCTAATTAGTGACCATCAATTGCATTGGGTTATAACAGCTTTATTTTTTGGCTTTTCATTAGGCCAGATCCTATTTGGACCTATCTCAGACCGTATAGGCAGGAAAAACTCAGTTCTACTAGGAGTAAGCATTTACTGGCTTGGGTGTTTTATTTGCCTTTTTAGTAATTCATATATGATATTTGTGTTGGGGCGATTTATTCAAGGTTTTGGTATCGGTGGACCTAGAGTTGTTTCACAGGCTATATGCCGAGATTTATTCAGTGGGAATAGGTTGGCAAGCATCAACTCATTTATTATGAGTATTTTTATCTTAGTTCCTATTGTTGCACCGCTATTGGGCCAAGGCATTCTATTTTTCTTTTATTGGAAATATATCATAGTGTTTTTTATCTTGTTTTCTTTAATAACAACATGCTTTCTTTTACTTAATGTTGAAGAAACCTTGCAAGAAAAGAAACGAATAAGTTTTTTGGCTATTGTAAAGCACTTTAAAGAGGTTTTGAGTAATTTAACTTCAATGATTTACATAGCATGTTTAGGTCTTCTTCTGGGAGGCTTACTCACTTTCATAAACATTTGCCAACCGCTCTATTTTAATTATTTTGACGTTGGATCTAGGTTTCCCTTATATTTCGCACTGATAGCTTCCATGCTAGGTTTATCGTCATATTTAAACTCAAGATATGTTGGGCAATTTGGTGCGGTTAAACTTGCTAAAATTTTTTCGTTACTATTGATGATCTGGACGTCAATCAATCTTTTGTACCAAATCAATTACTTCTCTTTTAACTTGGCATGGTTCTCTATATTTATAATGATAAGTTTTTCTTTCTTCGGATTTATTTTTGGAAATTTAAATGCTCTAGCTATAAATCCTTTCGGACATATTGCCGGATACGCATCATCTGTTATTGGAGCACTATCTACGTTTATAGCGCTGGTGGTTAGCGGCTCAGCATCAACATTTTTTGACGGAACTCCAATTGTGGTTATCTTCACACTTTCTGTATGCTCTATTTCAACCTTTTTTCTCTTGTTTACACAAAAACTTTTCGAAAAAAAATAAATAAAGGCTAACCAAAACGTATAGGAAATATTTCATTTAACTTTATTTTTATTTCTTCTACACCGCTCACTACAATAGAGAACTTGCTCCCAGTCTTTCTTCCATTTTTTTCGCCAGGTAAAAGGTTTTTTGCAAACTTTACAAACTTTCTCATCCTTCATGGGTATTATTCTCAATAAATAATTTTGCCTTCTCAAATATATGGAGTTTTCTTTCGGAAGACATTCTTTCTAACGTTTTATGAATAAATGATAATCTTGGATTCGATTTATAAAAGTCAATATGCTTTTCGATAAAACGCCAGTATAAACCGTCTAAAGTATCACACCAATCGCCCCTTTTATAATTACTCATTTTTAAAATGTAGTTGGACCCACATGTATAAGGTTTAGTCGACATCAAACCACCATCTGAGTAAGTAGCCATTCCAAACACATTTGGCACCATTACCCAATCAGACGAGTCAACATACATTTCCATGAACCAGTTATAGATGTATTTTGGATTTATTTCGCAGAGGTTCATTATGTTACTGATTACCATTAGGCGTGGTATATGATGATTATAACCATCTCTTATTGCTTTATTAATAGAGTCATCTAAAGGCAGAATTCCTGTTGTTCCCTCATACCAGCTAGAGGCTAACGATCTGCTGTGTTTAAAAAAGTTTGATTTAGCTTGAACATCTCCTTTTTCCTGATAAATCCCTCTAATAAACTCTCTCCAACCAATTATTTGTCTCAAAAAACCTTCAACCGAGTTGAGCGGAATCTGATGTTTTTCATACACTTCTAAAGTTTTTTCTACTATTGCATCAGGAGTGATTAATCCAATATTGAGTAACAAACTCAAACAACTATGAAAGAGAAAGTTTTTATCCTCAACTAAAGCATCTTCATACACTCCAAAACAATTTAATCTTTCCTCTAAAAACTTTTCAAGTTGAATGGAGACATCTTTTCTTCGAACAGGAAACCAAATTTCATTAAGTTCTCCTGGATGATTAGAAAAATGCTGTTTTATTAACTTAGAGACACTTTCATGATAGGCAGAGATTTTGTATTTGGGGAGCGTAGGAATTACCGTACTTGGTGGAATTTTTTTTCTATTTTCAGCATCATATGACCACTTACCACCTACTGGTTTTTGATCATTATCCAGTAATATATCAAATTTTTTTCTTCCAAATATATAAAACGAATTCATCCTAAACTGTTTCAATCCTTTATGAAAATCAGAAAAATCCTTTCTCGAAAACATAAACATAGGTGAGCCGTTGATAGAATATGTAATGCCCGCGTTAGCAAGTACTTTAAGAAAGGGCAACTCGAAAGACTTATCCTCTATCTCAAATAGATTTAAATTAGCTACCTTCTTCTCACTCAAAAAAGAACAAAGCAATTCTGTATATGTCTGGTTTTCATCCCTTTCACTTAATTTAAAATAATGAACGTTGATACCCGCTGTCCTCAGTTCATCAGCATATTCTCTCATGCAGCATAGAAAAAAATAGATCTTTAACTTATGGTGCTTCACATATGTGCACAGACCAAAGTCTTCAGCCATAAATACATCGGTGCAGCCTTTTTCCTTCAATAATTTTGGATGAAAAAGCTGATTACCTAAAATCACAAATAAATTCTTCATATAGCAGACATAGTCTGTTAATGATTATTTTAAAGTTTTTCTTAATCGTTTCTTGTGTGGATTAGGATAAGCAGAAAGTTCCGTATTTTTTTCACTAAAATCAATTAATGATAAACAAATTCAATATATTAGACAATAAATCTAAAGGCATTGTACTTGCCGTTTTCGGCGTACTCTTATTAACACCAGATACTCTTTTTATGAGATTATCAGAACTTGAAAAATGGCAATTAGGAGGATGGAGAGGTGTGCTTATGGGTGCTACCCTCTTTTTTATCTGGATTTTTTCAAGAAAATCGGGACGCAAAAGTGAGTTTCTAACAACATTTTCTATTCCTGGACTGCTAATTGTTGGAGCGATGGCCGTTAATTCAGTAAGTTTTACGCTTGGTATAAGCGAAACTTCTGTCATTGTTGTTTTGACTGCGCTAGCAACGATGCCCCTTTTAACAGCCTTGTTATCAGTTTTCTTTTTGAATGAGCAACAAAACCTAATTTCATGGTTAATATTGATTTTTGCTGTGTGTGGCATTTCTCTTGCCGTTAGTGGATCAGATACTGCTGAAAATGCACCTGATGGTTCCGTAATTCTAGGTGCTTCATATGGATTAATTTCTGCTTTGGGTATTTCTTTCACGTTTACAATGGTCAGAAAATATCCAAATTTATCTGTCATGCCTGCAACGTCTATAGGGTGTATTATAAGTGGTGTCTTTTGTTTTTACCTATCAAACGAACCGAATTTAAACTTCTCGGCACCCTTCAGTGTTATAGCGATGGGGATAATCATTTTACCATTTTCCTTCGCTTTATTACTCATAGCGCCAAAATATTCTAGAGCTTCTACCGTTAGCTTAATTATGCTCCTAGAGTTGGTATTGGGATCATTTTGGGTATGGCTCGTGATAGATGAGCAGCCATCTCTTCAGATGATTATAGGTGCTCTAATTGTAACGATTTCCATCATTGCTTATATAAAAATATCAGACATACAAAAATAGTTAATAGGTAACCACAGATCTTATAGATTTTCCCTCGTGCAATAGATCAAAGCCCTCGTTAATTCTTTCAAAGTCAATAACGTGCGTAATCATTGGATCAATCTCAATTTTTCCATCCATATACCAATCAACTATTTTCGGTACATCTGTTCGGCCTCTTGCCCCGCCGAATGCTGACCCTCTCCAACTTCTGCCAGTAACTAATTGGAACGGTCTCGTACTTATTTCCTCTCCAGAGCCTGCAACACCAATTATTATGCTTTCTCCCCAACCTTTATGTGCACATTCAAGTGCTGTTCTCATAATATTAACGTTACCAATACACTCAAATGAGTAATCGGCACCTCCTTTGGTCAGATCGACTAGGTGCGAGACTAAATCTCCCTTTACTTCGGAAGGATTGACAAAGTTTGTCATTCCAAAACGTTTTCCCCACTCCTCTTTAGAAGCATTTATATCCACACCAACTATCATCTCGGCGCCGATCATTTTCAGACCCTGGATGACATTTAGCCCAATACCTCCTAGACCGAACACCACCGCTCTACATCCAGCTTCAGCTTTCGCAGTATTAATTACGGCACCAATTCCAGTAGTAACACCACACCCTACGTAACAAACTTTCTCAAAAGGGGCACTTTTAGAAATTTTAGCAACCGCAATATCGGGCATAACTGAAAATTGAGAAAAAGTAGAGGTGCCCATATAATGAAAGATAGGCTTACCTTTATAACTAAAGCGGCTTGTTCCGTCGGGCATTAATCCCTGACCTTGGGTGGTCCGTATTGCCTGACAAAGATTTGTTTTAGGATTAAGGCAATATTCACATTCTCTACATTCGGGGGTATACAAGGGAATGACGTGATCACCAACAGATACAGAGGTAACATTTTTTCCAACATCAACAACAACACCAGCTCCTTCATGCCCTAATACAGATGGAAATATTCCTTCAGGATCTGCTCCAGATAAAGTGTAAGCATCTGTATGGCAAATGCCAGACGCCTTTATCTCTACGAGAACCTCACCCTCTTTTGGACCCTCTAAATCTAATTCTACTATTTCTAAAGGCTTAGAAGCTTCAAATGCAACGGCGGCTTTAGTTTTCATAACCTTCTCCTCATTTTAAGTAAAAAGGATATCTCTTATTTTAATCCAGCTATTTTCAAGCCTTCTAGTAGAGTATCTTTTATTATAGTTGGTGCAACCTTTTCATAATCCTCTAATGTTTTAATCTCAGGTCGTTCTTTAAGAAAAGAGTTTAGATTTTCCTTAGCAGAATCTAAGTCATTCATTTTTCCATACACCGCAGCCTTCCAGCCAAAGAATCTGGAATGTGGACTTCGCTCATGGGCCGTGTTCAGCCATGTTATTGCGTTTTCCCAGTCTTTGAGAGCAATATACAAAAGAGGGAAGAACCCTTCATAATTTCTTTTGGATTGAGGATCTAGCTCGATTGCTTTCTTAACATAGGACAAGGCTTCTTCATTTCTTCCAAAATTTGTTAAGGCTTGACCGTAGGAAAAATTCGAGCGTGGATGGCTTGGATTCAATTCTAATGCTTTCTCAGCTGTCTCAAGCCTTTTATTCAAATCTTTTTTAATACTATAAGACATGCTTAATGACGACATAGCGTCGGGGTTTTCAGGATCGGTATCGACTGCTTTTTGAGCCATTTGATGAAAGAGCCTAGTGTTTTCTTCACGACTATCTTGGTGCTCATGACTATAAATTTTTACCTGAAGCACGTTACAATACAGAACGTATGCGTCACAAAAATTTGCATCAAGCTCTATTGCTCTCTTACAGTGTTCAATAACTTTATCACCTAATGTTGTTCCAACAAAATCTTGAGTATTATAAATGTTGAGACCTTGAAGATACTCATCCCAAGCACCGAAGTTTTTCTTCCCTTTAGTGCTTAGCTTTACCTGCTCCTGATCCTTTAAAGCAGGAGAAATCAGTGCGGCTACATCTCGTGATACTTCATCCTGAACTTCAAAAATGTCTTCAAGCGACCTATCCCATCTTTTTGACCAAATTTGTTTATCATAATCTGCTGAAGTTAACTGCGCAGTAATTCGCACTTTGTTTCCGGCTTTTCTAACACTCCCTTCAACTAAATACCTCGCTCCCAGTGCTTTCGATATTACATCAGATTTCTCAGTGGAGTTTTTAAAAGAAAAACTAGAATTCCGCGAGATAACGGGAAATGTTTTCCACAATGACAGGTTAGCAATTATATCCTCTGTAATTCCATCTGCGAAATACTCCTGCTCTTCATCATTACTCAAATTTTTGAATGGAAGAACGGCAATGGCTGGGGGTTTGCCGCCATCATCAATATCATCAAGTTTCTCTTCTTTTTTCGCCTCTCTTTTTTCAAGATTATTAAGCGCTAAATCGAACGCATGAACATCTGTATTTTTTACTCGTTGCTCACCAATATCATTGAATAAAAACTCAGTCTTTTGATTTACAAAATCATGTATGCTTTTTGATAAACATACCCCACCAGGTTGCGAAAGTGCCTCTAAACGCGCCGCTACATTTACTCCGTCACCATAAAGATTATCGCCTTCTACTATAACGTCACCCATATTTATACCAATTCGAAAATGCATTTCACTACCCTCGGATACACTAGAATTTCGTTCAGAAATTAACTTTTGAAACTCAGATGCACACACCACTGCGGAAACGGCACTTTGAAATTCTGCAAGGACCGAGTCTCCTGCTGTATTGAAAATTCGGCCTCCATGCTCTTTAAATAAATTATCTAGAATTTCTCTGCATGACCGAAAACTTTTTAGAGTTTGATCCTCATTCTTCTCCATAAGCTTACTGAAACCAACAACATCCGTTACGAAAATAACAGCAATTTTTCTATCAATTTTATCTTCATTCATTCTTTTTAACCAAAATAAGTATGATTAAAGCTTACTACAAATATAGAAAAACCCAAGAGGATTAACAACAACCCAAACGCAATCTCCATAAAAAATATCTTATCTCTATAAAATTTAAGCAAGCTTTTTAGAGTTACTAGAAAAACAATGATAACGTAGACACTTACATCAATAAACCCAGCGATAATTGCCATAAACATATGAACAGAAAAGTTTTGCTCGGGAGACAAAAACTGACTAAATAAAGAAGAGAAAAAAACCAGTATTTTTGGATTCAGAATCGCTATACCAAAACCATCTCTAAAATAATTTAATGTAATGCCTGATGACTGTGTTTTATATTCCCCAAAATTTGATAAGTCTTTTTTTGATAGTCCTCCCCGGAGTATTTGAAAGCCTATCCACAACAAGAATAATGCTCCTAAAATTTGGACAAACGAAAATATCTTTGGTGAACTAATTAATATAAAACTTAGACCGATCGCTGAGACGAGTGCATATATAAAAATGCCTAAGCCATGACCTACCGCCGCGTTAATGCCTGCGCTTCTACCATCAGCAACTGCGTGACGTAAAATCACTATCAAGCTAGGACCTGGAGAAAAAGCACCCATAAGGCAGATTAAAATAAGATATAACCAGCTTTCAATACTCAACTTTTTTTCCTATTTTTTTATTAAGAGCAACCTTATAGGACTTCAAAAACCATTCAATAAATAAATCTTTATCTTCTAAAATTTCAGAGGGAATTGACCAATTTGACAGTGATATATCTTTTCCATTTTTTTTGTATGTAAATGGTTTAGAAAAAGAAGATTTATAATCATTTATATTTGATTGATCAACTTTCATGAAAATTTCTGAGCGCAGGATCAATGCAACAGCCAGCTCATTTTTAAACAGTCCATACCCACCAAACATTCTTTTAAATGAAATGCCTTCTTCGTCATCTAAAAGATCCAAAATATGTTCGAGAGTTTCCTGGTTTGACATCTAGAGTTTAATAAATAGTTTTTATAAAGTTTTCTTATTGTCTTTTGATTTGTAAAAAATAAAGATTCCAGCAAGGATTATTAGAGATCCTCCAAAAAGTGTACTAAATTTAGGTATCTCACCAAAAAAAATAAACCCCATGACACTAGCCCATAGTAAGGCGGTATATCTAAATGGAGAAACAAATGTTACTTCACCATATCTCATGGCAGAAACCGAGGCTGTATAACCGATAGAAACGAATATAGCTGTATAAACTATAAATAAAGAATTATCTACTTTTCCAAAAAGATGGGTGTCTTCACTTAATAAAAAGCTAACCATGGTCAGCATTAGTGCACTATAAAAAGCTACAATATTTGATGGTATATTTTTATTCAATCTTACAGTTAATAGATCACGTGCTGACAAACAAAAAACTGCAACTAATGCATGAATCGTAAAGAAGTTAAAATCCGATGATCCCGGGCGAATAATTATAACTGCACCAAAACATCCAACCAAGACAGCAATCCATTCGTATGTCTTTGGTGATTGTCGTAAAAAAATGAATGATCCCAACAGAACCATAAGAGGAATTAATTGAAGAATAGCATTAGCATTGGCTACATTCATGTTGAAAAGAGCCGCCAGAAATGCATATGTCATGATAACTTCTAAAATTGATCTAATTGTTATTACAATTCGGTCTCTCCATTCTTTTATAAAAAAAGATGCTTCACTCATATAACAGTAAGAAAAAAGAAAAAACGTTACTAACAGTCCTCTTAAAAAGGTTATTTGAAACATTGAGATTTCAGTTGAGAGAAATTTCATGAAAATATCACTCATTACATAGCAAGCTGCTGCGAGAGAGATTAAAAATGCTCCCTTAGTGTTTTCACTTATCACCTATAAACAACCTTTCAATTAATAAAGAAGCGGTGCAAGTCCTAAAACTGAAAGTTGGAATGGAAAGTTCACGCAGGAATTACCTTTCCATCATAGGCAAAACAATACCCATTGTCATCCACAGAAAGGTTTTCAACAACTTTCATCATCATCTTAACAGACTCGTCTGGCGAAATGGTTTCAGTAGTATCTTGAAATTTTTCTGTGAACCTTGTTTTAACTGTACCCGGATGAAGGCCCACACAAATAGCGTTTTTATTTCTCCTATTTATCTCTATAGAAGAAGTCTTAATAATTTGATTTAGAGCAGCTTTAGATGACCTATAGGAAATCCAACCCCCAAGTCTATTATCCGTTATGGAACCCACTCGGGCAGATAGATTAACGAATACACTAAATTTTGTTTTATCCAACTTTTTAGAAAAATTTTTTAATAATAAGGCGGGCCCTATTGCATTAATCGTCATCATATCAATCATTGATTTTTGTTTAACCACATTAATCGTTTTCTCAGGCCCCTCTTCAGTAGTTTGCAAAACCCCTGTTGCATTGATAATCAAACTGAATGAACCTTCTATTGATTCAGAAAATTTTAAAATTTTTTCTTCATCTGAAATCTCAAACCCATCAAAGGATCGGCTTACATTTACCACATTTTCTGAACCAAGCTTATCCTCTAAGAACCGGCTAAAGGCTTGACCTATACCACCACTGGCACCAAATAATAAAGCTCTTCCACTATATTCGTACATGATTATCTAACTAAGCCCCTAACTCGGCCTTTATTTTGTTAGCCTGCAACGATAAAACAGACATATCTTTTACCATTTGACCAGGTCTATCCATTGGTTTTCCTTCATATCTAGGTATAATATGAAAATGTAAGTGAAATACCTCTTGACCTCCATCAGCCTCACTAAATTGCTGGATAGTTATACCCGTTGCATTCATTGCTTTTTTAGATGCAACCGCAAGCTTTTTCACTACTTTTATAACTGCACATAGACTTTCATTATCAATATCCAGAATATTCCGTACACTCGCTTTAGGTATAACAAGAAAATGACCTGGCGACCTTGGCATTATATCCATAAAAGCCAAAACTTTTTCGTCCTCATAAATTTTTTCAGCAGGCAATTCACCCCTGATAATTTTTGCAAAAATATTTTGTTCGTCATAGTTCATCTCAAAATCCTTTTTTAAAAAATTGAACTTTCTACTAACCTTTTTGTGTATTCGTTTTTTGAATACCTTAATAGTCTTGCCGGAGTTCCCTCATCCACAATCATACCATCTTTCATTACAACCATTCTATGAGAAATAGTTGAAACTAACTCTAAATCGTGACTTATAAATAAGTAAGATAAATTAAGGTCTTTTTGCAAATCAATTAACAACTTAATTATCTGTTTTTGAACAGCCGCGTCCAATGATGAAGTTGGTTCATCTAAAATTAGGAGCTTCGGTTCCATAATTATTGCTCTTGCAATTGCAATACGCTGTCGTTGTCCACCAGAAAACTCATGGGGATACCTTTCGAGAGTATTTTTGTCAAGGTCTACTCTACTCAGAGCTAATAGTATTTTTTCTTCTACCTGTTCTTTAGAAAATATACGATGTGAAATAACACCCTCACCGACTATATCACGAATTGAGAGTCTTGGTGAGAGTGAAGAAAAAGGGTCTTGGAAAACAATTTGAACATTACGTCTATAATTTTTAAGTCTTTCCTTTTTTCTGAGACGAGGTTCAGGAAGATGCAATTTTATATCTCCTTGATAATCTATCAACTTAAGTATTGATAGAGCTAAGCTTGTTTTACCACTACCGCTTTCGCCTACAACTCCAAGTGTCTCGCCCAATTTAATATTTAAAAAAACTTTATTTAAGGCACAAAAGTCTTTAGACGAGCTTCTAAATAAGCTTCTAGGGCCTTTATACTTAACTGATAAGTTTTCAGCTGATAATAGAATCTTTGAAGTGTTTAATCTTGATTTTATAATTTTAATTTTGGGCTCGATTAAGTCTTTTGTGTATGCATGAGTTGGTTTTTTAAAAACATCTTCGGTTTTACCACTTTCAATTATTTCCCCTTCTTTCATAATATATAAACGATCAGCCAAATTTTTTACAATCTTTAAATTGTGCGTTATGAATAATATTGAAAGATCATAGGAGGCTCTTAAGGAGTGTAACAAATCAAGGATCTCTTTTTGGATAGTTACATCTAAAGCGGTAGTAGGCTCATCTGCAATTAGAAGCTTTGGTTTATTTGAAAGCGCCATTGCAATCATCACTCTTTGACGTTGGCCACCTGATAATTGATGTGGATAATGATTAAAGCGTCTCTCTGGATCATCAAGTTTTACATCTTTCAATAAAGCGATAACTTTATCCTTAAGATCTGCGTTTGGAATGTGTGCATGTGTTGTTATACACTCACCAATTTGTTTGCCTATAGTGTGAAGAGGATTCAGAGACACTAAAGGCTCTTGAAATATAAAGCCTATTTCCTTTCCACGAAACATTCTTAAAGAATTATGATCTGCCAAATCATAGTTCAGATTTAGCCACTTTCCTGTACCTGAAGCTTTGATAGCAGAGGGTAACAAACCAACAGTAGAAAGTGCGGATAAAGTCTTTCCTGAGCCAGACTCTCCTATTAACGCAACAAATTCCCCTCTATGGATATTAATATTTATGTTAGAAACTAACCTTTTACTGTCACCTTTTAACCCATTTAAATAAATAGATAAGTTCTTTAAGCTTAATAGATGCGTTCTCATACAAAAGTCTTTCTTGGATCAAAAGCATCTCTTATGCCTTCAAAAATAAAAACGAGGAGCGCCAGCATTATAGAAAATACAAAAAACGCACTTAAGCCCAACCACGGTGCCTGAAGATTTTGCTTTGCTTGCATTGTAAGTTCACCAAGCGATGGGTACGAAGCGGGCAAACCAAAACCTAAAAAGTCAAGCGCTGCTAACGATCCTATAGATCCTGTTAGAATAAACGGTACCAAAGTTAGCGTTGCAACCATCGCATTAGGCAATAAATGCTTAAAAATAATTGAACCCGTTGATACACCGAGAGCCTTCGCTGCCATCACATACTCAAAGTTTCTAGCTCTTAAAAATTCAGCACGGACGACACCTACCAACGCCGTCCAGCTAAATAAAGTTATCAATAGCATTAATATCAAAAAGTCTATTCTTAAAAAGGCTGATAAAATAATTATCACGTAAAGGGAGGGTACAGAATTCCATATTTCTATAAAACGCTGAGTGAATAAATCCGTTTTCCCACCAAAATAGCCCTGAATTGCACCTGCAAAAATACCAACCATACTTGCAAAAAAAGTAACTGTTAACCCAAATATCACAGAGATACGAAACCCATAAATTATTCTTGCTAAAACATCTCTCGCAGTATCATCCGTCCCAAGCCAATGCTCACTATCCGGTGGAGATGGTGCTGGCACATTTAAATCGGCAATAGTATTATGATTGAACCGAATAAGAGGCCAAATTATTACTCCTTTATTTGTTTTATTTTTATATCCTTCAGAAATAACGGTTTCAGGAGAGTCCCAACAATCATCATTGCCTTCTGTTAAAATAAGACATTGTATTTCTCTATCAGTGTATATTGCCTCCGTTTTCAAGTCACCCCCAAACTCAACCTCAGAATAAAAACTAAATATAGGGAAATATACATTGTCTTGAGACTTAATATATAACGGCTTATCGTTAGCTATGAAATCTGCAAATAAAGAAAGAAAAAAGAGCATTCCAAAAATAATAGCCGAATAAAAGGCACGCCTATTTTTTTTAAAATTTTCCCATCTTTTCCAATTAAGTTGTTTGCTCAAGATTGTCTCTTTTCAAAATCAATTCTTGGGTCAACCCAGACGTACATTAAGTCTGAGAGAAGCCCTACCACCAATCCTAATAAGCCGAAAATATAAAGAGTACCAAATACTACGGGATAGTCTCTTGATACTGCAGCCTCAAAACCCAAACGACCCAATCCATCTAGAGAAAAAATCGTTTCTATAATTAAAGAGGATCCAAAAAAAACCGAAATAAAAAGCCCAGGAAACCCAGCTATTATAATCAACATAGCGTTTCTAAAAACATGGCCATATAAAACTCTTTGATCACTCAAGCCTTTTGATCTTGCAGTAATTACATATTGTTTCTTTATTTCGTCTAAAAATGAGTTTTTCGTTAGTAATGTCAATGTAGCGAAAGCTGAGACTGTAGATGCTAAGACTGGAAGAGCAATATGCCAGAAATAATCTTTTATTTGCCCAAAAAAGGACATATTTTCAAAATTTGAGGATACTAGTCCTCTGATAGGAAACAATTGGAGATAGGAACCACCTGCAAAAAGAACCAAAAGAAAAATTGCAAATAAAAATCCAGGAATAGAGTATCCAATTATAATGAGCGTAGATGTCCAATTGTCAAAACTTGAACCATCCAATAAAGCTTTTCTTATTCCTAAGGGAATAGATATCATGTATGCCAAGAGGGTTGTCCATAAGCCTAATGATATAGAAACGGGCATCTTTTCTATTATAAGTTCTATAACTGAAATTGATCGAAAATAACTATCCCCGAAGTCAAAAGTAATATAGTCGTACATCATTGAAAAAAACCGCTCCCAAAGTGGCTTATCAAAACCAAATTGTGCTTCCAATTCATCAATAAAATCTTTTGGCAACCCAACCGATCCCTTATATGATTGAAGTCCATCGCTTGTTCTTATTTCTTGAGAGCCTCCGCCAATACTATCAAGAAAAGAGCTATTTTTCTCTAAGTCACTTATTATTTGTTCGATAGGACCACCAGGAACAAATTGTACCAAGAAAAAATTTATACACATTATCCCAACTAATGTAGGTACAATAAGAATCAATCTTCTAAAGATATAACTGAGCATTTTTTATGATTATTTTAAAGCACCCTGACCCTTTAAATCATTATATTTATCAGAATTCATCCACCATGTATCAAGAACACCAATATCATATGGTGGTAAGTTTTTAGGATGCTCATACATATCAAAATAAGCAATTGTGTGTTTATTCTTAAACCACTGAGGTACCCAGATGACCTTATTTCTTAAAACCCTATCCAAAGCCCTTATTGCAAACCCCAATTCCTCTCTAGACTTTGCCGCTCTTACTTCTTTAATTATTGCATCAACACCCTGATCTTTAACCCCGGTTAAGTTAAAAATAGAAAAATCGGCAGACTCAGATCCGAAATATTGCTCTAGCTCGGACCCTGGTGTTAATTGGGTACTCAAAAAACCTACAAGCATATCAAAATCAAATTTCCTACGCCTGTCAGTCATCTGCGCATTGTCAATTTTTATATTTGCGGCATTGATACCTAGCTTTTTTAAGTTTTCGATATAAGGGTTAATTATGCGGTCAAATGCCTGACTATCGTTCAGTATCTCAACATCAAGTGTTTTACCGTCAGCGTTTCTTCGCAAACCATCGTCACCAACTTCCCAACCTGCATCATCCAATAATTTGGATGCTTGCCTTAAGTTTTTTCGATCGAGTTGTTTTAATGACGATTTAGGGAATGAAAAAACTTCTTCGCTAAAGTTATTTTCATCTAGGATGTCTTTATATTTATTAAGAATAACTAGCTCTTGTTCTATTGGCATTCCTGAAGCCTTGAGATCACTATTGTCCCAAAAAGAATTTATGCGTTCATAGAGGCCATAAAAAAGTGTGCTATTCGACCATTCAAAATTAAACATTAATCCTATAGCTTTTCTAACCTTTATATCTTGAAATTTTTCTCGTCTCAAATTGAGGACAAATGATTGCCCCGAAGATAAATTTCCATCTGGAAGTGTCGTTTTCTTAACCCAATTCTTTTCCAATGCAGGAAAATCATAACCTGTAGCCCATATTTTTGAGGATGCTTCATTTCTGAAAGTATATGTACCAGCCTTAAAACCTTCGAACGCCGAATTATAATCTGCGAAGTATTCAATTCTAAATTTATCGAAGTTATATCTACCTTTATTAATTGGGAGATCATTACCCCAATAGTTTGGATTTTTTTTGTATATAATCTGTTTACCTACATCTACTTTATCCAAAACATATGGCCCTGAGCCTAAAGCAGGAGTTAAAGTTGATGCCTCAAAATCTATTTTGTTATCTGTAAAGTATTTTTCTGAAAAAATCGGCAATCCACCGACTGTATTAATTAAATCTCTTTTTGGCACATCGTCATTGAAAATAAATTTTATTTTACGATCAGAAATAAGTTGTGCCGATTGAATATCTTTTTCCAATACTGCTCTAAAAGAAGGAAGACCTTTTTCTTTAAGTAATTTATACGAAAAAAGCACATCTTTAGCGGTTAAAGGCGATCCATCAGAAAATAATACTTCACTCCTCAGCGTAAAAATAACCCATGATCGGTCCTCTGGATATTCAATCTCTTTTGCAATCAATCCGTACGCTGAATCTATTTCATCAGATGTACCCTCTAGTAGGCTTTCAAAAAATATTGATGAGTATGCTCCTGCTCTTCCCTTCCTCGTGTACGGATGCATTGAGTCAAACGATCCAAACGCCCAAAAAGAAATTTCACCTCCTTTTGGAGCATCAGGGTTAACATATGATAAATGCTTAAAATCTTTTTCGTACTTCAAATCTCCAAAAGTTGAAATACCGTGAGATATAATTTCGTTTTGCGCCATACAAACACTTGTAGAGATAAAGAAACATAGCGCAGTTATAAAAGATTTAAGTTTATCCATTTGAATATTTCCTGTAAAGATATCTAATGTTCAGTTATTATTGTAGAATATAGTCGTATTGTAATTGGATAACAACTGTTCGTATTCAAATGAAACTTAAACGCATCATAACCTTAATACTTTTATCTGTCTTCATCTTAACCAGTAACAGTTATGCTGAGACAAAAAATATAGGAAATGATGAAATTAAAAGGTTGATGTCGTTTGGCATTCCACTTATCGATGTGAGACGTAAAGATGAATGGGTTTCAACTGGAGTGATTGAAAACAGCTATCAACATACTTTTTTTGAAAAAGATGGAACTTACGATTTCAAAGGATTTATTAACAAAGTTAAAAATATTAAAAACTCTGAAAAGGGAATAATTCTTTTTTGTAGAACGGGCAGAAGAACTACTGCAATTGCGAAAGCGTTAGAAAAAACTAATGATTTTCCCAATGTCTATAATACAAAAGGAATAAAAGAGTGGCTTTCAAAAGGAAATAAAGTCGTAAAATATCAATAAACTCAGTACTTTAAATCTTTAAGCTAAAGTAATATTAAACTCGATACATATGACTAAAACAATTAAGCAGCGACTTTACTTCTTTTTTTGATGAAGCACTGCCAAAAATATACTTATCTGGTCGAATAATCACCGCTTCTTTTTTGCTTTTTATAATCCAGTTTCTTAAAGATCCTTTGGCAATTTTTTTAATTAATATATTTGAACCTATATTATCATTGTAATACGCATTATTTTCTAAAACTAGTAAGATGAATTTATACCCAAGGCTATCATCACTTTTTTTACTTCCGTCGATGAATTGTGGAAATAGTGTCCCAGATAAGGAACATGTATAAAAGAAACCTGTTTTTAATCTTGGTTTTGGGAAATCAAATAATCGCATACTTTTTGACTTTTCAGACTTCTTAAGCAAGCCGGGGTTCGACATTATCTTGCCTACTTCAGTAGCCAACTTAATAAAAGCAGATACATGCGGAAACCTTTCTGCTTGATAGTTTACTAAATCATTTGCCGACAGTTTATTATTGGCATATCCTTTTAAGCGCCAAGCTAGGGCTGCAACGTCACGAATGCCAGCACACATACCTTGCCCAAGAAAAGGAGGAGAAAGGTGTGCGCTGTCTCCTGCTAAAATCACCCTATTTTTATACCATTTCTTCTTAAGTATTGATCTAAATGTATATAATTGGCTACGCTCGATTCTTGCACTTTTCTTTTCTATCCATTTGCTTAGGAATTTCCATATAGCTTTACTTTTTAAGAACTCGTTTTCATTATCGCTAGGCAATATTTTGACTTCCCATCTTCTTCTTTTTTTATTTATATAACAGCGCGTCACTGGCCTAACCTTATCACAGTGCTGAACAGTGTAATCAGGCAAATTTTTTATGTTTTGGTATCGATTGTCGACTATTAGATCGAGGACTAAAAACTTTTCTTTTAATCCATAATCTTTTACTCCTTGCCCTATAAAGTCGCTCGTATTAGAGTTTGCTCCATCGCACCCAACTAGATATTTGCTTTTTATCACAAGCTCTTTTTTTTTACTCTTGCTATATGATGTCACAGTTACTGAATCACTATCCTGGTTTATTTTTTGGGTTTCATATCCCAAAAAGCTAACGAAGTTTTTCTCCTTCTCTGCATTACTCCTCAAAAGTCTTTCAAGCTGAGGTTGATGAAAATACCAGCTTTTTTGCCAACCAAACTCCCCAATGGAGTTTGATCCTTTTCTTTCCATTAAAATATTGTCTTCTTCATCGACAAAATGCATCCCCTTAGTACCTATTCTTGAGATGTTAGAAATCTGCTTACTAAGATTAACCATTTGGAAAATACGCATCACCTCTTCGTCAAAATGTATTGCTCGTGGTAATGGGTAAACATCTAAATTTTTATCTATTACTGCAACTCTCAGTCCTAATTTTGATAGAAATATCGAGAGTAAAGCGCCAACAGGACCGTAACCAATAACGATGCAATCAAAATTCTTTTTCATCATGTATTTTAATTAAATCTCTTCTACCTTTTTATCAGGTACCTTTTTACCATTTTCCATTATGTAGCAACCAGCGTTGTCTATCTCTGCCATTTCACAAAAAATTTCTATTCTGTGCTTATCCGGATCTAAAACGTAAAAACTCCAATTTTCTCCCCACGTTCCATCACCTTTAGATTGATACGCACTATGAAGAACGGGTCCCCTTACAATCTCTAATGACATTTCCTTTGCCCTTTCTAAATACATATCGAAACTTTTTTTATTTGGACATTCAAATGCATAATGATGAATTCCAGCAGGACCAGAATTAAATATTTTTTCAGGGTAGTCTCTCTTTGGATCATGCGTTAGCACAAGATCATGATGTTGCTTACCTAGTCTCATAAATGCCATCTCAAAAGGTATGGCAGGATTTTCATTGGCATAGTGCCTTTCTGAGAGCTTTAATCCTAGAAAGTCTCTATAAAATTTTAGAGAGACGTCTACATTGCTAACTTCAAGAGAAACATGTTGACACTTTATGACCTTCAATGAATCCACTATTTCTTCATTTTTCATTATAAAACCTCCAAATTAACTTCATCCAAAAAGCCGAATTAAAAACAAGCTTATACCAGGAAAGATAAACAGTATGCCGACCCTAATAAGGTCGCTTATTAAAAATGGCAAAACTCCAATAAAGGTATCTGAAATTGGAACATTTTTTGCCATTTTATTAATTATAAAAACATTCAAGCCTACCGGTGGGGTTATTAGCCCCACTTCAACAACGATTAGAGTAAGGATACCAAACCAGATTGCAACCTCCTCAATACTCATTCCAAAATTTAACTCAATAATGATGGGGAAAAATACAGGTATAGTTAGTAGTATCATTGCTAAACTATCCATAAGACAACCTAAAAGAATGTATAGAACCAATATACAAAATACGACTAGATATGGAGAGAGCTCATTGCTAATAACAAATGTTGCCAATTCATTAGTTATTTGTGTAAGTGCAATAAACGAATTAAAGAACTCAGCCCCTAATAATACTAAAAAAATCATAGCGGACGTGACAGCTGTATCCTTAATAACATCTATTAAATCACTAAAATTGAAGCCTTTTGTAAAGAGTGCCATAATACCTGTACCGGCTGCACCTATTGAGGCACCTTCGGTTGGCGTAAACCACCCAAGATAAATACCTCCAATTACAAGAAAAAATATAACAAGTATTTGCCACACTTGTCCAAATAAATTAAGTCTCTGCCTCCATCCCACATAGCTTGTGGGTGGACCCGAATCTGGTTTTATCCTTACAAAAATCGCTATTGCTATCAGATATCCAATTGCCGCTAAAATCCCAGGTACAAAAGCTGCTAAAAACATTTTTGCAATATTTTGTTCGGTTAAAATTGAATAGATTATCAATATAACTGATGGTGGTATCAAAATACCTAACGTACCACCAGCGGCCAAAGCCCCAGTGCTTAAAGATCCAGAATAACCCATTCTACGTAGCTCAGGAAGAGCCACACGACCCATGGTAGCGGCTGTAGCAAGAGATGAACCACATATAGCGCCAAAACCAGCACATGCACCGACTGCTGCCATAGCCACCCCACCTCGTCTGTGTCCAAGACAAGCACCAGCAAACCGAAATAGAGATTCACTCATTCCTGCTTTTGATGCAAAGTTTCCCATTAGTAAAAATAAAGGAATTACAGTAAATGAATAATTGGAAAAAAGATGCCATGCACTTGTCTTCACTTGGGACATAATGGGCAACCAACCGGCTATAAAAATTGTTCCTGAACAGCCAACGAGCAACATTGCTAAACCAATAGGAACTCTAACAGCCAATAAAGAAAAAAGAATTGGGAAAGCTATTATGCCAAGGTAGAGTCTGTCCATGATAAATATTTTCTATTTTAAAGCCGATTTGAAAAATATTATTGATGTATAAAGGCAGGTTATCGATAGAATACCAAAAGAAATAACCGCTGGTACAAATGGAATCCAAACAGGAATTTGAAGTAACATCGTTTGTTCATTGTACTTGAACATGTCTAAGGCACCATAAACCATTCTCCACGTAAAAAAAGAAGATATTAAAAAAAATAAAAAAGCTCCTAGACCATTTAAGCAGTTTTTAATTTTGTTAGAGAGGTTTATTGTAAAAAAATCTACAATAACGTTGCCATTCTTAAATTGACAAAGCGGCAAAAATGAAAACATTGCAACTGCACATCCCATTTCAACAAGTTCAAAGTCTCCTGTAAGAGGCTTGCCAAACATTGTTCTACCTGCGATAGAAATGAAATTTATAAGTACTATTACAACAAGAACTATACCTCCACAAATCGCTAAATATGTTACAATCTTAAGTAAAAAGCGCCCAAACATGTCGTTTGGGCGCTCTGTTTCTTCAAGATCTAACAAGGTATTTTTACTTGTCATATTTTGAAATTAAGTCTTTCGCAGTTTTAACAAGCATTGCACCATCTAAGCCGCGTTCATTAGCTGATTTAATCCAATCCTTCTCAAGGCCTTCACCAGCCGCCTTCATTTCTGCAAGAGGACCTCCTGATAGAGAGTGTATTGTTCCACCAGCATCTAATGCTAACTTCCTAGCTGGAACTTCGAAACCGTCCCAAAGCTGTCCAGCAAGTTTTGCCAGGGCAAGACCAGCATTATTATCAATAACCTTTCTATGCTCATCACTTAGAGACTCGTATTTCGCTTTATTCATCAAGAACAAAAACGGGGTTGTGTATAAACCTCTGGATCCCGAAACTGTGGTGTGTGCTTTTGTAAGCTCATGAAGCTTGAAAGACGGCATAATTTCCCAAGGCACAACCATACCATCGATCACACCCTTAGATAGTGCTCCAGCAACTGCAGGGACAGGCATACCTACTGGAGTTGCCCCTAAACCTTCTAACATTTTGGTTATCACTCTTGTAGGACCACGCATCTTCATACCATTCAAATCAGCAGCAGACTTAATAACTTTTTCTTTAGTATGAATTTTTCCTGGAGCATGACAAAATACGGCTAAAACCTTATAATCTTTAAGATCAGAGGCAGCTACAGTATCTACATATTCTTGTAGAGCTTGAGATGTCGCCTCAGCAGACGCAGGCATAAACGGTAGTTCAAACGCTTCTAAGTGTGGAAATCTTCCGGGTGTGTAACCAGCAACAGTCCAAACAATATCTACTACACCATCTCTCACTTGATCAACAAGTTGAGGTGGTTTCCCACCAAGCTGCATTGCAGGATATATTTCAACTTTTATTTCTCCATTTGACTCCGCTAAAACCTTTTCACTCCACGGCTTAACAAATTTTGCGTTAGAATTTGCAGGCATTGGCGGAAATGAATGGAACTTTAGTACTACTTCTCCTGCGTATGCAGATATTGAAAGAAACAGTACAGAAGCAGATGCGACTAAAAATCTTAAAAATAACTTCATTAAACTTCCTCCCCAGATGTTAATAATTTTTAATTTATAGTAACTATACACTCTAAAAACTAAATATCTCGTTATTATTTAATAAATTTGATAAATAATGAAGATTATTTTTTTTATAGATTGCGGATACTAATTTATCAGGTCGGAGCAAAAGAACCCTATTCTCTGGCACCCTTGTCTCCATTTTTTCTAAAAGGTTATTAAAATCTCGAACAACCTCATGCCTACTCGGGAAAATCATACAAGATTGATTCAATACAACAACAACCTTACAAGTTTTCGAAAAACTATTAAGATTTTTCTCCAGACTGATGTAAGTCTCATGGTTTTTGATATAACAAACTAATGAAAACTTGTTACCCAAAACCTCATCCAAGTTAGACAAAATTCCTGCCTTATCTTGCACTAAGGGTTGTGGAAATAGCGTTCCAATTAATTTCTTTTCATCTCTTGTCTCTTTCCCATGAAAAAAAATAAGTCCTTTTTTTAATTTTGGTTTGGGCCGATATTTCATTTGAGACATATAACTAAGCAGTGTTTTATTTAACTTGATTAGCCTAAAAAAAGACGCGTTAAAAAAGGAATACAAGCTGTTTTTTGGCATCATTATTTTACCCATTCGTATCGCCAAATTAATTAGGGCCCAGCAATGTTCTTTTCTTTCAAGAAAATAGGTTTCCAGTATATTACTTGATTGTGGCATTTTAACAGCTAACGCTAATTTCCAACCCAAGTTCCCTACATCTCTAATTCCGCTATTCATTCCCTGCCCAGCAAACGGCGGAGACAAATGCGCTGCATCACCTGCAATAAATACAGATTTTTTTTTCCAATCTGAACCGATCAATGCATGAAATTGATATACTTGTGATCTTCTAATCTTTGCTTGTCCATCTACTCCGACACTTCCTATAAGCTTTCTTGTAAAATCTTCACTTAATTTTTTGGATCCCTCTCCATCATTTAGTTTAAACTCATATCTCCTTATATCATTGGGACCAGGTAAAGTTATGGTTGGACGCTCGGGGTTACAATAAACTTGCGTATGCCTAAAAAAATTTTTTGTATTATATATATCAACGACTAACCATTTTTGATTAAAAGTGCTACCTCTCATTACCACGCCAATAAGGTCTCTAACAGTTGATTGACCCCCATCACAACCTACGAGATACCGTCCTAAAATGCTTTTTTTTATCCCTTTACTATCCTCAAAATTCGCAATAACACGGTTAGTCTCATTTTTTATAGAAATTAGTGTATGTGAAAAATTGATGTTGATATTTTTTTTACCCTCCAGATGTTTCCTCAATGTGCTTTCAAAAGTTGGTTGATCAAAAGCATTTCGTTTAAAAAAGCCATTTTCACTTGAATTCGGTTCAACTTTTAAAAATAGCTTACCTTTGGCATCGTAGTAATGAGACCCATAATTTTGAGAAACATTTTTTAACACAGCTTTATGCAACGAAAAGCTCTGAAGAATTCGGAGTGCTTCATCATCAATAGAAACCGCTCGTGGCTCTTTGACAGTACTTTTATTCTTTTCAAAAATGCCAACCTCAATGCCATAGCTGGCAAGCAAGCCAGCTAAAACGAGACCGGAAGGACCCATCCCAACAATAATTACATCGAAATTTTGCGACACAATAATTTGAGAAGCATTTAAAGGATAATATTTTCGTCGAGAACCGGGTTAACTAGCTTGCCAACCTCCGAAATTTCAACTTCTACAATATCACCATTTTTCATATATAAAGGTGGATCTCGTCTATCCCCAACTCCACCAGGTGTTCCCGTAACAATAATGTCTCCTGCGACTAGAGGAGTAAAAGAAGAGATATAGGAGATTATCTCAGGTATCTTAAAGATCAATTGATCAAGCTTTGCTTCTTGCATAACCTCGCCATTCAATATTGTTTTAATAGTCAAGCTTTGGTAATTTTTAATCGACGATGCTAATTTTAAAAATGGTCCGCAACCACCTGTTTTCGAAAAGTTTTTTCCTGGCACGAACTGACTGGTGTGTCTTTGGTAATCCCTAATAGATACATCGTTATAACATGTATATCCTGCAATACTTTTTAAAGCTTCTTCTGAAGAGATATTTTTACCACCTTTTCCAATTACCACAGCCAACTCACCTTCAAAGTCTACTCTATCAGACAAGGTAGGCTTAATTACCGCTTCTCGATGTGCCACTTGGCTCTCTGCAAATCGAGTGAAAATAGTGGGATATTGAACCTCTGGTCTATCTGTTTCTTTCCTGTGCTTTTCATAATTCAAACCAATACAGAAAATTTTTCCTGGATCTGGTATAACGGGTAGAAATGTTATATCCGCAGGTTCGTAGGATGTGACATTATCTAAATAGCTTTCTAATTCTTGTATATTATCTGGAATACTTCCAAAATGAATAGCTTCCTTCAAGCTTGAAGAACCCCCAGCTAATTGATAGGTCAGGTCAAAAATTTTACCCTGATGAAAAACTCCAAAACAGGTTTCACCTAGTCTAACAAAACTTGAATATTTCATAAATTTCCTCCTTAAGAGCGCATTATTGCATTACCCCATAAATTTAACGTTTTTGGTTCATGAGGCCATTTTTTAGTTTGCCTATCATGAACAATTTCTAACTCGGCAGAAATCTCAATTTTATTCCCGTCAAGATCTTCTATAAATGCAAAAAGATTATTCCCCGGGCCATGACGACCTGGCCCCCAAATCAATTGAATATTTTGCTTGGAAAAATGATCACACCAATTTTTAATCCATTCCCATGTTCCTGCTTCAAAACTAAAATGATCTAAACCCGATTTATTGCTTAAAAAACATGCAACAGTGTGATGCTCTTGGTTTGACCTCATAAAGCAAGTTGTGAGCTGACCCCTTTTATTAATAACCTTATCTGAAATTTTAAATCCAAGTTTGTTAACATAAAAATCAACAAAATCATCCAAGTTTTCTGAGGTGAAAGTGATGTGCTGTAGTGGAGCATAAAGTTTCGAAATTTGATCCTTTTTATTTTTGGAAAGTCCAAAATAAATTTTATTCCCGTCGCAGTCAAAAATATAAAAATTATTATGAATAAATAGAGAATTATCATCTTGAAATGTGTCTATGCCCCTTTCCATGAAATTTCTTTTTAAGACTTTAAAAGAGTGGCTATCTTGACAGGCAAAGCTTGCAAATCCCAGGCAATTTTGTTTATTGCTCAATATAAGAACTTTCCTTCTAGCCCCGGATAAAACCCAACCACCTCTTATTGGTTTCCTTCCCATAGATAACGCCTTTTCATAAAACTTAGCCAATTCCAAAGGACGGGTAGTGTTCAAAGCAATATGATGTAGGTAGGCATTAGAGTTAAAAGCAGCGTAATACATGATTAACCTTAATAAGATACGAACACATAATCTACCGATATTTTATTTTTAATTTACCTTATTTCAACCTATATTACGATGATGACCGATCCGTGTATCATATGTGTTGCAATTACAGGCTCTGTTCCTACTAAAGAAGATAACCCTGCAGTCCCAATAAGCATATCTGAACAGATAGAAAGTACTCAAGAATGCTATGAATTAGGCGCTAGCATAGCCCATTGTCATGTTCGTAATGATGATGGGACACCTAGCATAGACCCTGATAGATATAGAAGATTGAAGGAGGGTATCGAAAAATATTGCCCTGGCATGATTATCCAACTTTCTACCGGTGGTCGCTCAGGCCATGGTTTTGACCGAGGAAAAATGCTGAGTTTAAGACCAGACATGGCTTCGTTAACTGTTGGGTCAAACAATTTTCCTACAAGAGTTTATGAGAACCCTCCAGATCTTGTTGATTGGCTCGCGGAAGAAATGATTAAAAATTCTGTTAAACCTGAAATAGAGGTATTTGATTTATCTCACATTCATCAAGCAGCTAATTTAGCTAAACAGAATAAATTACAAGGAAATTTGTATATTCAATTTGTTATGGGGGTAAAAAATGCTATGCCAGCAGATTTTGATGTTTTTGAATATTATATAAAGACCGTTAATCGACTTTTGCCAAAAGCTTTATGGTGTGGTGCGGGGATTGGAAGAAATCAGAGAATTTTGAATGAATGGTGCATAAAATTGGGGGGACACGTTAGAACCGGATTGGAAGACAACATCAGAATTGATAAAGAGACATTAGCGCCTTCTAACGCTAGCTTAGTAAAGATTGCTAAAGAAATTTGTGAACAGTACAGTAGGCCTGTTGCTTCTTGGAAAGAAGCACGTGAGATTTTAGAGATAGGATGAATTATGGCTAAGTTATTTTTCAATTATTCAACTATGAATGCAGGAAAATCAACAATTCTGTTACAAGCCGCGCATAACTATGAGGAAAGGGGTATGGTGCCCTACCTTTTAACAGCAGAAATTGACAATAGATCTGGTGAGGGGAAAATTGCTAGTAGGATAGGAATAGAGAAGCGTGCTGATACATTTAACAACAGACTAAATTTATATAACCTACTGAAATCAAAGCAAAAAAGTTCTCCTATTGCGTGTGTTTTAATTGATGAAGCTCAATTTTTAACGAAAGAACAAGTATGGCAACTGGCAAGAGCTGTTGATGACCTCTTTCTACCAGTTTTGTGTTACGGACTAAGGGTTGATTTTCAGGGTAATTTATTTCCAGGATCATCAGCGCTCCTTGGCTTAGCCGATGAATTAAAGGAAATAAAGACAATTTGCCATTGCGGGAAAAAAGCTACTATGGTGGTAAGAAAATCTACTAACAACAAACCCATTAAAGATGGATCTCAAATACAGATTGGAGGAAATGATTTATATGAATCTTTATGTAGAATACACTGGCGCCAGCTAATGGAGAGCTAGACAAATTTAATGTTATTACAACTCATTGGCACCCAGCTAGCAAAGTACCTGACTAAGGAGCATATATACAAAGATCATTACTTCAGAATTAGTATCGATGATATAAAATCTGCTTTAGAACCGGTTGATGTGGTTTCAATTGAAGGACAAAGTCGGGTAAGTAAAGCAATTCAATTCATTACAAATTCTTATTGGTCTCGATTAAATGTTTATTGGTGAAGCTGGCTCTTTAAGTCACTGTTTAATAAAGGTTAAGGCAGTTGATGGACGAAAATATACAGATATTGATGTTTATATGCATTATAATCTTAGGATATGTAGACCGGTATTCTTAAATAATAAAAAAAGAAAAATTCTAATTGATTATTTAGTAAAAAAGATAGGTTCAAAATATGATTAAAAAACATTATTGACTTAATAAGATATATTTTTCAGAATCCGCCAGTGCAAAAAAAGCTTCGAAGAAATTTAATTGGATTTAGTGCTGGAGATCCAACAAAGGCTATTTGTTCTACTCCAATCGGGCAAGCTTTCAAGGAAATAGTCCATCCGGTACTTCCCTTTGTAGATGAGTTTAATTCTATAGTATTGCGCCATCCTACTTATTGCTTACCAAAAGACTTTGATATATCTCCTTTCTTTCAAATTATAAAACCAGCTCCACAAAATTTTCTTTAAACCTCCGTTGTTCTTCACCATCCCAAATTAACTCGAGCTTTATATTGTCTTCACTCAACTCAGAGGATTTAACCAATTGATTTTCATAAAGCCACTGTATTTTTTCTGTTTCACATGCATTCAACATAATATTTTCCTGAATCTTATGCCTATACAAATTATCTTCAATTCCTTTAAAAAGCCTTTCTAAACCTTGTTTTTTCTCTGCAGAAATAGAAAAAATCCCTTTTTTTTGTAATACTTTTAAAAAAGGAGGAAAGCGCTGCTGACCGCTAATATCAATTTTGTTATGAACTTCAATAATTCTATTTTTATCTCCAGTATCTACACCCAATGCTTCTAAAGTATTATAGACCACTTCCGCATTTTTATCTGCGAATTCGTCAGAGACATCTACCACATGAACAATAAGGTCTGAGAAAGCTATTTCTTCGAGCGTTGCTCTAAAAGCTATCACTAAAGAGGTAGGTAGATCTCTTATAAAGCCAACGGTATCAGAAATTATATATTCTTTTTTGTGTGAACCACATTTTTTCAAATAAGGATCAAGTGTAGAAAATAGCCTGTCTTCTGCCTTTGTTTTTTTGTTTGGAAAAGCATTAAATAGCGTTGATTTTCCAGCGTTTGTATAACCTACAAAGGAAACCAAAGGTATACTATTTTTTAATCTTTGGTTTCTTTGCACATTTCTTGTCTTTCGAACTTTGTTGATAGACTTTCTAACGTTAACTATTTTAGATGCTAAGCTTCTTCTATCAGCTTCGATTTGAGTTTCTCCAGGCCCACCAAGAAACCCTTTCCCCCCTCTCTGTCTTTCTAAATGAGTCCAGCTTCTTACCAAACGTGATTTTTGGTGCAAGAGGTGAGCTAGTTCTACCTGAAGCATCCCTTCTTTCGATTGAGCTCTACTTCCAAAAATCTCTAAAACCAGACCAGTTCTGTCAAGAACCTTGGCAACAAGCTTTTTTTCAAGATTTCTTTGTTGAACAGGAGACAAAGAATTATCAATTAGAACAAGCCCTATATTGTTATCTGCAACGTAATTTCTGATGTTTTGCAAGTGTCCTTTCGAAAGAAAAAAAGCTGGGTGACTTTTAGCTAAACGTATAACGATATTTTTTTTTATACTTAAAGCGCTTAATGATCGTGCTAATTGAAAAAATTCATCCTCTTTAAAAGAGTTACTCTGTTGGTCCTGAAAAATTACAGAAATAACATAAGTACGCAAACGCTAACTTCTACTCTTCTTCACTGTCTTCACCTAATAGATCAATAGGAAGTGAAGGCATAATGGTTGAAATAGCATGTTTATACACCAACTGTACCGTTCCTTCTCTCCTTAAAAGAACGGAAAAGTTATCAAACCAAGTAATAACCCCCTGAAGTTTAACCCCATTGACCAGAAAAAGCGTCACAGGATTCCTGCTTTTTCTTACTGAGTTTAGAAATGTATCTTGCAAACTTGATTGTGATGAAGCCATTGTCTAGCGCCTTTTTTAGTCAGTGTCTAACTTAGCACTTTTTTAAAAAAAGTCTACGCCCACTTGAAACAAATTTTCTACCTTATTTATGTCATCCCTTAAACAGAACACTGTTAATACATCTCCTGTTTCGAATTTGGTACTGCCTCTAGGCACTAAGACTTCTGTATCTTTCTTTAACAAACCTACCAAGGAGTCTTTAGGCCAATCTACGTCTTTTAAAGTTTTACCTTCAATAGGTGATAATTCTAGCACGCGGAACTCCAAAACTTCGGCTTCACCATCACCTACAGAATAAACAGACCTTACCATTCCATGTCTTATATGACGTAAAATTGATGAGACCGTAATCGACTTTGGACTAATAAAAGAATCTATCCCCATTGTTGCGATCATTTTATCTAATGAAGGGTCATTAATAAGTGCCATCGTAAACTTGCAACCAAATGCCTTTGCTTTTGAACAAGCAATTAAATTTGTTTTATCGTCATCAGTTAAAGCTAGAAAAAAATCTGACAGCCCAACATTAGCCTCATCCAAGGTCTCGGTATCAAGACCATCTCCGTTTAAAACAACGGTCTTTTCCAGAACTTCCGCCGCTTCGACTGCCCTATCTTTTGATTTTTCTATAACCTTAACATTTAAACCTTCGTTTCTCTTATTTTCTAACATTTTAGCTACATTCTGTCCTATTGTTCCCATTCCTAGGATTACGAGTGACTTACCAATAAAGCTTTTTTTATCAAAAATCTCAATCGTGCGACTTAGATCTTTTTTATCGCTAAAAATATAAATATTATCATCTGGTTGCAATTCATCTTCAGGATCTGGAACAAAAAGATGACTTCCTCTTCTTATTCCAACCACAATAGCATTTAGAGTCGAA
Source organism: uncultured Alphaproteobacteria bacterium (assembly GCA_902619165.1). Classification (GTDB taxonomy): domain Bacteria; phylum Pseudomonadota; class Alphaproteobacteria; order Rhodobacterales; family Rhodobacteraceae; genus CACIJG01. The sequence goes on from CACNDI010000010.1 coordinate 63,478, forward strand.
AAGAGCTCTGATAACTGTCTCAAAGGGGTTGATAATACAGCACATTCTTCCTTTAAAGTGAGACCTATCAAGACAGCAGATCCATCTAAAAACTCTGTAGCTTCAAAAGCAACAGGAACCTCAAGTCTTTTCAATAAACCTTCAGCAATCTCCCTCTCGGGAGATATTATCTCATCTATTGGAAGATGATCAGAACGGTAAAAGCTAGAATAATTTTCTTCAAGATAAAAGTTTGATCTGATTCTTGCAATTTTTCTTGGGATAGAAAAAATGGAATGTGCAATTTGGCATGTAACCATATTGACTTCATCAGACAGTGTAGCTGCGATAATCATATCTGCATCATGCGCTCCGGCACGTTCCAAAACGTTTGGATAAGAGGCATAGCCACATACAGCAGAAACATCTAGCTCATCAACTATTTTTTTTATTAAGTCTGAAGATTTATCAATAACTATTATGTCCATTCTTTCATCAGAAAGATGCTTTGCTATCTGTAATCCAACTTGACCGGCACCACAAACTATAATTTTCATTAATTTTTCCTTTATAAGTTTGTTATTTATCTTTTACTGTGCTTTCAATATTCAATAATTTCATTTTTCTGTGAAGAGCAGACCTTTCCATTCCAACATAACTTGCGGTCTTTGATACATTTCCACCAAACTTACTGATTTGGTATTTTAAGTAAGCTCTTTCAAACTCTTCTCTAGCTGATCTAAGGGATTTATCTGCAAAAAACTCGCTATTAAAGTCTAATACATTACCTTGGAAATTATTTTTTTCAGTCTCTATAAATTCAAAAATATCATCAGGATTAATAACCGTTTTACTAGCGCCTAAAATAAGTGCTCTTTCAATAGTATTTTTTAACTGCCTAATATTTCCAGGCCAGCTCATATTTTGTAATTTTCTAATAGCGGCTTCTGTCAATCTTTTATTTGGCAAGCCTTCATTTTTAGCTAACCAATCAATAAAATGAGTGGATAATAACGGAATATCAAGAATTCTCTCTTCAAGAGATGGAATTCTTATCGGCACCACATTAAACCTATGAAAAAGTTCTTCTTTAAAGTTACCTTTGTCTATCTCTATTAGCAGATCTTTTGAAGTGGAAGAAATTATTCTGCAATTCACTCTGACAACATTTTTACCTCCAACCCTAAAAAAAACTTGATCAACTAGAATTCTTAATATTTTTGATTGCGTACCGATAGGTAGATCTGCAACTTCATCAAAAAACAATGTTCCTCCATGAGCTTGCTCAAAAAGTCCTGGGTTAATTTTTCCTTCAATCTCTTGACCAAAGAGTAGCTCTTCCATTTTTTCAGATTGGACAGATGCACATGCAACAGTCAAAAACCTATTATTTGCACGGCGTGAGTTTTGATGAATATATCTCGCAGCAATTTCTTTTCCAGACCCCGATGGACCCGAAATAAGTATTCGTCCATTCGATTTAATCAATTTATCTAGCTTTTGTTTTAATATTTTAAAAGTACCTGTGCCACCAACCATCTTACTTTCATTTATTTCTTTATTTTGAAGAGAAAAAACTTCTTTCCGTAAACGTGATGCTTCTAAAGCCCTATTTATAACAAGCAAGAGTTGATCAATATTAAATGGCTTTTCGATGAAGTCGTATGCGCCTTGTTTAACTGCTGCAACAGCTATTTCTATATTTCCATGTCCAGATATCACAACTACAGGACACAAAGGATTATTTTGCCTTACTGATTTTAGGATTTCGATACCATCCATTTCACTATCTTTGAGCCAAATATCTAATATAATTAGGTCTGGTTCCTCATTATTAATGTAATCGATAGCGGAAGTTGAGTTGTGAGCCAACTTTACTGTATGACCCTCTTCAAATAAAATCTGACTAATTAAATCTCTGATATCTTTTTCGTCATCAACTACGAGTATATAACTCATTTTATCTGCTCTTCCTTGAGGCTTAATTTTGGATCAATTTTTTGTTTTTGGGAGTTAATCGTAGGTAATATAATTTTTGCCTCAGCTCCAAAATGATAGCAACCTTTCATTTTACGTCCTGGCAAAAGAAATAAACTGCCCAAATGATCTTCGATAATCCGTTTTACTATTGATAATCCTAATCCTGTACCCTCTTTTTTTATCGTCACGTATGGTTCGAACAATCGATTTACATTTTTTGGTAACCCTATCCCATTATCCAAGATCGTCACACAAACTTCGTCATTTTGAGTTTGAATATCTACCTCTACTTGGCCATAAGACTTAATCTCATCAATCAATGCGTTTTCCTTTGCAGAATTAATTGATTCAATAGAGTTTTTTATGAGATTTAAAAATGCTTGATTAAGCATTTGACCATCTCCCAAAATCAGAATGGAGTCATCACTCTTTTTAAACTTAAAAATAATATCCTTATGAGCAACTTTTTGTAATAAGATTGCGCTCTCCGTTAGCTTACATAAGTCAAGCTCTACTTTTTTAGGCAATGGTAATCTAGAAAAGTTACTGAACTCAGTTACCAGACGACTTAAACTCTCCGTTTGTCTAATAATCATATTTGCATACTCAGAAGCTGAAAGCTTGTCCTTTTCATTCAAACTAAAAAAATACTTTTTTAATCTTTCTGCAGCCAGCTTTATAGGCGTAAGTGGGTTTTTCACTTCATGAGCAACCCTTCTAGCTACATCTCCCCATGCAGCGGAACGCTGAGCCGCAACTAAATCGGTCAAGTCATCAAATGTAAAAACATAACCCTCTAACCGGCCTTTATCAGATTTTATTATCGAAATTTTTAAAAATATCTTTTCTTTTATATTCTCTCTAAAGATTTCAACTTCTTCTTCTAACGAACCACTATCCAAAAACGTAACCTTATTAAATAAAGGTATGAATTCTGGCACAACATCTTTTAAAATCTCATTCAAGCCTTCATTCTCAGATAATCCCAGTATTTTTTCAGCAGCAACGTTAATAACTTTGATTGTTCCATCAGCATTTATTCCAATTATTCCGCCTGAAGCACCATCAAGAACAGCTTCAAATTGTCTCTTTTGTTCTTCCGTTTTACTATTGATTGATAGAAGTGAGTCTCTCTGCTTTTTAATTTGCCTTGTCATTTTGTTAAATACTTTACCAAGAATAGCTACCTCATCTTTGCCTTTTTCTTCAGAAACCTCTACGGTGAGATCTCCATCTGCAACTTTTGCAACGGCTGTAACCAGATTGCTCACTGGTTTTGTTAACCGCTCTGCAATCCATAGAGCAAACCATACGGCTGATAGAATTAATACAATCGAAAAACCTAAGTAAAGCTGACCAAACTCAAAAAGTAATTGGCCTCTCTCCTTTTCAATCTTATCATAGAGTATCACAGTCTCTTTTGTTTGATCTAGTAAAGATAAAACCTCACCATCGACGTTTCTAGTCACATATAGCAATCTGTCAGGAAACGCTTCCATAAACACAATGGCTCTAAACTCATTATTTTCAAGATCTTCAATAACTGTAATTCCTTCATTTTTTGCGACAAGCACATCATAATCTGTTACTGGCTTAAAATCGAACAAGTAGCTCCTATCACCTCTAACCTTGAGTATTCCTGAATAATTAATTAAAAACGATTTAGATATACCTTCTTGTTGATTCACATTAAGAATCTTTCGCAGATCACCATCACTCAAAAAAGGTCTGAATTGCTTCTCAGCATTTAATACTTTTGATAACCAGAATGCATCATTTTTCAAACTTTGGGTATGTTCCATCTTATATGTCCGAGCAGACTCCAATGAATTTCCTACAACCCTCTGAACTTTTTCTGAAAACCAGTCCTCCAGCCCAAAATTGAGAGATATAGTTGCAAAGACAGCTACAATTATTGCAGGAGATAATGCTAAGATTGAAAAAACTGAGGTAATCCTAAGATGAAGTGTAGACCCCCCTTTTCTAGACCTTTGGTTAAAAAATACTTTTGAGACTTTAAGCAAGATTAATATCCCTACAATAAATATATAGAGAAAATCTAATACAATTATTGCAGACAGTAGTTCTGGTCTTGATGACTCCTCGGTTATACTGAAGGCTAAAAAAGTTATGATTGACAAAAGTGGTCCTAGGAAAACAACAATAAATGTTGCCAAATTAGAAAAGAAAAATTTGTCTAAAATTGTATTAATAAAATCTTTGTTTTTAACAGTATTTACAATCTGACTGCCCATTTGTTGCAAATTTACATCAATTTTTTACCACGTGTAACAACTAAATCATAGTCTTTAATTTTTTTTCTCAATGTATTTCTATTAATTCCAAGCAAATTTGCCGTTTTTATTTGATTTCCGTCACATAAATCAAGACTCAAGTTTATTAAAGGTACTTCTACTTCCTTTAAAACCGTTTGGTATAAGCCTGGAGCAGGCAAGCTATCTCCAAGTGATCGAAAATAATGAGATAAATGCATTTCAAGAGACTTTGATATTCTTGATCCTTCTAGTGGGTTTGAATCAGATTCTTGAGGTGTAATCATTGCAAGTTCATGCTTCGTTATTTTCTCATCTATGATGTCAGTATTTGAAACTAATGAAAGTCGGCCAATAAAATTTTTTAACTCCCTAACATTCCCCGACCACTTTTTCTTTTTAATAAGTTCTACAGCAGCTTTTGTAAGCGATTTAGTCTCAAAATCATTATTTGAAAACTCTTTTAAAAAATGTTTAGCAAGCTCTGGAATATCCCCTAGTCTTTCTTCAAGTAATGGGATCACGATTGAAACCTCATTTAGTCTGTAATATAAGTCTTCACGAAATTTGCCATTTTCGATATCTTCTTTAAGATCTTGTCTTGAAGAGCTTACGACTTGCACATCTTTATAACCTTTTTTTGAGGACTCCTTTTTATTTAGTACAGAGAGAATAAAGTTTTGCACCTCAATGTTTGCGTTGCTTATTTCATCCAAAAATAAAGTTCCAACGATTTTATCAGTTTGACCTTCAAAATTTTCTGCGAAAATATCTTGCAATTCCTTTAAAGACATAAGCGAAAGGTTGACACTTAAAAAAATCTTGTCTCCTCTTGTTCCAAAATCATGCAAAACCCTTGCTAATAAATTTTTCCCAGTCCCTGATTTACCCTCTATAAGAATATTGAAATCTGTATTGATTACTTTTGACAAAATACGATAAATATTTTGCATAACAGGTGAACTACCAACTATCGGCAAATTATCTTCCAAATGAATATCACCTTTTGACAAGTTATTTTTTAAATTTGGTGAGGAGTTTGACCTCAACTTAATTGCTGTATTAACAGAAGAAATTAGATCTTTTAAATCAAATGGTTTTGGTAAATATTGATAAGCACCAAATCGATTTGCCCGCATAGCAGTATTTAGATTATTTTTTGCCGACATTACAATTATTGGCATATCAGGTCGTTTTCTTTTTATTCTCGGAATAAGCTCTAAAGTGTCTCCATCGGGCATCATAACATCCGTTACCAGAACTTCACCCTCACCATCTTCAAGCCAACGCCATAAAGTACTTAGAGTACCTGTTGCTCTTACCTTACAGCCAGCACGTGATAATGCTTGAGCTAAGATCATTCTCAGCGATCTATCATCATCTGCAATTATTACATTACCCTCCACTAGTGCATCCTTTCAGATAAGGGCGTGTTACTAGCGGGAAGATAAATTTTAAAACATGCTCCCTCGGACATATCGTCTAGTTCAACAAAGCCACCATGTTCGGATATTATCTTAGCGACTAAAGGTAGCCCAAGACCAGATCCACCCATTTTTGTTGTACTAAATGGGTCAAATATATCAGATATAATATTCTTAGATACACCCGGTCCATTGTCGGAGAAGGTTATCATTAACTGTAGCTTTTTATTTTTTTCTCTAATAGAACTTAGAGCCAACCCAGAATAGAAAGAGGTCCTTATAGTTATTCGTCCGCCCTTTTTGCCAACAGCCTCACAAGAATTTTTAATTATGTTATGAAAAGCTTGGGTGAGCAATTCAAAGTCCCCATTTACGTTTGGTATAGAAGGGTCATAAATTTCTTCAAATAATACATGCGAACCGTATCCCTGCGAGGCACTTCTTTTAACTTTGTCTATTACATCATGAATGTTTAATACATTAAAATTTAGCCTATTAATCTCTCCCAACAGTTGAACCCTATCAACAATGTTCTCAATTCTCTTTGCTTCCTCAAGAATTATTTGGGTTAAAGCTTTCTTATTTTTTACATTTGAGCTTTCAAGCAATTGAGCCGCACCAATAATACTCGCAAGTGGATTTTTGATCTCATGAGATAGCACTGATCCCATAGCGCTTACTGATTTGATAGAACTTTGATTTAATAAAGCCTGCTCCATCTTACCCTTTAGCCGTTTTGGATGAAAGAAAATTAAATTACTCAAACCAGTTTCAATACTTACCGCGTACATATCGAAAACTTGATTTCCCTTATTTTTCCAATTTATTAGCACATCGAATTTTACAATTGCTGATGAATTATTGCTTATTTTATCAAGCACTTCGAAAACGGCACTGTTTGGCCCAATGTAACTACTTAGCTTTTTGCCTACCAAACGATGGAGAGATGTCTCACAATATTGCTGAGATAACGGATTAGCTAACTTAATTTCATTTTTGACATTTAAAACGAATGCTGGATATGGCACCGATTCCCATAAGTCTCTAAAATCCATTCTACTGCTCAGGCCAAAATATCATAACACAAATAAAAGCGTAATTATTATTGCAATTATCCAGGTTATTAATTTAAACTTGAACTACACCAATTACAATAAATTCTTTATGGAAAAAAAATTTACAGGCGCATTAATTGTTGCCGCAGGAAAAGGGATAAGATCAAAATCAATAGTTCCAAAACAGTATCTTCATTTTGGGCATAAAAATGTCTTAGAAAAAAATATTGAGAATTTTATAGACGAACCTTTGATAGACTTTGTCGTTGTCGTTATAGATGAAGATCACTTAGAGTTTTATGAGAAAGCCATCTCTAAAATTAATAACCCAAAACTATTACCAAAATGTTTTGGGGGTAAAACAAGGTCTCAGTCTGTTAAGAATGGTCTTAAAGCGATATCAAACATAGGTTGTAAAAAAATACTTATTCAAGACGGGGCAAGACCTTTTACAAGCAATGAAATTATAAAGAATTGCATAAAGGGTCTAGATAAGTTCGATGTAGTTTTCCCTGCAATAAAAATTCCCGATACTCTTTACGTGGAAGTAAAAGAAAATAATCAAATTAAAATTGATAATCTTGGTCTTAATCGTGACTCTCTTATAAGGGCGCAAACACCTCAAGCCTTTCACTTTGACTATATCTATCGAACCCACATGAACTGCAATGAACATCACACAGATGATGTAAATTTAGCTCTCATTGACAAAAAAAAGATCGATGTTGTTTCTGGCAGCGAGTATAACTTTAAAATTACAACTCCAGAGGATATTAAAATTGCAGAGAAACTTTTTTTAAATGTTTAGAATAGGTACTGGGTTTGATGTTCATGCATTCGAACCAGGAAATAAAATATATTTATGTGGAGTTGAGATACCATTCGATAAAGGTCTAGCAGGACACTCAGACGCTGATGTGGCCCTTCATGCCTTGACGGACGCAATATTAGGTGCCTTAGCACTTGGCGATATAGGACTGCACTTCCCCGACACAGAAGAAAAATGGAAAAAAGCGGATTCTACAATTTTTTTAAACTGGTCTATTGAACAAGCAAAACAAAAAAATTTAAAACTATCTAATATCGACTTAACTATTATATGTGAAAAACCTAAAGTAAATAGTTTCAGAGAGCAGCTAATAGCTAATCTCTCGAAAATCTGTTCACTGGAAAGTGATAAAATTAATGTTAAAGCAACAACGACAGAACGATTAGGGTTCACAGGACGAGAGGAAGGGATAGCGTCAATATGTTCTATTCTATTATATGAGACTAGCTAGATTAATAGTAACTTTTTTTTATATAGGACAAGCTAAGATAGCACCTGGATCAATTGCAAGCTTAGTTACTACATTAATCTTTTATTTATTTGCCAGGCACTTAATTTCTTACTTATTTATAATTATTATTTTTATAACTACTATTTTGGCATTTTTCGCTGTTGGCATCTATACTCATAAATTCTCAGAAAAAGATAGAAAAGAGATTGTGATAGACGAAGTTATTGGACAATCAATTGCATTATTGCCATTATTACTTTTTGAGCAAACTAACCCCCCACAATTATTCATGTGTATAATCTCGTTGCTTTTTTTTAGGTTTTTTGACATCGTAAAACCTTATCCAATAAATAAGTTTGATAAAATGAATAATGTTTTTGGTGTAATATTTGACGATATTTTAGCGGGCATTTTTTCCGCGCTTTTATTAATATTTGCATTGAGTTTTTAGATGCTAAAATCTCAGAAATTATCTAAAAGACTCTTAAAATCTTGCTTAAACAATAATATAAAATTAATAACTGCTGAAAGCTGCACGGGTGGACTACTAAGTGCAAATATCACGGGTATAGCCGGGTCTTCAGCTGTTTTTTCATATGGCATCATTTGCTATTCAAATGAGTCAAAGAGAAAATTTTTAAATGTAGATGATAAAACCTTAAAATCCCATGGAGCGGTGAGTTTTGAAACGGTAAGAGAAATGTTAGCTGGCTTATGCGATCAGGTAAAATCAAAAACTTTAACGATAGCTATATCAGGTGTTGCTGGACCCAGCGGATCGGAGTCTAAACCAGTGGGATTAGTTTTTATTGGAGTTAAAATATCGTCTCATGAAACTGAGGTAATCACTGAATATAACTTTGGAAATATTGAAAGGAATAAAATTCAACAAAAAAGTGTGCATGAAGCACTTAAAATGAGCTTTGATTATTTAAAAAATGTTAAAGAACTCACTACTTAGCTCTATTTTCAAAAGCCTCGATAACATTTAATGCAACTTTTTCAAAACTAAGTGAAACTAACCTCTCTTTTATAAATGAAGTGAACGATACCTCTAAAGAGAAAATAACTTTACAAAAATTATCCTTTTCAATAAATAACCAGTCAGCGTTTAAAGATTTAAATGGCGTAGTGTCACCAGAAATTGAAATAGCATTCAATTTCCTATCAACAGCTACCTTTGTTTCAAAATTTTCGATAGTGAATTTGAAGTCTATTGATAGGCACGCAGAAAAATGCTCTTGCTCTCGCGTAACTGACTTCTCATAAATATCGACATTTGAACAAAAAGGAATAAAATCTGAGTATGATTTTACATCAGCTACTACATTCAGTAGATCACTAGCTCTACAATCATATATGTTTTTTGTTAACGTTTTTTTTAGCATCCAAGACTTTATTTCTAGCTTCTTTTAACAGTATAAAATCATCATCAGCATGAAAAGACGATCTGGTTAACGGCGTTGATGAGACTAGTAAGAACCCTTTTCCAAGTGCCAATTTTTTATAATGTTCAAATGTTTCAGGTGGTACAAACTCTTTGACCGGAAAATGCTTGGGCGTTGGTTGTAAATATTGACCAATAGTTAAAAAATCTACCTTCGCTGCCCTTAAGTCATCCATTAGTTGACCAACTTCAATTCTTGTCTCACCCATCCCCACCATTATACCAGATTTCGTGAAGATTGACTCACTTTCTTCTTTTACCCTGCTTAAAAGTCTTAATGAAGTGAAATACCTTGCACCAGGCCGTACTATCGGATAAAGGCTTGGTACGGTTTCTAAGTTGTGATTAAACACGTCCGGTTCAGAGTTCAAAATTGGAAGTATTACCGCATCATCACATTTCAAAAAATCTGGTGTTAAAATTTCAATAGTCGTAGAAGGAGAATACTTTTTAATAGCTTCTATTGTTTTTACGTAGTGCTGTCCTCCACCGTCTGGTAGATCGTCTCTATCGACGCTTGTAATGACTACATGTTTAAGACCCATTTTCTGAACTGAAAGCCCTATTCGCTCTGGCTCCAACATATCAAGCTTGAGGGGCATACCTGTTTTTACGTTACAAAATGCGCAGCCTCTTGTGCATATATCTCCCATTATTAAAAACGTCGCATGGCCCCTAGACCAACATTCTCCAATATTAGGGCAACTAGCCTCTTCACAGATTGTTTTAAGATTATTTTGTCTAACAACCTTCCTTGTTTCTTTATAGCCTTCGGATAATGGAGCTTTCACCTTTATCCATGAAGGTTTTTTTGGCATAGGTACGGATTGGTTTTTAAGCTTTTCGGGGTGTCTTATTTCAAATCTTTTATTCATTTTTATCTATAATTATATATGTATTTCTCTATCAGAAGCTTTTAAAACACTTTCATGAATCGCTTCTGACAGCGTAGGGTGAGGAAAAATAGTATTCTCGATATTTTCCTTTATAATCTCAGCTTCCTTAGCCAAAGCGTAATTATGAATTAATTCGGTAACACCCATTCCGACCATATGCACGCCTAAAAACTCCCCAGTATCTTTCTGAATTATGGTCTTAACAAAACCATTTTCATATCCCATAGCCATCGCTTTCCCATTAGCACTAAAAGGAAACATTCCGATATTGAAATCAAAACCATTTTCAATAGCTTCCTTTTCAGTAAGGCCAATACTAGCTACTTCTGGATCGCAATAAGTACAAGCTGGAATTCGATCTTTTTTTATTGGGTGCACGTTCATCCCAGCGATTTGTTCAGCGACGGAAATACCTTCATGACTTGCCTTATGAGCAAGCCAAGGAGGGCTTGCCACATCA
>CACNDI010000011.1 GCA_902619165.1 uncultured Alphaproteobacteria bacterium
GACTCGAAAAGATAAACAGCAAATAAATCATAAAAGGTCTTAGATCCTTAAACTTTAGACCCATGGAATCTTACTATTGTTTCAGCCTGATCTTTACTTAGTTTAGTTTGGGCTACAATATCATCTGCTGAACTACCTTTTCGAGCAAGATCTATTGCTTCATTGAACACTGTTTCGCTATTTATGCCTTCTGCCAGCATACTTAGCTCCTTCTTCGTTCCCTCGGCTACAGTAGTTGCATCTGATACCGCACCTGAAAGGTTTGATATTCGAGAACTCAGAGAACTAATATCTGAAGTTGTATCATCTGTTCGATTTACGAGTCTGTTTACTTTATCTCTTAAACTCACAACTTCTTTTTCGATAATTGAAAGTGTTTTATTTTGTTGAAATATAAAGTAAATGAATGTTGCCAGGAATGCTATAACCCCAGCTCTTTCAGTAAAAATATAATCTAATATTAGAACTTGAAGATCCATTGCGGAAGATTGTATTGAATTATGGATTCAAAACAAGTTATTTTCTTTTAATATTTTCTTGTAGATATTGCGAAAACTGATTTGCCCAGTTTACTTTGCCTTGTGAGGCTTTTTCTAATATTGAAATTCTTTCTATGAGCAAATTGACATTTTCTTTTTCACTATCCAGTAGATCCTCGGAAAAATTTTTATTACCAAAAACCTCCATGCTTTCAGTCAATACTTTGTCAGTTTCGATCAATGTTTCAATTAAAAGCTTTGGTTCGAGAAAATTTTTTTCTAAAGAAACTAAATTTTCCATCATAGTTTTAACTACATAATTATGTGCTGTAGGTAGAGACATCTTTAAAACTTAAATAGTCGTCGATTTTTTAAGATTCTGAAGTCCAGTAAGACTCAAGCAACTTATCTGCCAGCTTATCAAAGTCAATAGGATACTCACCATTCTTGATCTTTTGTTTGATCCTCTCAACCGCCTCCATGTTTATTGAAGGATTTTCTGCCATAACTTTCAATGCCTCTCTAGATTTACTTGTTAATACAGCATCAACCTTGGAGCCAGGACCAGCGGAAGAACTTGACTCAGTGAGCTTCTCAGCCTGTGCCTTCGCTTCTGTCATTCCTTTGGACACTTCAACTCTCTGCCCAGTAAAATTTTTTATTGATCCAACCATTTTCTTTCTCCTGTTTAAGTATACGACATAAAGTTAATAAATTTTACGAAAAATTGACATTTTTCTCGAATCTTCAACAAATCCTTCAACTATCTTTTTGCTGGAGATATTTTTTGCCAATATTCTGTCTCCTTTTGCACCATTACTTAGCGCTATTGCTTCCATTTTTACGTATATTTCACCTATTTTGTGCTCAATTATTATCTTTTGATTTTTATGAACCAACCAGTCTGGCTTCAAATGATTAGTTTTTAAAGTTGCACCTTTCTGTAAGTTTTTTATCAACCGTTTACCAAGAACGCTTTCAAAGTCGCTAAAAGCCCCCTTAGAAAGAACTGCTTTCTTTTTCGATAGAATTAAATCTGTTTTTTCTATTCTATCTCCCTTTAATTTTGAATTTTTTAAAATCAGTACTTCAACTTTGGCTTGCGAACTATTGTTTTCCAAAAAGTTATGTGATTTGTTAATATTTTGAGCGTAGTTGGCTGTAGGCAACTTATTTCTGAAGTTATAATTCCACGACTTATTCGTTTTACATCTAAGATTTATAGTTTTCCATGATCCATCTCTCTTTGAAATTATAATCTCGTCTTTAGAGCACCCAGTAAAAACTCTATTTTTATTAATGATAGGTTGAGCACTTAATCCTTCCTCCTTCAAGTGATCAATTACCAATTTAGTTAAGCTTGAACCAGTTATTTTTTCCTGCGAGGCTATGCTCTCTAAACTGAGACCCCACCAGATTGCTATTATAAGTAATGCCTTCTTAACCAGCATCTATCCTCCAAAATAGTAGATATTGTTATTTTTATATGAAATCTCCTCATCCAAGTCGAACTTGATACCCTTCATAAGTTTTGAGATTTGATTGATGCTTGGAAGATGAATAGTTTCTTCGGCAATCATATAGTTTACATTCCTATTTCTAAAGGCATGATCGTTTAACGAAACAATTGCCAGTTGTAAAAAGTACTTATTTAACCCGCTACCGTCATAGTATTTTTCGATTATTAGATTTAAACTTTCCCCAGGCAAGATCATATGTTTCTTTGAGTGGTCAGGATCCTGAGCGAACTCATTTGATCTGTCTGATAGCTCAGATGCATTATTGTATTGCAGTACAATAAAGGGCTCCGCATTGAGAAAATTAGTTGCAGTAAAAGCTATATAGAATAAAAGTAAGTAAATAAGGTTTTTTAGCATTACATGTTACCCAAAAATTGAATTGATTTTCCATTGAGGTTACTTAATTCAAGCGCTGTATTAAGTGGCACCAAAACGGATTTAGTCTCTGAGACTTGTTCAACCCGCAATACATTGAAAGGAGTTTTTTCACCTTTAGTTACAGCTAGTGCAGAAATCTTAATTCCATGTCTTTTGCCAAGGGGAACTTCTATTTTTCCATTATTTACTGTTATAATGCTATTTGTTTCTTTGCAAATTAGATTATCAATAACCTCTTTAGCATGTTCTTTAGCAGCGATTGAGATGGGTTCAACGATGTTGTCTCTATTTGTTTTTAGTAATAAATTTATAGTTCTCCATGGACCACTTGAACTAAATAATGCTTCTAATGATTTAGACTTCGAAAAAGATGATGTGTACGTGCTTCCATCATATACGTTAGTATTAAAGGTAATTAGAAGACTATTATAAGTGGTAAAACCGACTAATTTTTCACGCTCAGCTATTGATATCTCTGAAACTGCAGCATAATCTCCATAATTCGTTTTTTCTCTTCCTGAAGTAAGAGAAATATAGTCGTAGTCGTCATTTGCGGTAATAAGCTGATCACGGTCAAGTGATACAAAAGAATTATCCGTAAGATTAATGTCTTCTGCCGACTTTAAAGAAGCAATAATTTCATTCGTTAATTCATTGGCTAGTGAGTACACCCAAAATGGTGCAGAGGGAGCTACATCTATCACTGGCTTATAAACAGACAAGCTCTTGAGACCTTTATTATCACACTCTTTTTTTCTCAGCTGGCCAACTGCAGACCTAATTTTGACAATGAAATGCATATCAGTTCGCTCTTCTGAGATAATTGTATAATCGAGTATTTTACTCGCCGGCTGAATTACTAAGTTTTCCTGAATAGATGTGTCAGTGGAAACCGCTGAATAACCATTTATCTTAGCTCCTCCATGAAGCGCTGCAAGGTATAAGGCGTCCTCAAGTGCTCTTCGACGAGCGATATCGATAATTTCGTCATCCTCAATTACGGCACGTCCCGTAGTCTCTATAAATCTGACAGTATCTTTAGCAAAAGCCTTACTTATAACAACTGAGAAAATAGCTGCGAGAATAAATACTGAGTAAAAAAAGATTGATCTCATATTCATTTTTTTGTTTTTTTAAGCCACGTTACGTGCTTGTCTGAGCAGGTAGCTTAATGTATCTTTATCAATTTCTAAAAGAACCTCATAAGTATCGCTTCCAGTTGGATTAATCCTTACCGTCCTCGCGCCACGAATTGTTCCTGATACTATGCCTCGGAATGTGTCGTTTTGAACCATCAAATCGATTACAGTAGTATTACCTTCAACTTTAAGCCCATGGATTTGTTCTGCAAGATCACGCATTGCTGCCATTCTAGCCGACCTTATCGCCATCAATCTCTTTTGATTAGCAGACCGTCCAGGTTGTGATGACACGACGGCATAACCCATTGCGCTTATGGTAGGGACCTTGTCAACTGATGCGTCTAATACTTCATTTATTGCAGCAAGGTGAGCAGCGTCTTCGCCCTTGTTATTACTTAATACATTTAAAGTTGAAGCAGTACCTCTATCATCCATGTTAGTCAAAAAGCTGGACTGACAACCGCTTACAAATAAAGCTAATCCAACCGCCGGTATTAGCATTTTTATTACTTTCTCGTTATTCATTTTCTAACCTTATATTTTAAAAGCATAATCCCTTCTGCATTTTTTATGCCATATTTCTTTGTTATTCGTTTTTGTATCAATACAGGATGGCATGATTGTTGCTTCTTTCCCTTTGATGAGCTTGAAGATAGTGAGAAAGCTAGATCAAAGTGTTTAAATAGTAAGGTTTAGGTAAAATTTTAAGGCAATAAACAAACTACGACTTTTTTTTGACAGGGAGAAACAAGAGTCATGGAATTGACAAAAAACAGCACATCATTATCTGGTAATATCTCGGATGTTATTAAGTCTGGAGTCTTACCACTGGGTATTATTGTGCTTGTTGCTATGATGGTATTACCTCTCCCAGTATTCTTGCTAGACATTTTTTTCGTTTCTAACATTCTAATTTCTCTCGTGATCTTAATGGTAGCTATGCATACGTTCAGACCTCTCGATTTTTCAAGTTTCCCTAATCTTTTGCTTATCGCGACAGTACTAAGGCTCGCTTTAAATGTTGCTTCAACTAGAGTTGTTTTAGGTCAGGGTCATACTGGGAATGATGCTGCTGGCCAAATAATCGAGGCTTTTGGTAATTTTATTGTTTCCGGAAATTATGCTGTAGGTATTTTTGTTTTCATAATTTTAGTCATTATAAACCTAGTAGTAATTACAAAAGGTGCTGGAAGAGTATCTGAAGTGTCGGCTCGTTTTACGTTAGACGCAATGCCGGGAAAACAGATGGCCATCGATGCAGACTTAAATGCAGGAGTTCTTTCGGCTGAGGAGGCTACTAATAGGCGAGAGGAGATAGCGCAAGAGGCAGATTTTTATGGTTCAATGGACGGGGCTTCAAAATTTGTGAAGGGTGACGCAATTGCATCGATTCTTATTTTAGCAATCAATATTATAGGTGGCCTAATCATAGGAATAAGTCAGTATGACTTGCCAGTATCAACGGCAGCAGAGACATATGTCCTTTTATCAATAGGTGATGGTTTAGTAGCACAGATCCCATCATTATTATTAGCCATTTCGACGGCAATTATTGTAACACGTGTTTCCTCTAAGCAGGACATGGCGACCCACATCGGTGACCAACTTAGTATATCGCGAGCTTGGATTCCAGTCTCAGCTGTATTATTGCTGATAGGTTTTGTTCCGGGAATGCCAAATCTACTTTTTATTACGTCAGCAATAGTTGCGGCTACAGCAGGCTTTCTAGCTCGGAGAGTAGAAAGAAAAAGGGAAACAAGGACTGAAGATTCAATCGAAGATGAAAATGTTCAAGAAGACGTTGATGGAGATCAGCTTAGACTAGAGGATGTAACGGATTATTCGCCAGTGTCTGTTCAGCTGGGCTATGGCCTTGTAGAGATGGTTGATGATGACACAGGTGGTCCTTTGGTTGAGAGAATTACCGGTATAAGGAAACAAGTATCAAAGGCACTTGGCTTTATAATACCCGCAGTAAGAATACGTGATGATTTAACATTGTCATCTAATCAGTACAGAATAAGGATAGGGCAGACAATAGTTGGTGATGATTCGATCTATCCTGATCGGAAACTGGCTATCCCAGGTGATGATACAAATATAAAGTTAGATGGAATTGAGGTGAAGGATCCCTCCTTTGGGATGGATGCTACGTGGATCCTACCATCTCAACAAAATGAAGCGGAAGAGAAAGGATACGTCGTCGTAGCCCCCGAGTCTGTTTTAGCTACTCACTTAAGCCAGATATTCTATAAGCATTCGGGGAAACTTATTGGGCAAGACGATGTTCAAACTCTTTTAGATAATCTTTCTCAAACCGCACCCAGTCTTGTTGAGTCACTTGTACCCAAACTAGTTCCTCTACATAATCTCACAGGAGTTTTAAGAGAATTACTTTCAGAACGAGTGCCAATAAGTGATCTTAGAATTATCTTAGAGTCTTTAGCAGGGTTGGTAGGAAAGAATTTAAGCGTGATTGAAACTGCTGAGGCAATTAGACCCAATTTGGCAGGGCTGTTGATACAACAGGTAGCCCCTCTGAATAAGGCGCTACCCGTTATAACTTTTAACTCCGAATTAGAACACATGCTTATCAAGATGGCTAAACAAAATGGAGAGGAAGGTTTAGTTTTGGATAACGAATTAGCAACAAAGCTTATTTCTAATATCTCTGATCTAAACCAAAAACTTATTTCTGAGGGTAATACAGCCGTTCTCGTAGTTTCACCTAATATAAGAAGACAAATTTCAGGAATAATTCGGCAGCATATCGAAGACTTGATTGTCCTTTCATTTACTGAATTGCCAGACAACAGAAAAGTGAATGTTGTGGCAACTATAGATGGAGGTTCTTAATGAATATTAAAATTGGAGATGAAAATGACTACATATAAATTTCTAGCATCTGACAGTGCAAGTGCTATGGAGGAAGTGGTTAAAAAACTGGGCCCAGATGCATTGATAGTTGCCACTTCAAAAAAAGGAAATAAGGTAGAAATCGAAGCGACTAATAATGTTTCAAGCCAGCAGAAAGTTAGAGATAATAAGAGTAACTTTTCGGATGTCTTACACTCCAAAATAGATTTTTTAAGACAGAAACAAAGAAATCGTATCTATAATAGAGAATCAAATGATTTTGAAATTGAAGATTCACGAAATATTATAAGTGATAAAAATCAGACATCTGACATGCTTAAGGTTGGAGAGCAGATAAAACACTTGCAAAATATGCTTTCAGGAATGGTCATAACTGATGAAAAAGGATTGAATGAAAAAACAGGTAATTCTACTGCCCTCAAACTTCGACAGATGGAATTTACACCAGAAATAGTTGCGTCTTTAAAGCCAGCTTATGATGGCTTGAGTCTAGATAGAGGGCGAAGTGCCTTTTTAAAGGCTTTCGCTAATAACATTTCTTGTGATGAGATTGAAGAAATCTTTAAATCTGGTGTGATATTTATCTTAGGTCCCAGTGGAGCCGGAAAAACGACTTTATCCGCCAAGCTTGCAGCTAGAATAATGGAAAAAGATAAACAGTTGAGACCAACATTAGTTTCAGCTGAAAGTGAGCTGAGCAATAGAAGGGATGACTTAGGTTATTATTCAAAGCTTCTTAACATACAAAAACTTAACTATCAGATAGACGAAAATTGTGCTGGGTTTGATACTATTTGTAAAGGTCAAAAGATTGTTGATATCTCATTAGGAGCAGAAGAAGGCAAATATTTGATCCAAAATATTAGAAATCAAGTAGGAGCAACAAAAGTTACTACTATTCTCTGCCTTCCCTCAGGTAGTAGCAGGCAGCTTTTGAGTGCTCAGGTTAACAAATATAGGGATTTTAAACCAATAATAGCCTTCACTAAAATTGATGAGTGCCGACTTTTCCCCAGAGAGTTGTGTGTTTTACACAATAAAAATGTGAAAATGGGTTTTTTGACAGGATCGAAAACTATACTTGGCTCATTAGCATTATCTGAGCCGGATGTTTTAGCAAGTCACTTGGAAAGCTATCTAAATGATGAGTTTAATGATGAGTAATTCAATAGCTATAGCAAGTGGAAAGGGAGGCGTGGGGAAAACCACGATTGCCGTAAATCTGGCTCTGACCTTATCTCAAATGGGGTCAAAAGTTTGTCTTATGGATGCCGACTTTGGATTGGCAAATGCCCACATAATGTTGGGTATAAACCCAAAAAAAACAATAAGAGATGTATTGAAAAATAATATGTCGGTTGAAGATGTAATTGAAACGGGGCCCCATGGGCTAAAATTTATATCTGGTGGCAATGGCTTGATCGATATTTTAAATATAGAGAAAAATTCGAAATACCAGCTAATTAGATCTTTGGATCCTATTGAAAGGAACGCTGATACTTTGGTCGTGGATATACCAGCGGGCGCATCAGAAAATTCGATGACCTTCGCTTCAGCAGTTGATAGATTAGTTATTGTACTAGTTAGCGAGCCTACAAGTTTTATGGATGCTTACACATTTATTAAAACAGCAAAATTGGATTATAATCTTCACAATTTTTCAATCGTCGTTAACATGGCCGAGAATGAAAAAGCTGCCAAGGAAACTTTTGACAAATTCCAAAATATTGTTGGCAAGTTTTTAAATGCACATCTGACCTTTGCCGGAGGTATGCCTAGGACAAAGAGAATCCAGAACGCCATTATCAGAAAGCTTCCAATTGTTCTGGACAAAGAAGCTGATTTTGAAAAAGTTGCATTTCAGCGGTTATCAAAAAACATCATTAAAGCTGGAGAAAATAAACATAATGGTATACGCTTCTTCTCTGAGAGCTGATTATAATACGTAGAAAAAATGAAAGCTAGTTACCCTGAACAACAGCCAAATGTAGAAAACTTGATAGTTCAAAATATGAACTTGGTCAAGAAGATCGCCTGGCATATGCACGGTAGAGTTAGGTCTGCTATAGAAATTGAAGATTTGATGCAAATAGGATATTTCGGGTTGGTCACAGCAGCTCAAAAATATAGTCCAAAAGAAGGTGCTACATTTGCTAGTTACGCAGTTCTTAGAATCCGAGGCGCAATCGTAGATCATTTAAGGAAGAGCTCAAACCTATGCCGAACCACAATTCAAATGCAACAAAAGCAGAAAAAGGCAATAGAGGCCCTTGTTTCTAGCCTTCAGAGAGAGCCCACACCATCAGAAATTGCAGAAAAGATGGGTCTTGGATTGGACGAATATAGAGATTGGGAGAAAGCATTTAATGCCAACGTGCATCAGTCTCTTGATGAAGTTTATGATGAGTATTCAATGTGGTTTGTTTCCAAAGAAAGTACTCCAGAAGAAAATTTAGATAAAGCACAGCTCAAGAACATACTTTCAAGTGCTTTGAAGGAATTACCTTCAAAGGAAGCAATGGTTATCCAACTTTATTATGTAGAGGAACTTAATGTGTACGAAATAGCTGAGGTTATGGAAATAACGACAGGACGAGTTTCTCAAATCAAGAAATCTGCAGTAACACTTCTGAGATCGTTTATAAAAAAAGCATACTAAAATTGAATGACCACTGAGACTCAAGAACTTCAAGCAATTCATATGTCTATCCAAACCGCTGACTTAAATATGATAGGGTTCAATTGTGAAGAAAGCATAACTTTATCCTGCGGACTGATGAATATAGGTAGAGGTATTTGCTCTGTAACGATTAAACCATCCTTAGGAACTGTTCCCTTACATAGGGGATCACTAAATATAGAGATTAATAGACCCTACATGAAAGCAAATATAGAACTTGGCCTGGATTCATTTCTCAAAACGAGTGAATTACTACTTAGATCTTCAGCCAGACCTGCTACTTTAGTTTTACTTTTAAATAAAAGTTTACGCGTAAATATAAAAGGAGATTTGCTTATAAACAAGGAAACAAGTAGAAAAATCAATGATATCTCATGGATCTTGCCGCTTAAGTAAGCTTTACGTATCCATCAGTCTCCTAGTTACATCCGCATCAGCTTGCATCATCTTAGCAGAACCGTTAAATGCTTGTTGCGCTCTCAGTAGAAGTGTTAGCTCAGCGGTGATATCCGTATTTGACGCTTCTAAAGACCCAGCATTTATTTTTCCAAAACCGAAATCTTTTCCTGCACCGATCGTGGCTTCACCTGACTCTGGTGTTGCAACGAAAATATTGTCACCCCTTGCTTTCAATTGAGTCTCATCAGCAAAACGAGCAAGACCAATCTGTGCAACTGTTACATAATTATCTATTCCATAGGTAGCTCTAATGGATCCCTCTGCAGTAACCTTTACTTCAGAAAGACTTTGTGTAACGCCCTTTTGATTTAATATTTGAAAGGGCAAAATTATTTCTTCAGAGTTACGATCTAGGTAAGAAATGCTATCAGAGTTTACTAATTTCCCGTCTTCTCTTATGTTGATCGCTCCGTTTCTCGTGTAAGATAGTTCACCAAGTGTATCAATGGTGTTAAGGATAAACATACCTTGCCCGTTTATCCCAAGATCGAGAGCATTTCCAGTCAAGATTAAGGATCCTTGAGAGTGGTTTCTTCGAGGAGACTCCTGTCTGACTCCATTTCCAACTCTGTTAGCATTTCTTACATCTGACATTTCAGTATAAATATCAGAAAAACTTGCGTTACTTTTCTTAAAACCTAAAGATGAAGCATTTGCAATATTGTTGGAAATAACAGCTATTTCTTGGGAAGCAGCGCTTAAACCTGACCTTACTACTGACAACATTGACTTTCCTTTCAAAAAAAATAATACAAAAATCGTGCCAATTGTCGTTTCTTTAACATATATATATTTTGGGGTTTATTCTGTTTTCAAATTGATTTAACAATATTAGCATAGAAGTAAAGTTTACATAAATGTCTGAGAAAAACTCAAAAGCCTTGGTCCCCGTTAAGAAAGTTCTTCCTCCTGCTGTAAAGGGAGCGAAAGACACTAATAAACCATTTGAGCTAGTTAACGGTAATCTCAAGCTCACCTCGAGAGAGGATGTTAGAAATCTGCTACCCGATATTTTAGGTAAAGTGTTGGCAAGAGTTTGGCTTGACTCAAGTTTTCACAGAGAATTCTCCCAAGATCCAAAAAAAACACTGGAGATAAATGGTGTTTTTCTTCCGGAAAATATGTCTATAGAGTTCCAAAAACAAAACACAGATCGACCAAGGATAGTTGTTTTTGAGCAAAAGCCAAATTCAAAGTTTAAGCTTCGAATTTTTTATTTACAGTTAGTTATGATGGCAGGACGATAAGTGCGATATATTTGTTTTTACAGCTTATTGATATTATTTTTTTCCTCTGCTTCTTTTGCTCAGATTACAGATTCAGATAGACTTTTTAAAAAGGCCACAGATTTTGTGAAGGAGAAGCGATATGCTGAAGCCGTCTCAATCTTTGAAGATTTGGCAAGAAATAATGAGCATGATGCTCAATATAACTTGGCGTTTTTGATAAATGGTGGCAAAGGTATTACAAAGAATTATAGCGAGGCGCTTTTTTGGGCATTTCTAGCCCGCCTCGGAAAGATAGAAAAGGCAGAAGAGCTCACTGAGGACCTAATAGACACAGTTCCAGAAAAGGTGTTGAAGGATATTAGAGAAAAAGTCCTGGAACACTTGTTAGTACGCTTTGATAATAGAGATAGAGCGGTGTTGACAGAATTAGGCGATTTTTATTTGCTTATTCTAGATGAGCAGGATTTTGAAAATGCTTACCTCTGGTATAATGTTGCCAGTGCCATGGGAGTCGAGAATTCAAGTGATATCAGGGATAAAGTTGAAAAAGAACTGGAACCTGATACTATCGTCAAGATACAATCGGCTTCAAGAAAACGGTACGAAGAGTTTACTGGAAATGAACTAATAGAAAATGGAAAAAAAACAATTACTAAGGAACAAGACTATGAAAGTTAAAGTTCACTGGGTAATCGATGGTATCGCGGAAGTTGAGGCCAAAAGCTTAGAAGATGCTGAAAAGATAGTTAACAAAAAGCTTTCAGATTTTGTAGGTAGTAATCCAGATTTAGAGAAAAACATGGGAGCAAAGGCAATTCAGGGCAAGGGTTACCTGCCTGGAGCTGAAGAAGAAGCCTAGCTTATTTCTGTCGATCGCCAGGTTTGAAGCCAATCCAAAGTGGAAACGTTGCCGAACTTTCGTTCCGCGTTATCGTCATTAGAGTATTTACTGTCAACGCTACTATCTGCCTCAGCCTCTTCTGCAGATAAAAACATATCATATATGCGTGGCTTATCAGAATTATTTCTTTCTGAAGGTTTTACTTTATCTATTTCTAACGAACTTAGTAAATGATTTGTTTCCTTTAACTCCATTTTTTAAGAACCCTAAATCAATAATAGTTTTGTAAGTTGAACAGTTTTTATCTCAGGTTTTGCGCCAAGCTTTACCAATTCATTATTAATTGTTTCAAGAATTTCTAGCCTTAGTGCCTCTTTGCCTTGATTTGTATCAAGTTGTTCCTTTGTTTTTGTTCTCATTAACGCTAAAATACTTGATCTTAAAGCTGGTTCAAAAGTCCTGAAGCTTTCGAAATATGCTTCGGCATTTAATTTTCCCATGAATATTGAAACAGCTAATTCGATAGTTAATATGCCAGAGTCATTTTTTAAGTCCGTTGCTAAAGCTCCTGTAAAAGATTGATAATAGTGTTGAGGCCCTATAAAGGGAATATCTGAGCCCTGTTGGATTTCCTCACTGGTGGTTTCAACTGGATCACTCTCTTTATCAGAAAAGCCCTCAGAATGCTCTTCTTTGTTTTTATCATTCATAAGAGCCATAATTTCTTCTCTTGAAAGAGGTGGCTTGACCAAAGATTTATGCATTACAATGAAAATAATGAAAACTACAAGAGCTGGTAGAATATAAAGAGCTAACACGCTCCATGGTATTGTCAGCTTTTTTCTTTTTTTTGGCTTTGGGCCCTCTTCTGTCTTATTTTCGGTATTTTCTAAATCGTCTTCCATATGCAAAACATGCTCTTTTTTTCAATGGTCTGCCGAAATTAACGACTGTCATAAAAAAAAGTTTATTTCCTAAATAATCAAAGAATTAGTCGTTTTATAAATTGTCTAATGCAATCGTGAGTAAAATTTATGAAAAAAAATAAAAATAAAATAATTACTAGTAGCAACGAATTGGCAACAGGAGATCGTGTAAACAAAGACTTTGAAATCTTCAAAAGTAGAGTGGCTAACGCAGTCTTAGACTACATGGAAGCGCAAAGTGACTCAGATCTTATAGAATGTTTGGAAAAAGCGAGCATATTCTTAACTAATATCTCACTGCAAATGGAAAATGTTTTTGAAAACCAAAAACAGTCCTTCAAAGATCATAATGAATTGTTCGACATAGCTAATGATCTATTTTCAATAAACAAACAAGTATCATCTAATACTATTCACTAGTATTATTTGATTGCTGCTTAGATTCACTTTTAAAAAAGTGTTTGCCTGAATATTAGTGCTCCTCTGAGAGTAAATTTTGTAGTAATTTTGCAACAATTTGTAGAAGTCTTAAAAGATACTAATAAATTTTTGCGTAAGTCGTAAAAGACTATGGGTAAGTTGAAGGAGAGTATCTTATGCGTATATTAGTATTATTAGTTTTTGGGTTAATTTTAACCGCATGTCAGGGAACCAATCCCTACGGATTAACAACATCTTCGATGGGCGAAAGCGTAGTCTCGTCTGCTACAGGTCAGGCCGGCACCGGTGTAACGCCTGTTAAAGGCATTAAATATGTTTCATTACATCCAGACAGACTTTTACGTGACGAAAGAAGCTGTACTGAGGTTATAAAACTTTCATATGCCTCCAATATAAATTATTCTGAAGCAATAATAGGTCTTAGAAATAGGGCTCTTTTGGTAGGAGGAAATGCCATTTCTATTATTGGATGGGCAGAGAGTGCAACCTCATCAGGATTAGTTGGAAAAATTTATCTCTGCAAGAAAAAGCCATTCCACATTCATTATTGATAATAATAGCGGTCTTGTATCAGAAATGTACAAAACCGCTTTTATTTTATTTTTCCGCAGTCCTTATTTGTATCCCTTTGAATTTTTCAATTATAAAATTAATGAAATTAAATGTCCTTAATGGGAGCTTATTGGGTCCGTCACTTTAATTTGACTTTCAAACTCTCTTAGTCGTTTATAAACACTTAATAGTTCGATAATAGTTGGCCATGCTTTCAGTAAGTACTGCATTGAACCTTCCACTCTTCCAAATGCTCTAATTATTTGTTGCATTACCCCTAATGTAACAACTCCCGCCACAATGGCTGGTGCAAGAAAAACGTAGGCACTTAATACGTTTACTTGCAAGTATGCAATTCTGCCCACATTAAAATATAGATAACGCAGATATGATTTGAAATGAATACCTCTTACACCGTCAAAAAGTTCCTCTATTGTCTTTGGTCTCACGGTTTTATCATCTTCAGCGATAACTAAAATTTTTCTATAAGCCGCCTCTTTTTTTTGTAAGTCATATTCAACTCCTACTAGTCTGAGTAACCAACCTAAAAAAACTAAGAACAACGTTCCTCCTATCGACCAAACAATTGCCCCTGTAATTAATCCATATTGCCAATCACCAAAAAAGAATATTGGTATACCAACTGACAAACCAAATAAGATTGGAATAAACTGAACAAGCACCATAATACTTTCAATGAAACTTGTACCAAGTCCTTCCATTATTCGTGAAAACTTAATTGTGTCCTCTTGTACACGCTGAGCAGCACCCTCAATAGTACGTGCCTGGTCATACACTGAATGGTACCATTCTACCATAGCAGTACGCCATCTAAACAAAAAATGGGCTGTAAAAAAACTCACTGCAACTGCAATAGCTACGTATATGCCGGCTAGATATATAAAACTAAACAAGCTAGCCCAATACTCTTCTAAAGTGACAGCATTGGGTGTCGCTAAGGCTTTCTGAATCATATCATAGAATTCCCCAAACCATTCATTGATCTTAACGTCAATTTCGACTTGGATCCAAAGTGATGATAAAATTAATGCAGAGCCTAACCAAGCCCACAAAACCCATTTTCTCATTGTGAAAAATCTAAACACGGAAAACCTTTCTCTTTTTGTTATCTATTAACTGGTTAATTTTATTGCTTATCATATTTATTGATCTTTTTTATTGAAAAGAATTGCTCATCACCGCCCTGATTATTTTTGATCTCTTTTAGTAAATAATTATTATTTGAACAAAAATGCCTTAAGTCTATTGCTGCCATTGGATCATCAGTAATAATAAGAGCCTCACGATTTTTTCTTAGCGAATTAATATTTTTTTGAACTTTTAACAAGGGCAGTGGACACCTTAGTCCCGTAGTATTGATAACGAGTGAATACTTTTTCTGACTTTTCATAAATGACTTACATAAAACAATTTGATGGACAATGCTGTACAGATAAACAAGTATTCATATATGGACAAATATCAAAAGAAAGTCAATTTTTTAACGCCGGAGGAAAATATTTCTAAGTTAGTTTCAAAGGTTAGAGTTTTTAATGAAGAAAATAAGGTAAAATACGTCAATTTAATTGATGAAAAAATATTAACTATTTATCTTAATTCTCAGGAAGCACTCACAGCTTTAACAGTATGTGATTACCCCGAGTATTTGGCTGTTGGTTTTTTGTTTAATCAAAATATTATTAGTTCAAAAGCCGAAATCAAAGAAGTTGAATTTAACCACGAGCTTTCAGCTGTTGTTGTCAGAACATACAAACAAACTTCCTTTGAGGCTCAAAATGTCAAGAAAATAAAAACATCTGGCTGTGCGATGGGAACAGTGTTCGGAGATATGTATAATAAAATCAAACCGATCCCTAAAGAAAACTTAAAAAAATATTCAATAAACGATATCAGAGGCTTAGTAAAAGAAATTGTAGGCCAGCCTAGTTTATATATGGAGGCTGGTGCGATCCATGGAAGTGTGCTTTGTGAAAGAGATCGAATTCTAGTATATATGGAGGATGTTGGCAGGCATAATGCTATTGACAAGATAAGCGGATGGATTGTGCTAGAAGAAATTGATCCGACTGATAAGATTTTATATACAACAGGTCGACTTACATCTGAAATGGTATTAAAAGCAGTAAGTATGGGAGTACCAATAATAGTTTCGCGCTCTGGTTTTACTAAGTCTGCGGTGCATCTTGCAAGAAAGTTTAACCTTTCGATGATTGGAAGGTTCAGGGGAAAAAGATTTATGTGTGTAAGTGGGTTCGAAAGAATTTCGCTTTAACATTCAGAAATAAGGTTATTTTATGTGCGATATTAATCTTCCTAGCGTTATTTTAGCAGGGGGGCGATCACAAAGAATGAATTGCAAAGATAAGTCTTTCCTCGAAGTGGGCGATAAAACACTGTTAGATTTAACTTTAGAGAGGCTTCAGTTACAGTCTTGCAGAGTCGCAATAAACACTAATTCATACTCTTCAAAATATAAAAGATACGGTTTACCAATCCTTCATGATCACGTAGGGGCATTCTTTGGTCCTTTGGCAGGAATATTAACTGCCATGAAGTGGGCAGGAGATGTAGGTTATGAAAAGGTTATTACTGTCGCGGTTGACACACCATTATTCCCAGAAAACTTGTTAAAAGAACTCTACAAAAAGATGGGAGAGAGTAATTCAGACATTGTTTTCGCAGAATCCTTAAAAGACCATAAGCAAAAGAAGCATTTGCATCCAGTTTTCGGCTTATGGAAAACATATCTCCACGATGATCTAAAAAAGGAGTTAGAAAAAGGTGTGAGAAAGGTAACACTTTGGAGCGAAAAACACAAAACTTCCAGCGTTAGTTTTGCAAACGATTTGATAGACCCATTCTTTAATATCAATACGCCAGACGATATTAAAGTGTTTAAGGAGTATCTTATAAAAAAATGAAAATTATAGGAGTAGTTGGTTGGAAAGATACGGGAAAAACAACTTTGATTGAAAAATTGATAAAAGAGTTTAATTCAAGAAATTTGATGGTTTCCACAATTAAGCATTCCCATCACAATGTATCACTGGATCGGCAGGGTACAGACTCCTTTAGGCACTTTAATGCGGGTGCAAAGGAGACAGTACTCGCGTCCAAGACAAAATGGATCAAATTTTCTAAAACAATTTCTGAGCAAGAATCTAGTCTTGATTATCTTATTAAACAAATCATTCCAGTTGATATAGTTATAGTAGAAGGGTTCAAAGTGAGTGGTCACAGAAAAGTTGAGGTTGTAAATAATTCTAGCGAGAGAAAACCACTATATGAAACTGACAAAACAATATGTGGCTTGATATTTAATCAATATAAAATCCAAAACACAGTATTACCACAGTTTGAAAGAGACAGTATTGAACAGATCTGTGACTTTATAGTAAAAACTTTGGAAGGTGAATAAAGAGTGAGCCCCCCTAATAACCAATTAACTTCCCTAAGTAAGTTGTTTTTGGATCTGAAGGCTGAATTGAAAGCCGTTTCAGGGGAAACTAGAGTTAGTGTGGATAATTGCGTCAATAGAATATTGTCACAAGATATTTTTTCTAAATATGACAATCCACCTTTCGATAATTCAGCTATAGATGGTTTTGCCTTAAATGAAGGCCCTACAGAAACTATTGACAACTTCTCACTTTTAGACGGTTTGGTGAAACCTGGTTGTAACGCTAATGTTGCTTTACAAAAAAACGAGGGAATTAAGATTTTAACAGGCGCGCCCATACCATCTGGAACAACCAGAATAATTTTCAAGGAGAATACTAAAGAACAAGATCAAAAAATTTATTTTGTCCAGAATGACGTTAAAGAAAATAATATAAGATTGCAGGGAGAGGATTTTAAGAAAGGTGATCTTTTATATAGAAAAGGTAACCAAATAAGAATAACAGATCTACCTACGCTAATTGGCTCAGGAAATTCATCCATACCAATATTCAAACCACTAAAAGTTGGGCTAATAACCACCGGAAACGAACTTAAGTCTAACATAGAAAGTCAAAGTAGTAGTAGCTCTATATTTGATACAAATTTCGTTCCATTGAATAGGGTATTAAAAAGTTGGGGTCATTCTGTAGTAAGTATAGGTTCGGTGGGAGATAACTTATATCGATTGAGAGATAAGATCCATGATAACTTGGAACGTGTTAATGTTTTTGTGACGACAGGCGGTGTTTCAACAGGGAAAGAAGATTTTGTTGCGAAATTTCTCAATAGAGAGGCACAAGTAATTAATTGGAGGATTGCGATTAAACCTGGAAGGCCTTTTATTTTTGCAAAGTTAAAAAATAAGTATGTATTTGGATTACCAGGAAACCCAGTGGCAGCATTTATTTGCGCGCTTATTATATTGCGTCCCTCCCTTGGTAGAATCGGGGGAGAAAAATCTTGGTTTAAGCCTTTCTCTTTTAAAACAAAGGCGAATTTTGTGAAGCATAAGAAGTCAGGCAGATCAGAGTTTTTGAGAGCTAAACTTAATCCAGAAGAAGGTTTCGTTTCAATTTATCCATTTGAGGGATCGGGTAGACTTTCCAGTCTATCTTGGTCAAACGGCATCATTAAGCTTAATGACGGTGAACAAAAAATAGAAAAGGGAGATCTTATAGACTTTATTCCGTATCAATCATTCTTTTAAATGGCATTTAATTGCTTAAAAATATTCTTTACAATTACACTGAATAGTTTCGTGCCTTCAGGATTGTGCAAAACATAAGGCGTTCCATTATCCGCGCATTCCATTATGTCTTTTGAAAGGGGTATGCTCCCTAGATGCGTTAGATTTTCGCTGTTAGTAACTTTTTTTACACCACCGCTACTGAATATATTATGCTTCTCTCCACATTTTGAACATTCAAAATATGACATGTTCTCAATTAAGCCGAGGATGTTAGTATTTGTTTTATTATAAAGCGCAATTGCTTTTTTTGCATCGATCAAAGAAATATCTTGGGGAGTCGATATTATAATCGCGCCAGATACTAATACCTTCTGTGCCAGAGTTATATGTATATCGCCAGTTCCAGGGGGTAGATCGACTATGAAATAATCTTGATTATCCCATGCAACATCAAGAAGCAATTGTTGTATGCCCTTCATTATCATGGGCCCTCGCCAGATAATGGCCTCATGCTCTGGGAATAACATTCCCATGGACATCATGCTCAAATTGCCTATTTTCTTTGGGCTGATTTTTTTGTTTTTTATTTCGACTTTTGAGTTATTTAGTCCCATCATTTTTGGCTGACTAGGCCCATAGATGTCTGCATCCATTAGGCCCACTTTAAATCCCATCTCTGCTATTTGTGCAGCTATATTGCTTGATATGGTGGACTTTCCTACACCCCCCTTGCCCGAGGCAATAAATATTATTTTTCCTAGGTGAGATAAGTCAAATTTATTCAAAAACTGTTGATTTTTTGAAGGCATATTTTGTTTTAGGTTGGGAGTTCTGTGCCTAGTATAAATTACAGAACAACTTGTAATTTTATTATCTTTTTCAATCATAGATTTCCATAGATGCGTTAACTTTTCTGTAGCGCTCGTAAATTCTGAATTTACAATTATTTTAACCTCTTGGTCAGAGATATTTATGGATTCGATCTTTCCGGTAAGATCAAAATTTCCAGGGTTCTCAATTTTTTTGATAATATTGAGAATGTATTCTGTGTTCACGAAGTGGGACATTTTAATCAGCTATACTTTCTGTAGTAATTATAAATGGAGGCGACGACCGGATTTGAACCGGTGTCCACGGATTTGCAGTCCGCTGCGTAACCACTCCGCCACGTCGCCCATTTATTAGACAATACCAATATTAAATAATTTAATTCATTGCAAGAACATATAATATTATGTAAGTCTTTCTTTGTTACTCTATCTTCATAAATTATCGGTTGAGTTCATCAAATGTTTGACTACAAAAAAGCACGAAAGAATATGGTGGATAACTTAATTCGGCCTGCTAATGTGACTGATCCGAAGCTTTTGTCAGCTTTGGGAGATGTTCAACGAGATAAGTTTTTACCGAGTAACCTAGCCAGCTTGTCTTACAGTGAAACTGAGTTGCTAATACAAAATGATAGAACATCAATGAGTCCTTGGCTTCTTGCTAAAATGCTCCAATTTTTAGACCTCAACTCCGCAGATAATGTTCTAAGTCTTGCCGCGGGATACGGCTACAGTTGTGCCCTAATGTCGTCGTTGGCAAATTTTGTTGTTGCAGTTGAAACACCAGACCTTGCAAAAGAAGCTCAAGCTAGATTAATTGAAAATGGGTACGATAATATTTTAGTTCGAGAGGGAAATATTAACGAAGGCGCGGAAGAAGAGGGACCCTATGACGCAATTTTAATTGAGGGTGCTGTTGAATATATAAATGAGGAAATCATAAATCAGCTTAAACTCGAGGGTAGGATCATAGCAGTATTTAAAGAAAAAATTTTAGGTCAATGCAGGCTAGGTATAAAAACAAAATCTGGAGTTCAGTGGAGAAATCTTTTTGAAGCAAATTGTGTTTTGTTGAATGATTTTAAACAAGAAAAGGAATTTACCTTGTAAATAGGTAAAAAATTTAATGAATATTAAAACTTTTATAGTATTAACTTCGGTAATCTTTTGTTTCTGCAAAGAGGCATTCACACAGAGCTTAAGAGAGTCTGTGCAAAGGGCATTGGATTATAATGAGAGTTTAAAGAGCCAAAAAGTATTGCTTGATAATAGCTATCAAAATGTCTTAATTCAAAAAGGAATAATGTTACCAAGTCTTTCTTTAAGTGGCACAGGGGCTCGATCATCTAATTTTGATACAAACCAGGATACAGATAGCTACAGCATTTCGTTGAATTCTTCATATACTTTGTTTGACTTTGGATCACTCAAAGCAAAAAAGAGATCATCTATTCATTCGAATGAGGCTTCAAAACTTTCGTTTAAGAAGCTTGAAGATGAGCTGATACTGAGCGTAGTCAAAGTACACTTAGAACTTTTTAAGGCGATAAAAATTGTGGACCTTTATGAAAGTAGCCTAGAGATAAGGAAGCAGCAATTCTTAGCAGTAAAGAATAAATTTGATTTAGGAGAAGCCACAAGGTCAGACCTCCTGAGATCCAAAGCTTCAATTTCCGCTGCTGAGGCACAACTAAAAGTGGGGCAAGCAAACGTTGAGAAGCTTAGAGAAAGTTATAAGACTTTGGTCGGTAAAGTTAGTGATAAACCGATTCTTCCGGAGATGAAAATAAAAGAACCTTCTACATTAGAGATTAGTGTTAGAGGAGGAATAAAGAATGACATTGCTTTGAAAATTCTTACGTTTGAGGAGCTAGCGCTTAGAGCCGAATTAAGTTCAATAGAAAAATCTCAGCTACCAAATCTCAGCCTTTCTGGAAATTTGTCTTATGGTGATAGTCAGACCTTAGGAAATAATACTAGTTCAGGACGGATCTCTTTAAACTCCAGTCTTATTCTTTTTAGTGGTGGTCAAAAAAAAGCTAGAGTTAAAATTGCCTCAAATAAACTGGCAGCAAAAGCGATTGATATTGCGGTAAGAAAGAAAACGTTGCAAAGAGACATTACAACAAAATGGTTGGATTTGATGGCTTTAAAGTCCTCAGTTATTGCTAAGCAAGAAGAAACCAACGCTTTGAATGAGTTGTACGAGAGCGTATTTGAAGAATGGAGGCTAGGAGGAAAGACATCGCTAGATACTGATCAAGCATATCAAAATTTCCTGAATTCTGAAGTTGAATTAGTTAAAAGCACTACAGATATATTAATTGCAAAATTTGACTTGTTAGCCGAGATAGGTACTCTGAGAAATAAGCTACAGCTACGATAATAGATTGATTGCTATGAGGAACGTTTAATGGCTGAAAAAAAGACCGCAAAAAAAGAGAAAAAAGAAAATGGCAAGGTCGATCTTAAGGAAATTCTTGGTGAAATTAAAACCGTTGTTTCAGGGGAAAAAGAAACACTATTTAAGGTTAGTGAATATAAGACTATAAATCTAAAAAAGGAAAATTTAGTTACCGCAGGTGAAAAAAGACACTCTCATCAATCTATTGATCTAAATGATAAGAAATTGGAGAGTTTAATAAGAAAAATTGTAAGAAGTGAACTTGAGAATTTTCAGTCAAATTATAAATCAGATAGTTTAAAGTCGGAAAAAAGAAAAACAGACGTAGGGATAAAGAGCAATTCTGGCTTAAGCTTGTTAACAAAGGCCGATCTTCTTTCATTATCGAAAAAAAACAAATTAAGTTTAAGCAGTAAAAATACTAAGGCAGAAATAATAAATGAGCTTAAAAAAAATAAAGTCAATGCTCCATAGCTCAGTATAATGAAGTTGTACCTGTAATGTCATTGAAGATTTTTATTGATCAATATGTGCTGTTAACGAACCGTTTGAAACAAGATTCTAATTCCAAAGTCAAGCTAGCGTTTGTAGCCGAGTGCAGTACTCAGTAGGATACAAATTGAAATGAACCTTCCAAATAAATTCAACCCTGAAGAGGCTGAAAAAAAAATAAATGATCGTTGGGTAGAGGCGGAAGCTTTTAGGTCAGGCAAAGATGGCGAAAAAGGCAAAC
This sequence comes from uncultured Alphaproteobacteria bacterium, assembly GCA_902619165.1. Taxonomy (GTDB): domain Bacteria; phylum Pseudomonadota; class Alphaproteobacteria; order Rhodobacterales; family Rhodobacteraceae; genus CACIJG01. The sequence continues at coordinate 22,143 of CACNDI010000011.1, forward strand.
CACCATTTTCTATAATGATCCCTCCACCAAATGTTACGGGCAGCCTACACATTGGCCATGCCTTTAATAATACAATACAGGATGTTTTGGTGAGATATCATAGAATGAATGGCTATGATGTCTTATGGCAACCTGGTCAGGACCATGCTGGAATTGCAACTCAAATGGTAGTTGAAAGAGAGTTAGAGAAAAAGAATATAAGCCGACAGCAAATGGGTCGTGAAAAATTTCTTGAAGAGGTTTGGAATTGGAAGGAAAAATCTGGAAATACTATAATTGATCAGTTGAAGAGGTTAGGAGCATCTTGTGATTGGAGCAGAAATAGATTTACCATGGATCCTGAGTTCCATAAAGCTGTCATAAAAGTTTTTGTAGATTTTTATAACAGAGGGTTGATTTATAAGGGTAAAAAATTAGTAAATTGGGACCCAAAATTTCAAAGTGCCATTTCGGATCTAGAAGTCGAGCAAATAGAGGTTCGAGGGAAAATCTGGGAATTAAAGTATTTTTTGGAAGAAGGTACATTCAATTTTGGAGTAGAAACCGATGAGAATGGAGTGGTTTTGAAAAAGATGCCTATGGATCATGTAGTTGTTGCTACAACTAGACCAGAGACACTTCTTGGAGATACTGCTGTGATTGTTAACCCTGGTGATGAGCGATACAGGGATTTGATTGGGAAATCAGTAATATTACCATTGGTTGGAAGAAAGATCCCAGTGATAGCAGATGATTATGCGGATCCTACTAAAGGCACGGGTGCTGTGAAGATCACTCCTGCCCATGACTTTAATGATTGGGAGGTTGGTGAAAGGCATAATTTAAAAGCGATCAATATTTTTGATACTAGTGCAAATATTAAAATTAAAGATAATGAAGATTTTGCAAATGAAATTAAGCCGTCTGCAGATATTTACCAATTAAATGGACTTGAAAGATTTGAGGCAAGAAAGAAAATCTTACGATTACTAAAAGAAAAAGGTTCTTTTGAAGCTGAGAAGGAAGACGTGCACTTTGTCCCACATGGTGATAGGTCAAAAGTAGTAGTTGAGCCTTTTTTAACTACCCAGTGGTTTGTTGACTCAAAAAAAATTGTTAAAGAAGCTATTGATGTTGTTAGAAAGAATAAAATAGAAATCATCCCAGAACGAGATAAAAAAGTTTATTTCAACTGGCTCGAAAATATTGAGCCTTGGTGTATTTCCAGGCAATTGTGGTGGGGGCACCAGATACCAGTCTGGTATGATGATGAAGGAAATGAATACTGTGCAGAAAGTTTTGAAGAAGCCAAAAAATTGGCAGGACATAGCAATATATGTCAAGATCAAGATGTGCTTGATACTTGGTTTTCTTCAGGCATCTGGCCTATCGGAACGCTTGGATGGCCTGATGAAAAGGGCTTTATGGAAAGATACTACCCCACAAGTGTTTTGGTAACAGGTTTCGATATTATTTTTTTCTGGGTTGCAAGAATGATAATGATGCAACTTGCAACCGTGAGACAAATCCCCTTCAAAAAAGTCTATGTTCATGCTTTGGTAAGAGATCAGCATGGGAAAAAAATGTCCAAATCTCTGGGTAATGTGCTTGATCCGCTAGACCTAATTGATAAATATGGGGCTGATCCCCTCAGGTTTACCTTAACAGCTATGGCAGTTACCGGACGAGATTTGAAATTATCGGAATCAAGAATTGAGGGATATAGAAATTTCGTTACCAAGATTTGGAATGCAGCAAAATACTTGGAAATGAATGGTTGTCATTTTGATAATGAGTTTGATATTTCAAGTGTCGAGGCACCACCAAATAAATGGATAATAGGTAAAACTCAAGATATATTGAGCTCAGTTAATCAAAGCTATGAAAGATTTCGGTTTAACGATATCGCTAATAACCTTTACAATCACACTTGGGGTGTTTTCTGTGATTGGTATATTGAGTTCTCCAAATCTCTTTTAAATTATGAAGATGAAAAGACGGTTCAAGAAACACGAAAGACATTGTCCTGGGCTTTTGTAGCGTGCTTGAAGATGCTCCATCCTATAATGCCCTTTGTGACCGAGGAGCTTTGGGAGCATTTTAGAAAGGATAAAGGACTCTTATCTAACAGTAATTGGCCTGCAATAAGTGTTAACTCGATAGACAAAAATCAGGTTAATAAAATAGAAAATGTTATATCTTTTATTGAGGATATAAGATCTACCAAGTCAGATTTTAATTTACTTTCAGGTGGAAAAACAAATTTATTCGTGGTTGATCCGGAAGCCAAGCATTATAGTTATATCAAGGAGAATGAAAAAATTATTTGCAAGTTAGCCAGGCTATTAGAAATTAAGCAAGTTCAAAGAAAACCCGAAAACGCTTTGGCAATTTCAGGAGGTAAAATAGAGGCCTTTGTGTCTGTTCAATCAGATTTTAATTTAGAACTTGAAAAAGAGAGAGTAAATGCAACGTTAAAAAAGTTAGAGAGTGAATATATAAAATTGTCAGAAAAACTAAACAATAAAAACTTTAGAGATAAAGCTCCAAAAACCGTTATAGAAAAGTTTGAGTCTGATCATGAAGATCTTAAGTCAAAATTAAACAAACAGAAATCCTTGTTAAAGGGATTGGAGAAAATTAACAATTGAAGCCTAAGTTTACTAAGATAGCTAATGACTTACCTATATCGGTACCTTTCGTAGGGCCAGAAAGTCAAGAGAGAGAAAATAAATTCAGTTTCGATGCTAGGATGGGCGCTAACGAGAGTGTGTTCGGTCCCTCTAAAAGAGTTATAAATGCGATAACGGCTCAAGCTGAAAATGTCTGGAAATATGGAGATCCTGAGAGTTTTGACCTTTTACAGACATTATCAGAGTTCTATAAGATGCCTAGAGACAGCTTTACAGTGGGGGAAGGTATTGATGGTCTTTTAGGTAACCTAGTGAGGCTTTTTATTGAACCAGGCGATAAGGTTGTTTCTTCCCTTGGTGCTTACCCAACTTTTAAATATCATGTGGATGGCTTTGGAGGCAATATGTCTCTTGTTCCTTACAATAATCATTATGAGGATCTTGACGCGTTGCTAAGTGCTACAAAGAAAAACAAAGCTAAAATTTTATATTTATCTAACCCAGATAATCCAATGGGAACTTTTCACTGCAAAGAAAGAATACAGGATTTAATAGATAATATACCTGACAAAACAATACTTTGTCTCGACGAAGCATACTCAGACTTTGTAGATGTGAATGAATTAGCTCCGATTGACATAGAACGGGAAAACGTTATTAGGTTTAGAACTTTTTCTAAGGCCTATGGCTTGGCCGGATTAAGGATAGGCTACGGAATTGGAAACAAGAAATTGGTTGAGGCGTTTAATAAAGTAAGAAATCACTTCGGAATAAACAGACTTGGTCAAATCGCTGCCAAAATAGCATTGGATGATCAGGAGTATTTAAAGGTTGTTTTGAAAAAAGTTGACAAATCAAAAAAAGATATTGCCTCCATCTTTATGAAATTTGGGTTTAACTCATTAGTTTCAAGAACAAACTTTGTGCCGATAAATAGTGGTGGTGATGGCAACTTTGCGGCAAAGTTAATGGACAGTTTAATTCAGGAAAAGATTTTTGTCCGCATGCCAAGTGTCAAGCCTCTAAATTCGTTTATAAGAATAACCGCAGGCACAAATAACGATTTAACGGTCTTAGATGATGCAATGAATAGGATAATTAAGAATCTTTAACTCTCGTTATTTATAGAATTTGCTAAGTATTCAATAGCATTTTCTAGGCCACCCTTTTTAAATGGTATATTAGCTGCTATAAGACCCATTTCTAACGAAGCTAAAACCCCAAGAAGCATGTGAGGATTAAGGTGGCCCATATGTGCAATTCTGAACGCAGAATTCCCATCAAAGTACTCCGGACCCTCAAATCCTAATCCAATCCCCAATTCAACCCCAGTATTTTTCTCTACCCAGTTTTTAAATGGGAGAAGATCATAGTTTTTTGCAACAAGTGTGGTAACAGCGTGAGATCTATTTTCTTTTTTAGGAACATTAAATTTCAACACTCCTTCTCGACTCCATATATCAACAGCTTTCCAGACTGTATTAGCTAAAATTTCATGCCTCTTGATGATGTTATCTTTACCTTCTTCGTTCATAATCTCTAGTGCTGCCTTTTGAGCAAATAGTAAGTGTGTTGGCGCAGTTCCAAAATAAATTTCATAAAAATTTGTTGGATCAAGTCTAGGACCCCAGTCCCAGTAAGCAGATTTTTTTGTAACTTTCTTTGCTTGGATCTCAGCTCTCTCTCCTATCACTAGATATCCTAAGCCAGGCGGAGTCATCAGACCTTTTTGTGAAGCTGTTAATAGTAGATCAACACCCCATTCATCCATTTTCATATCATCACATCCGAAGCATGCAATACTGTCTACTAATAACAAGGCCGGATGATTTAAACTTTGTTTTAATTTACTTATTTCTTCTATGTTTAAAAGCATAGAAGAAGCAGTGTCTGTTTGAACAACCAAAATACCTTTGATCTTTTTATCTTTATCCTCGGAAAGAGCTTTTTCGAGGTCATTGAATTCAAAAGCCTTGTCCATTCCGTATTCTAAATCAACTACCTCTATCCCAAGCTTTGAAGCAATATTACCCCAATGCTTGCCAAAAACACCATTTGAAATAGTTAGAATTTTGTCATCTTCATTAAAGAGATTTGTTAAGGCAGCTTCCCACACCCCATGACCATTTGATATATAGAGCGCTACTCTGCCTTTGCTACCAGCTAATTTAGAAATATCCGATAATATGCTAATTGTGATCTCTTCGAGCTCGCCTCCGTAAATGTTGGGAGCAGGCCGTTGCATAGCTTGAAGTACCTTATCTGGTATTATTGATGGCCCGGGAAGAGCTCTGTGTATGCGTCCGTTAGAAACTTTCATTATTATTTCACCAATCTGGTTTGTTAATGTAACCTATAAACAAAAGTTACAGCTATTTGCAATCAAAAAGTCTTGCTGGTTTGGAAGTGTTGTAATACTAATCGCGGAAAAGGATAAACATATTGTTTAACTTAAAGCAAAAGTTTGAAAAGTTTGATGAAAACTGGAGAAGTGATTTAGAAAAAACTTTCTCTTCCTCAAATAAGAAATCTGCTGAAAAGCATGCTTTCTGGATAGATCATGAGTTTCTCAGAATTTTTTACCATAATAATTTTCAGATCGCGCCTGGAGTGTTCAGATCTAATCAGCCCTCTGAAAAGCGGATATTGGAATGGCAAAGAGAAAAAGGGATCCAATCTATAATAAATTTTAGAGGCGAGTCTAACCAAGGAGCATTTTTTATTGAGAAAAATATATGTAAGGAGATCGCGATTAAACTGATTAACATAAAATTATACTCATCAAAATTGCCTGAAAAAGAAAAAATTTTTGAAATAAATGAAGTTTTTAAAACCATAAAAAAACCTTTTTTGATGCACTGTAAGTCAGGCTCTGATAGAGCCGGTTTAGGCTCAGCTCTTTATTTCCTATTGGTTCTAAATACACCCGTGGAAATAGCTCAAAAGCAACTTTCCTTTAAGTTTTTACACTTGGGTGGTTGGACTGCAGGAATTTTAGACTTTATGCTTATGGAATATAGGCATGCCTTCAAAAAAGACAGGATTAACTTTTTGGATTGGGTAGAGAAGCGTTACCATAGAGAAGAGATGACACAAAGGTACGGTGATTTTAGAAAAAATTCCCATTGGTTCAAAATTCCCAGATAAAACTATTAGTATGAATATTAAAGATGACAAAAAGCCTCTTTTTAAATGGTTCTGGAGTTTATACGTAAGAGAGCATTTCGCTCTTCTTTTTATAGCATTGATTTTTATGTCAATAGAAGGATCGATGCTGGGGCTGCTTTCTTATTCAATTAAATTTTTATTTGATAATGTTTTGGTTTCTAAAGATACATCGAGCATCTTATTTGTAGCAGTCGTAATCTTTTCCATTTTTTCAATTAGGGCCATAGCAGGATTCGTTCACAGGCTTTTGACAGTAAATGTTTGTCAGAAAATTATTAAAGTTATTCAGGATAGAATGGTAGCACATCTTTTAAATATGGATGTTGGGTTCCATCAAAAAAACTCACCAGGTATTCTTATGGATAGGGTAAGAGCTGACAGCAAAGCTTTATCTGAGTCCGTTGGAGAAGCATTTATGACGGTTGGAAGAGACGGATTTTCATTAATCTCTTTGCTTGCTGTCGTTTTTTTTATTGATTGGAAATGGTCGTTAATTGCCTTTCTGGGCCTTCCATTTTTAGTGTTACCAATTTTGCTTCTACAAGGCTTAGTCAGATCCAGGGCAGGAGAAAATAGGGACTATGAGTCGAAAGCGAACGTACGATTGGATGAGATATTCCACGGCATAACCGATATTAAGCTTAACCGAGCTGAGGGGCGTGAACGCAACAAATTTTTTGATATCCTTCAGCTTACTCATAAAGTAAGGCTTCGACTCGAGGCTGGAATGGCGGGTATCCCAGCCATGATTGATGTTATAGCAGCGATCGGGTTTTTAGCTGTAATGGTTTTTGGAGCTATCGATATCACATCAGGGTCTAAGACTATAGGAGAGTTCATGAGTTTTTTTACTGCTATGGCATTAATCTTTGAACCTCTCAGAAGATTGAGTAATGTCTCGGGTAATATTCAGGTTGCCATGGCTAGCTTAGAGCGTGTATTTAAAATTTTTGAGGAAAAATCAAGAATAGTTTTTCCAAAATTGTCTAGCGTGGAAAAAAAATTTGATAAGATAGGAGTTGAGTTCGATGGCGTACACTTTTCTTATGAAGATAAAAAAGTTCTTGAAAATATAACTTTTGGGATTGCAGAGGGCACATCAAATGCGATTGTTGGCTATTCTGGTAGCGGAAAAACAACTTTGTTTAATCTTATTACAAGGTTGATAGACCCAAATAGTGGGCTTATAAAGCTTAACGGAATTAATATTAAAGAGCTCTGCTTAAAGGATCTGCGTTCCCTTATTTCTGTTGTACGTCAAGATGGGATGGTGTTTGACGAAACGATACTCGAAAATATTAGATTCGGAAAGCCAACAGCTTCTGATGGAGAGATCAGAGAGGCAGCTAAAATGGCTTATGTTGACGAATTTACTAATGAGTTAAAAGATGGTTTTAACACAGTTGTTGGCCCAAGAGGATCAACCCTATCAGGAGGGCAACGCCAAAGAATATCTATAGCCCGTGCTTTCCTGAGGAACAGTCCCCTGCTTCTTTTAGATGAGCCAACCTCGGCCTTGGACAGTAAGTCAGAGGAGTTGATTCAAAAATCCCTTAGTAATCTTGCAAAGCATGCAACTACAATTACAATAGCACATAGATTATCTACTATAGTTGATAGCGACAAAGTACTGGTTTTGGATAATGGAAAAATTGTGGGACAGGGTAAGCATAGTAAGTTATTGCTGGAGAATTCTCTTTATTCTAATTTATTCAAATCACAAGTAGAAAAGAAAAACGATGATTAAAACTGGTGTTACTGATTTTTTCTTTGTTGACAAAAATAGAGCCACTCTAGCCATAGAAGGAGAGGATAAAATTGATTTTCTACAAGCACTAACCACGAACAATATTGAGAAAGTATCGAAAGAGGGTATTATTTACACTGCGATTTTGTCTCCCCAAGGCAAATATTTGTTTGATTTTTTTGTTTTTTCTTTGGGTAAAAAGGAAATTTTTATCGATATCCATCAGTCTAGAGCTGTAGCATTCAAAAAATTTCTAGAATTTTATAAACTCAATTCCGATGTGACTATTTTTGATAAAGCATGTCAGGTTGTGCTTAGTTCTGTGCCGCAAGAAACCTGTTCTTTTGCTGACCCAAGAGCAAATATTCTGGGCTGGCGTTGTTATGACTTCAAGGAGGAGTTTGCAAATGAGAGAAGAGGGTTTGAGGAGTTTGAGACTAATAGAATAAAAAGCCTTATTCCGGAAACAGGGATAGAATTGATCCCTGAGAAATCATATATTTTAGAGCTGAACTTTGAAAAAATTAAAGGAGTGGACTTCAAAAAAGGTTGTTATATAGGCCAAGAAGTGACTGCACGAATGAAACATAAGGCTAAGCTAAAAAATAAACTTTATTGTGGACGTATTCCAACCAATCCTGAAAACAAGATGGACAAAAAAATTTATTTTAATGGCAAGGTTGTGGGAGAAATATACAGTATCTCTAATAATTACTGTTTGATTAAAATTAAGGAAGATTTCAAAAAGGAGAAATTAACTGTTTTTGGGCAACCACTAACTCTAGTGGATTGAAGATCTAATAATTTCAGAAAATTTTTTAAAGACTGTCTCCTGATTATTTGAGCAAATAATATTTCCGGTTTCCAAGGGGGAGTGATCTGTTTCTATACTTTCTAAAATCCCTCCTGCCTCTTTCACAAGAATTATTCCCGCTGCCATATCCCATGGAGATAAGTTTTGTTCCCAAAAGCCATCAAATCTGCCAGCAGCAACGTATGCTAAATCCAGAGCAGCTGCACCATTTCTTCTTATCCCTGAACAACTAGGCATAAGATTACCAATAGATGAAAGAGAATTTTGTAGATTATCATTTTGACCGAAAGGAATACCTGTAGAAAACAACATTTCCTGGAACGTAGTTCTATTAGACACTCTTAATCTTTGTTCATTTAACCAAGACCCACCGCCCTTCTGCGCGGAAAACAATTCATCTTTAATAGGATCATAAATTATTCCTGCAACGATTTCCTTTTTGTGTTCCAGAGCGATAGATATAGCCCAATGAGGAATGCCATGCAAAAAATTGGTTGTTCCATCTAATGGGTCCACTATCCATCTTCTCGTAGGGTCTTCTCCATCTATTTCCTGACTTTCCTCAGCGCACCAACCGTAACTTGGTCGCGCAGAAAGTAATTCCTCTTTGATAATCTTTTCTGCTCTCAAATCAGCTTTTGATACGAAGTCACCTGCTTTTTTTGATACTACCTGAAGCTTTTCGATTTCGTTAAAATCTCTAATAAGTGATTTAGAAGCTTTCCTAGAAGCCTTTATCATTATGTTTAAATTGGCAGTATTGTTTTGCATAAGACGCCTTTGGGTTGCTTAAGATCTCTCAAGATATTCACATGTTTCAGTAGAAACTATTATTGATTCCCCTTCAGCAATAAATTGAGGAACCATAATTCGCAAACCGTTATCGAGGATTGCTGGCTTAGAGCTGTTTGCAGCAGTTTGTCCCTTAATTGTAGGTTCAGTTTCTTTTACAACACAGGACAATTTTTCAGGCAATGAAACGTTTAAAGGTTCATTTTCAAAAAATTCAATTTGAACTACTAATCCTTCTGTAAGAAAATTCGTGATGACGTTTAAAGCACCTTCTTTGATGGTGATTTGTTCGAAGGTGTCATTATCCATAAATATAAAGTCTACATCACTTTTATATAAGAACTGGTAGTCCTTTTGTTCAAGTCTTACTCTTTCAATCTTATCAGCTGACCTGAACCGTTCGTTTAATTTAGAGTTTGTTCTAATATTTTTCAATTCTACCTGAGCAAAAGCGCCACCTTTGCCTGGCTTAACATGAGATGTTTTCACTGCAATCCATAAACCATTCTTATGCTCGATAACATTTCCTTTTCTTATTTCATTTCCATTTATTTTGACCATATTGAATACTTATATTTTCGAGAGTGGTACCGATGGTTGGATTCGAACCAACGACCCCTAGATCCACAATCTAGTGCTCTAACCAACTGAGCTACATCGGCATAACTTATATCAGTAATTAGTAAGTTAAAAAGGAACTTATTAACAGCTTTTTTTGTAAGACACAAAGTTATTTTAGAATATTATTGTGGTGGCTGTATGTACATGCGTTATTTCTTTTAACGCCCTACCGGAGCTATAAAAATTGCTAATATAAAAACTTGTTTAAATTTTTTTTAGATTATATATGGTCAAGATTGTGAGTTCTGGCTTTCTTGTAAAAGTTTAATCCTAGTGGCCTTAAAATCTCGAAAGGGAGTTGGCTCTGTCAAGGTCGTGGCCTCTGATAACCGATGCCCACCTGTTAATTCAGGCTCTCGAGGATAAAACAATACGGTTTTGCTGGTTCTCACCTTTTTATAGAGGTGGTTTGTTGTTTGAAATCAATAAAGTACAACATAGAAAAATTGCGATTAGAAAAAGAAGGAAAATCTATGAAGCTTTGCACCATGAGGAATATGCCAAAAGAATTACACACTTTTTCCATGAATGGATTTCAAGTCAAAAGTCTGTTTTTGTTGTAGCTTTATATCACCCCATAAATAGCGAAATAAATCCCCTATCGTTGATAGAGTATCTTGATATCAAAAATAAAACCATTTGCTTGCCAATGGTTGTTAATGAAAAACAACCTTTAATATTCAAACCTTGGCGTCCAGGAAAGAAAATGGTTATTGGACATTACGGAATATCCGTACCTGCTAATGACCAGACCTTAATTCCTGACCTAATTGTTTGTCCTCTCTTAGCCTATGATTCGAAGGGAATGAGGCTAGGTTATGGTGGAGGTTTCTATGATAGGACAATAAATTATTTAAGAAGAAATAAGGAAGTAAAATATATCGGACTTGCGTTTTCAGGGCAAAAAAGTTATTACGATTTACCATCAGAGGTTCATGATATTCCTCTAGACGCAGTTTTAACTGAAACAGGAATGGATTATTTCCAATAATTTTAAATGAAGACACTTAGAACATGATAGTAGCTTTTTTCGGTGATATTGTTGGTAAAACAGGAAGGCAAAAATTAAAGAGTAGTCTTCATCAATTCGTTTCTTCTGAAAAAATTGATTTTGTTGTGGTGAACGCAGAAAACGCAACTTCTGGAGCAGGACTATCTGCAAACCACGCAGAAGATTTGCTGAATGCTTCCGTCGATTGCATAACTCTAGGAGATCATGCCTATGACAATAAAGAAATAATACCTTTATTAGCACACACAAAACAAATAGTTAGACCAATTAATTATTCAGATGATTGTCCTGGGCAAGGCTGGCAAATTTTTTCGGTAAATGATAAGAAAATACTCGTACTGCAGGTTTTGGGACGTGTGTTTATGAAAAAAAAATTCTTGGACCCATTTCCGTTCTTAGATGATATATTTTCTCAATATAAGCTTGGCCTGAATGTGGATTGTATTATTGTAGATATACATGCTGAGGCAACCTCCGAGAAAATGGCCGTGGGCCATTTTTGTGATGGCAAAGCAAGTCTAGTAATTGGTACTCATACACACGTGCCTACAGGAGACACAAGAATTTTAGAAAATGGAACAGCATTTCAGTCTGATGCAGGAATGTCCGGCGACTATAATAGTATCATTGGTATGGATAAAGCCGAACCAATGCGGAGATTTTTGAAAAATCAAATCAGTGGAAGATTTACGCCAGCAAATGGAGAGGCCACTCTGTGCGGAGTAACAGTGGAATTGAATAAAAACGGTACGGCAAAAAAGATAAAAACAATTAGGATCGGCGGAGTTTTGGAGCGCTCAGCATAATAACCAATGATAGTTTTTTTTGTTGTTTTATGAAAAATTTTTATGGTAGAAACTTACATGGCGGGTCATAGTAAATGGGCAAATATTCAGCATAGAAAGGGTCGACAAGACGCGGCCAGATCTAAGTTGTTCTCCAAGTTGTCCAAGGAGATAACGGTTGCAGCAAAAATGGGCGATCCTGATCCAGAAAAAAACCCTAGATTGCGTTTAGCAGTAAGAGAGGCAAAGTCTAACTCCGTGCCAAAAGATGTTATAGATCGGGCAATTAAGAAGTCTCAAAGTTCGGATTTTGAAAATATGGATGAGATTCGATACGAAGGCTATGCCTCCGGCGGCATTGCAGTGATAGTAGAAGCATTAACTGACAACAGAAATAGAACAGCGTCTAATGTGCGCTCTTTATTTACTAAGTATGGTGGTAACCTCGGTGAAAGTGGGTCTGTGGGATACCTATTTGATCAGTGTGGATTAATTGCATTCGATCTCAAGGAACAAAGTGAAGATGAAGTCTTTGAAAAAGCAATAGATGCAGGGGCAGACGATGTTGAGTTTTATGATCAAAGGGCATTTATTTATTGTTCTACAGAGGCATTAAACACCATTGCAAACTTTATGGAGAAATGTCATTTTGAAGATATAAGCAGTAAAATAATATGGAAAGCCAAAGAACCAATTAAAATAGGTATCGAGCAATTACAGAAAGTGGCCAAATTGATCGAAGCCTTGGAAGACGACGATGACGTGAGATCTGTTACCAGCAATTTTGAGGCCTCGGATGAAGACCTTGAAGCTTTTTCAAGTTAAAAATATTATCGTGTAAGGACAATTATGGAAAACATTTTACAGCAACTTGAGAAACGTAGGGAAGAGGCACGACTTGGTGGGGGAAAGAAACGAGTAGAGGCACAGCATGAGAAAGGAAAACTTACAGCTAGGGAGCGCTTAGAGGTTTTGCTTGATAGGAACTCATTCGAAGAATTTGATATGTTCGTAACCCATAATTGTACTGATTTTGGTATGGAAACTCAAAAAATCCCAGGTGACGGCGTAATTACTGGGTGGGGAACGATTAACGGTAGATTAGTATATGTTTTCAGTCAAGATTTTACTGTTTTAGGTGGATCTTTATCGGAAAGTCATGCAAAAAAGATTTGTAAGATTATGGATATGGCCGTTCAAAACAGGGCGCCAGTGATTGGATTGAATGATAGCGGTGGTGCAAGAATACAAGAGGGTGTAGCTTCTCTCGCTGGATATGCGGAGGTATTCAAAAGAAATACATTGGCTTCCGGTGTTGTTCCACAAATTAGCGTAATTATGGGACCTTGTGCCGGAGGTGCGGTTTATTCGCCCGCAATGACTGATTTTATTTTCATGGTAAAAAATTCAAGCTATATGTTTGTCACCGGTCCAGATGTAGTCAAAGCTGTTACAAATGAAGTGGTAACTGCAGAAGAACTTGGCGGAGCAAAGACACATACCAGTAAATCAAGTGTTGCTGATGCGGCATATGACAATGATATCATTGTGCTTAAACAAGTGAGAAGATTTTTTGACTTTATTCCACTCAATAACACTGACAAGAGTCCTACTGTAGAGGTATACGACTCGATAAACCGATCAGAAAATTCCCTGGATACATTAGTCCCTGAAAACCCCAACACACCATATGATATGAAGGAATTGATTATTAAAATAGCTGATGAAAATGACTTTTTTGAAATTCAGAAGGAATTTGCAAAGAACATTCTAGTTGGTTTCATTAGGGTGAATGGGTCAACTGTAGGAGTTGTAGCAAATCAACCTATGGTGCTAGCAGGCTGTCTTGATATAGATAGTTCTCGTAAAGCTGCCCGATTTGTTCGCTTTTGTGATGCATTTGAGATACCAATCTTAACCTTCGTAGACGTTCCAGGATTTCTACCTGGCACCTCACAGGAATATGGCGGAGTAATTAAGCATGGCGCTAAACTTTTATTCGCTTACGCAGAAGCTACAGTGCCTAAAGTGACGGTTATAACAAGAAAAGCATACGGCGGAGCATACGATGTTATGTCATCTAAGCACCTCAGAGGTGATTTTAACTATGCTTGGCCAACTGCTGAGATTGCAGTTATGGGGGCAAAGGGAGCAGTTGAAATAATACATAGAGCGGATCTTGGAGATAGTGGAAAGCTAGAAAATCATAGAAAAGTTTATGAAGAGAGATTTGCTAATCCTTTTGTTGCGGCTGAAAAGGGATTTATAGATGAGGTCATTATGCCAAGAAATACACGGCGTAGAATTGCGAGAGCGTTCGCCAGCCTAAGGGATAAAAAATTATCAAACCCACTGAAAAAACATGACAATATTCCACTATAACGAGGTATAAGATTTTAAAGCATAGGGGATTTCCATCGGGAATAAAGCAAACAAAGGTGCACTTTACTATACGGCGCGAAAATAAAGTTGAGCCTGCTAAAATTTTCAGAAGAGAAAGGTATGCAGATCGACGAAAAAATGACATAATTGCGGACACGGTTTTTCTCTCTCATCTGTATAATTTTTTTGGTGATAATCCATTTCTGAGAGGAAACCTTGATGCTGGAAGGATTAGCTGGTTGTTCGACAGGGAGATTAAAAGTGCAGAAAAAAACTTCGATCCCAAATCCTATGAGGCTCTTTTGGTTTTAGATGTAAAGGAAATAGAAAAAAATTTTCCTGATGTAATAGGGAAGTAAATTAAAATGTTTAATAAAATACTTGTCGCAAATAGAGGTGAAATTGCCTGTCGCATAATTAAGTCAGCCCAAGGTATGGGGATAAAAGTAGTTGCTGTTTATTCAGACGCAGACCGGTATTCCTCGCATACCTTGATGGCCGATGAGGCAATATATATAGGAGAAAGTCCTGCACAAAGTTCTTATCTAAATAAAGAGAAAATCATTTCTGCTATGAAACAAACGGGAGCAGAGGCAGTTCATCCAGGCTATGGATTTCTTTCAGAAAATTCAGATTTTGCTCGAGAAGTAGAAAAAAATAATTTAGTTTTTATAGGACCACCAAGCTCAGCAATAGACTCAATGGGTGATAAAATATCGTCAAAAAAAATCGCTGAGGAATCAGGAGTATCCATTGTACCAGGGTTTCTAGGTGAAATTTCTGATGAAAATCAGGCAGAAAAAATCGCTAAAGATATTGGGTTTCCAATAATAATTAAAGCATCAGCAGGCGGTGGTGGTAAGGGTATGAGAATTGTTAGTTCTGAGAGCGAAATGAAACAAGGTTTAGTTTCCTCTCAAAACGAAGCCGAAAAATCTTTCGGTGATAAAAGAGTTTTTATTGAGAAGTATATAAATAATCCTAGGCATATAGAGATCCAAGTATTAGCTGATAAGTTTGGAAATTGTATACATTTGGGAGAAAGAGAATGTTCGATTCAAAGAAGAAATCAAAAGGTTATTGAAGAAGCCCCAAGTCCCTTCCTTGACAATCAGTTAAGGATGAAAATGGGAGATCAAGCTGTAAGTTTGGCAAAGGCAGTAAACTACTGCTCTGCTGGAACTGTAGAGTTTATAGTTGATGGAGATAAAAATTTTTATTTCCTAGAAATGAATACACGTTTGCAAGTAGAACACCCTGTTACAGAACTAGTAACCGGTCTAGATCTTGTAGAATTAATGATAAAAGTCGCTTATGGGGAGCGATTAAATTTAATGCAAGACGAAGTAAAACTAAAGGGTTGGGCTTTAGAAAGTAGAATTTATGCAGAAGATCCCTACAGAAACTTTCTTCCATCCACTGGAAGATTAACCAAGTTTAAACCCCCTCAAGTATCCGATAACGATGATAAAGTAATTAGAAATGACTGCGGTGTAATTGAAGGTGGAGAAATCAGTATTTATTATGATCCGATGATATCTAAGTTATGTTCTTGGGGAGAAACTAGGGCACAGGCTATTTGCTACATGCAGGAAGCTTTGGATAATTATCAAATTGATGGAATAGGACAAAATATACCTTTTTTACATAGTGTTTACAGGAACATTGATTTTCGCGAAGGCAATATTTCAACAGCTTTTATAGAAGACAACTATCCTGAAGGATTTAAAGGTGAGACACTTTCTAAAGAGGAACGTAACCAATTAGCTGCTTTAGTCGGGTTTGCACAGCATACAAAAAATATGAGAGATCAAACAATCTCAGGAAGAATGAACACTTCTGAAAAGAATACGGATGGTGAATATTTCATAAAGTTTGAGGATCAATGGGTTGCTGTTAAGATTCAGATAGGTGACCATGAGCATACTGTTATTGTAGATAACACAAAGTTAAAGTTTGTCACTAGTTGGAAACCGAGCGATGCCTTAATAAGCGCAAATTTCGACAAAAAAAATATTGTCGCAAATTTAAAATTCAAGGATGAAGGAATTACTGTAGAGTACCGAGGTTTTTTGGATACAGTAGTTGTATGTAATGAAACTGAAAAAGAGCTATTTAAATTTATAAAGGAGCCTGAAGCTATCGATACATCGAAATTTCTTTTATGTCCCATGCCGGGGCTCTTGGTTTCTATGAGTGTAAAAGATGGAGATTTTATTGAGGAAGGTCAAATTTTATGTTCTGTTGAAGCAATGAAGATGGAGAATGTATTTAGAGCTGAGAAAAAAAGTAAGGTGAAAAAAGTCAATGTAGCAGCTGGTGATAGTTTGGCGGTAGATGATGTGATTATTGAGTTTGAATAAGGTATAACATGCAGCACAAAAAATTTTCTGAATGGAAGCATTTAGCTGAAAAAGAATTAAGAGGAAAAAAGTTAGAGTCCCTCAATGTTGAAACAGCAGAGGGGATAGATATAAAACCTTTGTATACGGAGACTGATCTTGAAGGCCTCAAACACTTAAATAGTATTCCAGGTAAAGAGCCATTCATGAGAGGACCAAGGGCAACCATGTATGCTGGTAGGCCGTGGACAATAAGACAGTACGCTGGTTTTTCTACAGCTGCAGAGAGTAATAAGTTCTATAGAAAAAATCTTGCGTCTGGGCAGAAAGGAATATCGGTTGCATTCGATCTGGCTACTCACCGTGGATACGATAGTGACCATCCAAGAGTTGAAGGGGATGTGGGTAAAGCAGGTGTCGCTATTGACTCTGTAGAAGACATGAAGATCTTGTTTGAGGGTATCCCGTTGGATCATATGTCTGTCTCTATGACGATGAATGGAGCAGTTATACCTATAATGGCAAGCTTTATCGTTGCAGGGGAGGAACAAGGGGTGCCAAGAGAAAAATTAACGGGTACCATACAGAATGACATACTAAAAGAGTTTATGGTCCGAAATACTTATATTTACCCTCCTGAACCCTCTATGAAATTGATTGCTGATATAATAGAATTTACAAGCAAAGAGATGCCAAAATTCAATTCTATATCAATATCTGGCTACCATATGCAAGAAGCTGGAGCTAATTTAGTACAGGAGCTGGCATTCACTTTAGCTGATGGGAAAGAATACGTACGAGCGGCCTTATCTAAAGGCTTAAATATTGATGATTTTGCTGGAAGGCTTTCATTCTTTTTTGCGATCGGTATGAATTTCTTTATGGAGGTAGCCAAACTTCGAGCTGCAAGAATTTTATGGGCAAGGATTATTAAGGAATTTAATCCAAAAAAATCTAGTTCATTGATGCTTAGGACACATTGCCAAACCTCAGGTGTAAGCTTACAGGAACAAGACCCCTATAATAATGTGGTTAGAACTGCATATGAGGCACTAGCAGCTGTACTAGGCGGGACTCAAAGTCTTCATACAAATGCTCTGGATGAGGCTATTGCTTTACCGACTGAGTTCTCAGCAAAAATTGCTAGAAATACTCAATTAATTCTTCAAGAAGAAACTGGAATAACAAACGTGATTGATCCGCTAGCCGGCAGTTATTATGTGGAAACTTTAACGAATGAACTTTGTGAAAAGGCATGGGAACAGATCCAGGAAATTGAAGAATTAGGTGGTATGACTAAGGCGGTTGAGCTCGGTCTGCCCAAGCGACGAATAGAAGAATCAGCAGCAATTCGTCAGGCTAAGGTAGATAGTGGTGAGGAAGTCATTGTTGGAGTGAATAAATACGTTGGGGAGGATGAACAAAACGTCGAAGTCAGAGATGTAGATAACTTAAAAGTACGTCTTGAGCAAATTGAAAGACTAGAAAATATAAAAAGTTCTAGGGATGAAAAAAAATGTGTAGCTGCGCTTAATAATATGAAATTAGCAGCAAGAGACGGTACCGGAAACATCCTAGCATTAGCAATTGAGGCTGCTAGAGAGCGAGCCACTGTAGGAGAAATGTCATACGCTTTAGAGGAAGTTTACACCAGGTATTCAACAACAAGTGAAGTTGGTAAAGGGCAATATGTTAGGTCCTTCAAAAATAAAAAGGAAATTGAGCAGACAATAGATATTGTGGACAGCTTTACCAGAATGGAGGGGCGGAAGCCAAAGATGCTCGTTGTGAAAATGGGGCAAGATGGGCATGACAGAGGAGCAAAAGTAATTGCTTCAGCGTTTATCGATTTTGGGTTTGATGTAAAAGTAGGTCCTTTATTTCAGACACCATCCGAGGCAGCTGAGGATGCACTGAATGGAAAATTTGATATCATCGGTATTTCAACACAGGCGGCAGGCCATAAAACACTGGCTCCACAACTAATCGAGGAGCTTGAAAAGAGAGACGGACAAGATGTGCTTGTAATCTGTGGCGGCGTTATTCCACATCAAGATCATAAATTTTTGAAAGACAGTGGGGTTAGTGCAATATTTGGACCTGGTACTAATATTCCGAGAGCAGCAGATGAGATTATTCAGTTATTGTTCAATAAAAAAGGTCGTAACCATTAATTTAAGAGGAAAAATTGGCAAGGAATTCAAAAGAAAATAGTTCTAAAAAAGCTGCTCTTGATTATCATGAGTTTCCACAACCAGGGAAGTTGGAAATTAGAGCGACAAAACCTTTGGCTAATCAAAGAGATCTCTCAAGGGCATATTCTCCTGGAGTTGCCGAGGCTTGTTTGGAAATAAAGGAAGATGAAAATACTGCTTCTAAGTATACCTCGAAAGGAAATTTAGTCGCAGTGATTTCTAACGGTACAGCTGTTTTAGGCTTAGGAAATATAGGACCTGGTGCCTCTAAACCTGTGATGGAAGGAAAAGCCGTTCTATTTAAGAAGTTTGCAAATATTGATTGTTTTGATATCGAAGTGGATGAAGATAACCCACAAAGACTTGCTGAGATAGTAGCGTCTTTAGAGCCAACATTTGGTGCGATAAATTTAGAGGATATTAAGGCGCCTGACTGTTTTGAAGTTGAGAGACTTTGCAAAGAAAAGATGAAAATACCTGTTTTCCATGATGACCAACATGGAACAGCGATAGTGGTAGGTGCAGCAGCCGTCAATGCAATAGAACTCTCAAATAGGAAAATTGAAAACACTAAAATCGTTGCGGTCGGAGCAGGAGCATCTGGAATAGCTTGCTTAGAAATGTTGGTGAAATTGGGTGCAAAAAGACAAAATATATGGCTCAGCGATAGTAAGGGTTTAATTACAAAAAAAAGAAGTGAAATAAATGAAGAGAAAAAACGGTTTTCTCAAGATAGTAATTTGTCAAAATTAGATGATGTGATTAAAGATTGTGACATGTTTTTAGGGCTTTCAGGCCCAGGTGTATTGACCAGTAAAATGGTTCTCAAAATGAACAAGCAACCTATAATTTTTGCTCTCGCTAACCCTGATCCAGAAATTAATCCAGCTGATGCGCTGAAGGTGGCACCTGATGCGCTGATAGCTACAGGTCGATCTGATTATCCAAACCAAGTAAACAACGTTTTATGTTTTCCTTTTATTTTCAGGGGTGCTCTTGATGTTGGAGCCACACAAATAAATGATGAAATGAAATTAGCCTGTATACATGCCATAGCGAATCTAGCGAGACAAACTTCAACCGCAGAAACTGTAGAAGCATATCAGGGAGAAATTTTAAAGTTTGGTAAAGAGTATCTTATACCAAAACCCTTCGATCCTAGACTATTGCCGAATGTTGCGGCAGCGGTCGCTGAGGCTGCAATGAAAAGTGGGGTCGCTTCTCGTCCCTTGAAAGATGTGGAGGCTTATAAACAAAAATTAGAAGGATCAGTTTATAAATCTACTATCTTAATGAAGCCTGTCTTCGAAGCAGCAAAAACATCATCTCGTAAGATCGTTTTTGCTGAAGGAGAAGATGAGCGAACACTAAGGACTGCTTTAGCCTTGTTAGAGGAAACGAATGATAAACCCATACTCATTGGGCGACCAGAAGTAGTTGAAAATAGAATTGAGAGATATGGGTTGCCGCTAGTGCACGGTAAGGATTTTGAGCTAGTAAACCCCCAAAATGATCCTAGGTTCAGAGAATACTGGGAAGCATATTTAGGAATAATGGAGAGAAAAGGCGTCACACCAGCTTTGGCTAGAGAAATTATGAGAACAAACACAACAGCTATCGGAGCAATTATGGTAAAACGAGGCGAGGCCGACAGCTTAATTTGTGGAACTTTTGGACAATATCTATGGCACCTAAAATATATTGAAGAAATTTTATCTGGTAACGGATTGAAGCCCGTTGGAGCATTATCAATGATGATATTGGAGTCGGATGTCTTGTTTGTAGCCGATTGTAATATCCATCCAAACCCTACTGCGGAAGAGATAGCTGAGATCGTCATTGGAGCTGCACGACATACTAAACGTTTTGGTGTTACACCTAAAATTGCCCTTTGTTCTCACTCTCAATTTGGAAGTTTAGATACTGACTCAGGAAGACGAATGAGAGAAGCTCTTCACATACTTGACAGCAAAAAATTAGATTTTTTATATGAGGGTGAAATGCATTCTGACTCGGCTCTTGATGAGGGTTTAAGGCAGAGAATTTTTAGGGGCAGTAGATTTACAGGCTCAGCAAACGTTCTAGTATTTAGTAATATAGATGCAGCAAGTGGAGTGCGTAACATTTTAAAAATGAGATCTAATGGGATTGAAGTAGGACCTATCTTAATGGGGATGGGAAATAAAGCACATATAGTTAGCCCATCAATAACCACTAGAGGACTTTTAAATATTTCAGCGCTAGCAGGAACGCCTGTTCAAATCTATGGCTAATCAGGAGGATTAATTGAGTTATCAAAAGGTTTATGACGATTGGAGGCAGGACCCTTTGGGATTTTGGAAAAACCAAGCAAAAGAAATTTCTTGGTACAAAGATCCTGACAAAATTTTGGATGATAGCAAAAAGCCCTTTTATAGTTGGTTCTCGGGTGGAGCGATAAATGCTTGCTATAATTGCGTTGACAGACACATCGAGAATGGAAAAGGCGAAGATATCGCAATCATTTATGATAGCGCTATGTGTAAAAAAGTAAGAAAAATTTCTTATTTAGAGCTTAAGCAAAACGTGGCAAAGCTAGCTGGAGTTCTAAAAGGAAAGGGCATTAAAAAAGGTGACAGAGTAATTATATATATGCCAATGATCCCAGAGGCGGTAGTTTCTATGCTTGCGTGCGCTAGGCTTGGAGCCATTCATTCAGTAGTTTTTGGAGGATTTGCTTCAAGTGAGTTAGCCGTAAGGATTGATGATTGTAACGCAAAAGCGATAATTGCGGGCTCCTGTGGTTTAGAGCCTGGTAGAATTGTTCCCTATAAACCCTTGCTCGATGAAGCAATTTCATTAGCTGAGCATAAGCCCGATTTTTGTATTGTTTATCAAAGAGACGAGTTGAGAGCGGATTTGATAGAGGGCCGAGATTTTGATTGGAATGATTTAGTTTCAGAGGCTGAGGAAGCTGATTGTGTTCCAGTGAGTGGAGAAGACCCTTTATATATTCTTTATACCTCTGGCACAACAGGGCAGCCTAAAGGTGTAATAAGACCTGTAGGCGGGCATTTGGTAAGTCTAAATTGGACCATGAAAAACTTTTATGATGTTTATCCTGGTGAAGTTTTTTGGGCTGCCTCTGATGTAGGTTGGGTTGTAGGTCATTCCTACATAGTTTACGCTCCCTTGGTAAGTGGTATTACTAGTGTTCTTTTTGAAGGAAAGCCTGTTGGAACGCCGGATGCTGGTACTTTCTGGCGAGTAATAAGTGACCACAACGTTGTGTCGCTTTTTACTGCCCCTACCGCTTTTAGGGCAATAAAGAGAGCTGATCCAAAAGGTAATTTTCTTCAAAAGTATAGTTTAACAAGTTTAAGAACACTATTTTTGGCTGGAGAAAGAGCAGACCCTGATACTATAAACTGGGCAAAGGATTTACTCCAAATACCTGTTATAGATCATTGGTGGCAAACGGAAAGTGGACACGTGATGATTGGAAATCCTTGGGGTATCGAGCAGCTGGAAATTAAAGTTGGTTCACCATCTGTACCAATTCCTGGTTTTGAGATAGATGTTCTAGATGAGGGTGGTAATATTTTGCCTCCAAATCAATTAGGATCAATTGCTATCAAGTTACCTCTTGCTCCTGGAGCTTTACCCTCGCTTTGGAAAGCTGATGACAGATTTGTTTCGGCATATTTGTCAAAATTTCCTGGATATTATGAAACAGGTGATTCCGGGTTGAAGGACGAAGATGGATATATGTATATAATGGCAAGAACGGATGATGTCATTAATGTTGCAGGCCATAGATTGTCTACAGGAGCAATGGAAGAAATTTTAGCTGATCACAAAGATGTTGCTGAGTGTGCGGTTGTTGGAATAGGTGACGAATTGAAGGGGCAGGTCCCACTTGGCTTGGTCTGTTTAACAGATGGGGTAAACAGACCTGAAGGCGAAGTTCAAAAAGAGCTGGTACAGATGGTTAGAGATAGGCTTGGACCTGTTGCATTTTTTAAGCAAGCACTGATTATAAAACGCTTGCCAAAAACACGATCTGGAAAAATTTTGCGCTCAACAGTATGTAAAATTGCCGATGGTGAAGAATTTAAAGTTCCAGCAACTATAGATGATCCACTTATTTTAGAAGAAATTACAGAGGCACTTGCAACCATAGGATATCCAAGAAACTAGAAATAAGATGAAGCAAAAAAAAGCCTTACTTTTTTCGAACGCAAAAAGTGTTTTCTCTAACGCTTATGCGCCTTATTCAAAGTTTAGTGTTGCAGTCAGCTTGCTCGGGATAAACTCAACTATTTATACAGGAGTAAATGTTGAAAATGGTGCATTCCCTCAAGGAATGTGTGCAGAGGCTTCAGCAATAGGAAAAATGGTTACTGATGGGTGTACTGAAATCGCTGAAATTTTGGTGTTGGCAGATACTGAGAAACCCACAACTCCTTGTGGGGGGTGTAGACAAAGACTAATGGAATTTTCAAACACTGAAACTCCGGTATATTTATGTAATCTTGAAGGGTTTCTTGAAGAAACAACTATGGGAATACTGCTACCAGGCGCTTTTGATTTAAATAATATCTGATCAAATCTTACTCTCCATATGGTATCCAAATATTCTTAACTTGACTCGATTTTTGTAATAGCAATTTATTGAAGCTTGCATGATAGTCAATCCAGTTAACGTTATTTCCATTTATTGACCATATTTGTTTTAAATTTGAAACTGAGGCACTATCAATGCTAGTTTCGTATTTTGAATCGCCAAAATTCCATATGCCATCTACTGAGTTGTGCTCTGAAAGTGTATTAATGAGTTCATTGTGTTTTCCTGTTACAATATTAATTGCTGCTCCAGGAACATCTGATGTATCGAATATTTGATACATATCTACTGCAGGCAAAGGAAAACTTTCTGAAGGAATTACTATCAAACGATTTCCTTGACAAAGAGCTGCCGCAATAAGTGTAATAAAAGAAGCCAACGGTGCTAGGTCAGGACAAATGATACCCATTACACCAACCGGTTCATTAAGTGCTATGGTATTTGCTCTTATTGGAGCTTGGTGAACAACTCCGTCAAATTTGTCTGCCCATGAAGCGAAGGTAAATAATCTTTCTAATGTGGTGTCAAATTCCGTTAAAGGGTTTTGACATAATGATGTTGAAGAAAGCAAATTAATAAAATAATCTCTTCTTTGAGAAAGGTTTTCTGCAATATAGAACATTATTTGTGCTCTTGCATGGGAACTAAGCGTTGTCCAATTCATATGCTTATTGGCTGCCTCTACAGCATTTCTTATATCCTTCCGATTACCACGTCCCACCGTCGCTATCTCTTCCCTTTGGTTATCAAATATACCTATCGAGTGCCCACTATCTCCCCTCTTTTGAGTGCCTCCAATAAACATTTTTCTAGTTTGGTCTATATTAGGAATAGATTGCTTTTTTACTGAAATATTTTTCTTTAATACGTTCAGTTTTTTAATTTTGTAGTGGTCTGAATTATATTTCAGATATTCATACATCCCCTCTTTCCCACCCTCTCTACCATAGCCACTCTCTCTGTAACCCCCGAACCCAACAGCAGCATCAAAAACGTTTGTAGAATTTATCCATATAACTCCCGCCTTTAATTTTGGTGCAATATCCAGCGCAAGGTTAACATTCTCGCTCCAAATACTCGCCGATAGCCCGTAGCGGGAATTATTAGCGAGAGAAATTGCTTCTTCTGGCGTTCTAAATGTTGTTAAAGAAAGAACGGGACCAAATATCTCTTTCTGGAAAATCTCCATTGAAGGGGAAACATTTTTTAGTAGTGTCGGTGGATAGAAGTATCCCTTTAGATTAGAGGGTATATCACACTGGAAGATGTCTGCTCCACTTTCTACTCCTTTATCAACTAAACCTTTGACTCTACTACGTTGTTCAAAGCTTACCAAAGGCCCAATGTCTATACTTTTATCTAATGGATTACCTAACCTTAATTTTTTCATTCTTGAAAAGATTTTCTTTTCTACCTTTATACTGACTGTCTCTTGTAACAAAAGCCTGGATCCAGCGCAGCAAACCTGCCCTTGATTAAACCAAATTGCGTCAACTAAACCTTCAACAGCACTATCTAGATCAGCGTCATCAAATATGATAAAAGGAGATTTACCTCCTAATTCTAAGGTTAATTTTTTTCCACTTCCCGCCGTGCTTTTCTTAATTTTTTTGCCTACTTCCGTTGAGCCAGTGAAGGCAATTTTCGAAACATCCTTTTGTCGCACCAGATATGATCCAGTTATTCCGTCACCAGTTACCACGTTCACTACACCTGCTGGCAGCTTAATTCTTTTGCATATTTCTGCAAAATAAAGGGCTGTGAGAGAGGTTTGTTCTGCAGGTTTAAGGATAACTGAATTGCCTGCTGCAATTGCAGGTGCAACTTTCCATGCCAACATCAGTAGTGGGAAATTCCATGGGATAATTTGCCCACAAATCCCAACGGGAGCATAGTTTTCAAACTCTTCATCAAGCAATTGAGCCCATCCTGCATGATAATAAAAGTGTCTTGCTGCGAGAGGTATGTCAATGTCTCTACTCTCACGAATTGATTTTCCATTTTCTAATGACTCTAAAACAGAGATTGTTCGCGATTCCTTTTGAATATATCTTGCTATAGCGTACAGATATTTTGATCTCTGAAAGCAACTAAGCGATTGCCATTTCTTTAGGCCCGATCTTGCAACTTTCACAGAGTTTTTAATGTCAGTAATAGTTCCTTGCGAAACCTTAGCTATTTCTTTTTTACTAAAAGGGTTAATAGTTTTGAATAAGTTTTTTGGTTTAGTAAATCTGCCTCCAATAAAATGCCCAAATTGGCCCTTGTGCTTAGTGATCCACTCCAGGGCTTCTTTGTCACTCTCAAGAGCTTCTTCGTAACCCATTTTTTTAAAAGAATCTTGAATCTTTGCCATTTGCCTATGCTAAGCCATGTCTATTAAATGAGGAATATTGACCTGTTGCAAAATGCTCTATCTGTCTTTCGATATCGGAAAGCAATGATGAAGCACCGAGCCTGAAAAGGGAAGGGTTAAGCCATTTTGAGCCAAGCTCCTCTTTTACCAGCATCATGTGAGATAAACAATCTTTTGCTGATGAAATTCCGCCCGCAGGTTTATACCCAACTTCAAACCCCGTGAATTCATAATATTCTCTAATCGCTCTGCACATAACCAGAGTAAAGGGTAAAGTTGCGTTTATGCTCTCCTTACCGGTAGAAGTTTTTATAAAGTTTGCGCCAGCCATCATACAAATCAAGGCAGCCTTCTTAACATTCTTTAATGTCCCTAGTTCACCAGTAGCCAAGATAGTTTTAAGGCAAGCGGTACCTGACGCTTGTTTATATTCTGAAACTTCATCGTAGAGCTTCTTCCAATTTCCAGACAAAACATGTCTTCTTGAGATTACAATATCAATTTCTTGAGCACCACTCCTTACTGACTCTTTTATCTCCAAAATTTTTGTTTTTTTTGGAGTATGTCCCGCTGGGAACCCTGTGGACACAGCAACTACTGGAATAGTTGACCCTTGAAGAGCGGCTAATGCGGTTCTTATGAATTGGTGATAAACACAGATCCCTCCTACTTTTATATTCAAATCTTCTATCCCAAGATTCTTTAGCAGGTCATTGCGCAGAGGGGTCCTTGCTTTATTACAAAGTCGAACTACTCTGCTCTCGGTATCATCACCGGAAAGCGTAGTAAGATCCATACATGAAATAGCCTTGAGTAGCCATGCGACCTGGTTATGTTTTTTCACTGTGCGACGGTTGGTTGCCGAAGCGCATCTCTTTTCTACAGCGCTTTTATTTACCTTTACTTCGTTAATAGCCTCCAGTTGAAAGGGCATGCCCTCATTCTTCACAAATATGGCATCCGTTTTTCTTTTATTAAAGTTTTTGTCTAGTGGCATCTCATAATCTTAGTGTGATTTTTAGTCCATGAAATTTAGATAAATCAAATTGTTAGTTTAGAATATTACGGTAATAATGTAGTATATATAGTTCGCTACCTATTTGCTACACAAAGAAATAAAATAAGTGCCACAGGCCAAATAATGTTTATTCAAGATTTAATTAGAAAGAAAAGAGATAAACAGCAACTAACTTCCGCCGAAATAGATTGGTTTATACAAGAATTGTCTAAAAATAAAGTTGAACCTGCTCAAACGGGTGCTTTTTTGATGGCATCATGGATAAACGGTTTGAGCGAGTATGAAAAAGTAAATTTAACTAATTCAATGAAGAATAGTGGGACGGTTTTAAAGTGGGATCTAGATGGGCCAATAGTTGATAAGCATTCCACTGGAGGAGTGGGTGATACGGTCTCTCTTATCCTTGCACCCCTAATGGCTAGTTTAGGTTGTTTTGTTCCCATGATTTCTGGCAAGGGTTTAGGGCATACTGGCGGTACTTTGGATAAACTTTCTTCGATACCTGGATACCAAGTAGAGCAAAGTGAAACTGCGTTTCAAAGGATTGTATCGGAGGTAGGATGCGCTATTGTAGGTCAGACGTCTAAGTTAGTTCCCGCTGATAAAATTCTTTACGCTACAAGAGATGTAACCAGTACAGTTGACTCGGTTGATTTAATTACAGCATCTATAATCTCAAAAAAGCTAGCCTCTGGAATAAACAATCTAATTCTGGATGTTAAAGTTGGTAAAGGCGCATTAATGGCCAATGTAAAGCAAGCAAAAAAATTAGCTGATAGTTTGGTTTCCATTGCAAAAAAATCAAATTGTAATACGAAAGCCCTGATAACAAACATGGACGATCCTCTTAGCTCATCAATAGGTAATTCTGTAGAAGTAGAAACAGTAGTCGAAGTTCTATTAGGTAAAAATAAAAATGAATATGCCCTTTTGAACACAACAATAGCTTTATCTGTCGAATTATATTCAATGGTTTACTCTGAAAAAAGCCCATCAGAAATTAAACAGAAAATCTACTCAAGACTTGAATCTGGTCATGTAGCAGAGTGCTTTGAAAAAATGGTATCGGCCTTAGGTGGGCCAAAAAACTTTTTATCAATTTATCAAAATGAGCTTCCGAAAGCTAATTCCATAATACCAGTTAAGGCAAAAAAGGAAGGGTTTATTTCTCAAATTAATACAAAAGCGTTGGGTAATATTCTTATAAAAATTGGTGGAGGAAGACAGAAGGCTTCAGATAAGCTGGACCTATCTGTTGGATTTACAAAGGTGGTGAAATCTGGAGAAGAGGTCAATAAAAAAACATCTCTCCTGTTTTTGCATACTGCTGGCGAATTGTTAACTGCTTCTTTGGAAAAAGAAATTAATGATTGTTTTTCTATTTCTGAGAGTAGACCGGCGAAATCAAGGAACCCAATTTTGCAAAAAGTTGTTTAATGGGTAAGGCTATATTGATTGTTTTGGACTCTTTAGGTGTTGGAGGTGCTCCTGATGCCAGATTCTATAATGATGAAGGGTCCAACACTTTCGGTTCTATTGCTTTGGCCTGTTCAACTGGTGATGCGGACATTGGACGGAAGGGAGTATTGCAGGTTCCTAATCTTGAGTCTTTAGGAATCTATAGCGCTACAAGGCTATCAACTGGTTTAATCCTCCCTAATACTGATAGCACTGTTGGCTCTTATGCCGTAGCTATACAGCGTTCTAAAGGGAAGGATACACCAACCGGGCATCACGAAATAGTTGGTTATACTAATCCAATTGGTTGGTATACTTTTCCTAAAGTTGTACCAGTTTTCCCTGATAAAGAAATGGGTATGCTTATCCAAGAAGCAAAAGTGACTAGTTTTTTAGGAAATAAGCATGCATCTGGCGAAGACATTATTAAAGAATATGGTGAAACCCACTTAGATAGTGGGTTCCCAATCGTATATACGTCAGCTGACAGTGTGGTTCAAATAGCAGCTCATGAGCAAGTATTTGGATTAGATCGTTTATATGAAACCTGTAAAATCGCCGCTGAAATTTTTAATAATTTGCGAGTGCAACGAATAATTGCGAGACCTTTTCTTGGAAAAAACAAGGATAATTTCTTTCGTACCAAAAATAGAAAGGATTTCATATCACCGCCACCAATAGACACTTTATGTGACAAAGTCATAAAATCTGGAAAAAAATGTTTTGGCATAGGTAAAATTGCAGACATTTTTGGATACCGAGGAATAAGCAAATCTATATCTGGGATGTCCGATGATAAATTATTTGATGAAATGCTAAATGTAATTGAAAAGGCAAACACTGGAGATCTAATCTTCGCAAACTTTGTTGAGTTCGATACTAAATATGGTCATAGGAGAGATTTGCCCGGTTATGCAAGAGCATTGGAAAAGTTTGACAAGCAATTACCAAAGCTATTTTCGATTTTAAATAAAAACGATTTTTTGATTATAACAGCTGACCACGGAAATGATCCGTCATTTGCAGGAACAGATCATACGAGGGAGCAAGTTCCTGTATTAATAAAAAACCAAAAATTGGTTAATAAATGTTACGGATTAATAAATTTTTCTGATATAGGTTCACTAATAGAAAGTTTCCTTAGATTAGAAGTGCACGAGTAGGTTTTTAAATATGAGCTCATTTACATCATGTAAAAAAGTTGAACTACACTTGCATTTAGAAGGAGCGGCTTCTCCACATTTCGTAAGAGATATATGTAAAAACAGTGGCACTCAAATTCCAGAAATTTTTGATAAAGCTGGAAATTATAATTGGCAGAATTTTGATCAATTCCTCACAATATATGAAATAGTAACAAGCATATTTTTAGATGAAAAAAATTTCGAGGCGCTCGTTCGCCATGTACTTGATAAGCAGGTTAAGGAAAATGTTATTTATAATGAGATTTTCTTGGGACCCCATCTATGGAGTGATAGGCCCAATGACCAATGGGAACGTTTTTTAAATATTGCCAGCAAAGTTGCTGATGAATATGAAAAACAATATGGTATTTTTACCTATTTTATTATTGTTTGCATAAGACATCTTGGTCCTGAAAAAGCTTTAGAGGCCTCAAGGTTTGCGACCAAGGTTAAAGATAAAAAAGTTGTTGGTTTTGGTATGGCAGGTGATGAAACAAAATTCAATACGTTAGATTTTATGAGAAGCTTCGACTTTGCTAAAGACTCTGGACTCGGTACAACTACCCATGCTGGGGAGATATGCGGAGCAAAATCTGTAGATGAAGCCATAAAACTTGGGGTAACCAGAATAGGTCATGGCGTTAGATCGTGCGAGAGCGAAGAAACAATAATAAACTTATCAAAAGAGAACATTTTACTTGAAGTATGTCCAGGTTCAAATATAGCGCTTGGGTTGTATTCATCACTTGATGATCACCCAATTAACTTTTTATTTAATAAAGACTTTCCTATCTCTATATCGACAGATGATCCCCCCTTCTTTTCTACAAGTTTATCAAAAGAATATCAGAATCTTCATAATGTCTTTGGGTGGGGATTTGAGATTTTTTCGCAAATTAATAAGGGGTCCTTAGAGTTTGCTTTTTGTGAAGCAAAACTCAAAGAAAAATTAATTCAACAACTTTAGGAAGTAAATAAATGAAAAACTTAACTATAATCAATCACCCATTAATCCAACATAAACTTACAGAAATGAGAAAAAAGACAACTTCCTCTAATCATTTTAGAACACTTTTAAAGGAGATAAGTTTACTTCTTGCCTATGAGATTACAAGAAATTTACCAATGGAAACAATATCTATAGAAACACCTTTAGAACAGTATGAGGCACCAACTTTGGCAGGAAAAAAGTTAGCCTTAATTTCTATTTTGAGAGCCGGTAATGGCTTGCTTGATGGGGTCTTAGATCTGATACCTTCGGCACGTGTAGGCTTTCTTGGTTTATACAGGAATGAAAAAACACTACA
Source organism: uncultured Alphaproteobacteria bacterium (assembly GCA_902619165.1). Classification (GTDB taxonomy): domain Bacteria; phylum Pseudomonadota; class Alphaproteobacteria; order Rhodobacterales; family Rhodobacteraceae; genus CACIJG01. Next base: position 52,542 of record CACNDI010000011.1, read on the forward strand.
ACCGGTTGAGTATTACTCTAAGGTTCCTAGTGATTTAAGCAATCGCGTCTGTATAGTAGTTGACCCAATGCTTGCAACTGGAGGATCTGTGTCATCTGCAGTCGATTATCTCAAGAAAAAAGGAGCAAAAGATATAAGATTTTTGTGTCTATTGGCCGCGCCAGAGGGTATAGGGGTTATGCAGAAAAACCATCCAGATGTCAAAGTTTTCACCGCATCTTTGGATAGATCACTCAATGACATCGGATATATCTTGCCAGGGCTTGGAGATGCTGGTGATAGGTTATATGGAACAAAATAGAAGATTGGGAAAATTTTTATCCAGGAATTCTAAGAGTTTCTTGTCTGGTTCCATTGGTTATATGAATTTTATCGAGGTCAATACTAATAACTCTCCAGCCATTCCCAAACTGTTGTCCTACTTTAACTTTTACTGTATTGCCCGAGGATAATCTTATTAACGCAATTCGCCCCGTCCTTTTACCAAAAACGCCAATTAAATTTGTTCTATTTAATTCTATCAGATTTCGTAGTGTTGAATTTCCGACTATGGAAGCCCTTCTAGGTATGCTTGGTGGATTGCTTCTGACATTTAAGTTTCTGATTGAGCCAGCAGAAACTTTTTCCAATTTGCTGACGGCTACAGGCATTCCGGGAGGAATATCAACAAATGTAACAGCTCCAGTAGACTTAGTAGGATCATCCAAAACTTTAATCGAGTCAATTACATTTGGCTTTATTGTAGGTCTTTTGCCATTCCAAAATGTAAATTGTATCGGGTCTTTTTCTATATTACTTTGTAATAACTCAATATCGATACCTTGCTCTTTTAGTTTTACATTTAATTCATGATTTAAAATCAATTCATTGTCATAGTGAGCTGTAAGAGTGCCAATGAAAAATTCTTCTTCCATTATAGTCGTGGGTCTTATCAAAACTTTATCTTCATCATTTATAAAGTTAAATCCAATTATTCTATTAGAACTAAAAATATTTGGTTTTTTGACATCAAGAAAGATTAATGGAAGCGTACTGGCTCTTTTTTTTTCAGCTGTAATTAAAATTTTGGTTAAAGAAATATCTGAAAAAACCTCCTCAACAACTACTTTCTGGTATTCATGATTTATACTCTTTTCCTTTTCTGGAGTATCAAAAACCATGTTCATTTTTAGGCTATTTGAAATAGTTTTTGATGATTTTGATAATTTCTTTTCTTCATATTTTGAATATGATAAATCTCTGTCTATTTTCGGAAGTGATCGATAAACTATCTTTTTTGGGTTCGTAAAAGCACTTAATAATGCCAGTTTTTGTGTTTTAGCAAATTCTCTAAAGTCGTCGAATTGGATAGGATTTTGAGGAACTGATATTGGATTATTTGTCTCACCAATGTTTAGTTTTTTTAGTCCTATTGTTTTTCGGTTTGCATTAAATTGGGATTTTACTGAGAATTTCTTAAAAGAATAAATTGCAGGAAAGTGGTTTTTAGGTTTTTGAGGAAGACCAATAAGGTTTAAATCTCTTGTTTCAAAAACTGACATATCTAATCGGGTAGAAGAGATTTTCTTTGCTCCCTCCAATAAGGTAAGTTCCGATTTCAAAAAATTTTCTTTATCTCTAAATTCTCTAGAGTCAGCTAAATAATTGTAGGGCTTGTTATTAGATCTATATTCCAAATATGTTGAAGCCAGCGATAATAAAAAGCCAGCGAATAATAAAAAACTTATTATTGATAGAGCCCGTGTAAATGTTTGTCCTTCAAGATCAAATAGTCGTTTTGAACTATTGTCATTAAAAAAAACGGGACTTTTTTTAAACCCAGATATCTTACTTGAAGCAATGTATCTTTCTGGCCGAAATCCCGCTCTTTTGACGAAATTTCTAGACTCGGTTATAGAATTTGCAGATATTGCCGCAATCGGAACTGTGCTTCTTGTGGAGGAGTCTCCAATCGCTATTAATAGTTCATTTTCATTAAGTCCACATCGTTTGGCTGTTACTTTTTTGCAATGTTCAATTGAAAAATTGTCTTCAATAACAATAGTCTGAGAAAGGACTAACTCTCGAGGAAGAAGGACGTCTACTATAGGTTTTTTTGTTGATAAAGCCGCTGCTTGATTTCTTAATGAAACTAGGTCTTTTTCAAGGTTTTTTGATGATGGGTCAACTGATCCAAGAACATCCCAAGTTTTCTTTCTACTTTTTTTTAGAAGTTGGATTGATGTTTTTGATAAATTTAGAGCTAGCTTATTGTTATTCATTACACTTTATCTTAACGATTTTTAAAAGCGAATATAATATATCATAATTCAGATAGCTAGAAAACTATTGGGAGAAGGACCGATTAAACGCTATAGAATTTATTTGATTGAATATTGAAAAGTGTTATTCCAACGGCTGTCGATACATTTAGTGATGAAAACGTATGGTTACCATCTATAGAAAACAACATATCACAGTATTCTTTTGTCAAACGTCTTATCCCTTTCCCTTCTGCTCCAAAGACAATTGCTATATCATCATTCTCTCTCTTAAATGAAGATATTTTTTCTGTTGAGGTTTCGTCAAGCCCTATAATAATGTATCCAAATTTCTTTAACTTAACGATCGTTTGTGCAATATTCGTAGCCTGCATGTACTGTATTCGTTCGAAGGCGCCCGAAGCTGCTTTTACAAGGCTTCCGTTCTCGCTTGACCCGCCGTTTAGGGTGTTAATTATAGCATCGCAATTAAAGAAGAGGCTTGACCTAATAATAGTTCCAACATTTTGTGGATCACTAACCTTATCTAAAATAACAATCAACTTAGGTTGCTTATTTTTCTGGATCTCATGAATGTCTTTTGGTTGTTTTAAAGGACTAACTTTTAAAATAGCTCCTTGATGAACTTTATTTTCTGAGATCGGTAAATTCTTTGATTTTTCAATATTAAAAATGGGTATGTTAGGTATTTCATAATCCGTAAATATTTTAGCTCTAGCATTTTGGCTTATCCATAACTCGTGAATTTTACGGTTAGGATTTTTTATTGCTGCCTTTACGGCGTGCAAGCCAAACATATAGTAGTCATTATTTTCTTTAGTATTCTCCGTTCTCTTACTAAACATATCCATTTTTTTTGTATAAATTCACATTAATCCTGTATCTTTCTATTTACACTTAGCTGCATCAGATGTAAAACGTTTTACGCAAGGTTCAAGGAGGGGTGGCAGAGCGGTCAAATGCAACGGACTGTAACTCCGTCGGGGAAACCCTACATAGGTTCGAATCCTATCCCCTCCACCACAAAATAACTCTATAAAAACAATTATTTAAATTATTTTAACCTTTCAAAAAATATGCTTAAAAAACATCAATATTAATTTACACACGGTTACACACTAAACTAAAAGTAAATCCGTCGGGGAAAACTCTAAATTACACTATTTTAGAACTATGAGGGTCAGAACTAAGGATTGTTATTATTGTTATAAACCCAAAGAGGTTCTCTATCGCAGTAGATTCCAAGAACTAAAGGATTGGGTATTTCTTTGTGGGAAATGTCTTCAAGTAGTCAAAGAGAAGTATAAAGGCTCTTATCAATATGGTGGAACTTGGAAGAGTAAGAAGAAATAGATTGTCTCAAAAGAGTATAGTTCATAAATACATTTTTATGACACACATTAGTGTCTTAACATTGACACATAATACTGTATCGTGTAGGGTCTAGAGGTAAATGAGACACATTTGGAGTATTATATGAAGTACGGATATGCAAGGTGTTCCACCCAATCCCAAGATTTAGAGGTCCAAAGAAACGCACTTCTATCTGCTGGTTGTGAAGTAGTGAGAGAAGAAAAGGTTTATGGAACTTCATTGAAAGGGAGAAGTGAGTTGAATACCCTTTTAGAGTTCCTACGAAAAGGTGACGAGTTAGTTGTTACTCGAATAGACAGACTTGCAAGATCTATGAGAGATTTGCAGAACATAGTTTATGAACTAACAGAAAAAGGAGTTCATCTATCTGCAACCGAACAATCCATCAACACCTCTACACCAGAGGGTAAGTGTTTCCTCGATATGTTGGGAGTGTTTGCAGAGTTCGAGACCCGATTAAGACATGAAAGACAAATGGAGGGTATCAAGAAAGCAAAAGAAAAAGGTGTCTACAAAGGAAGAAAACAGACCCTTGATGTTGCAAAAATCAAAGAACTCGCAAGTAAGGGTTTGATGAAGACAGAGATCGCAAAGAGGTTAGGTATTGGTCGTGCATCTGTTTATCGTGCGTTGAATGATTAGACCGATTTGCAATCTAAACTTATTCTGCTATACTTATTCACAGGACAGGTAGGAAACGAGATAAAGTCATTTTCCTTACCTGACCTCGTAAAGTACCCCCCTCTAAAGCTCACAAACAAAAAACAATCTATATTATGTATCACGTCTTTAGAAAGATATACTACCGGCTTAAAACTGAGCGTTCTTCAATTTAACTTCCCTAATAGAAAACTTATTCTAGTCGTTCGTAATAGTAAGAACGAAATATGAGTTTTATTTTTTCATATTTTTTCCTTTCAACAGGGAAGTTTCAATGTCTGCCGAAATCTCCCTTTTTTTCATTATTGGATTCCGTAATTTATCCTACAGACGGAATAATCCGTAGGAGGTCAAGAATTTTATCTCAATGATTACACACGAAAGTTATACAGAAGAGTTACACACAACCAAAAAGAAGCGTATAAACCATTTATTTCATTGATTTTTATTTTTTCTATGTCGGTCTATAACTCCGTAGGGAAACCCTATATAGGTTAGAATCCTATTCCCTTCACCATATATTAATTTTGCCAAACGATAGCTTCAAGGTTTTGACCCTTGCAAAAATCCTCGAATATATTGATCAAAGTCTTGTCAAAAATATCCGAATAGAGGTTTAACAAACCTCAGGCTACAGTTTATCCATCATTTCATACTTCATATTTTTCCTTTGCTATCCGTTCAGTGATTGTCTCTCAAAGATAGAATTGTTATTGTGTACGTAGTATAGACAGAAAAACTTTTTAAAAAATATGAAAAAAAGAGATTTTATAGCAACTCATACTTTTCATTCGCCTAGTGCTAGAAAAGCATTCTTTGATACTATGAAAGATAGAAAACAAAATTCAGACTGGTGGGGTAATGAAACTGCCGAAATTAAAGAGAAGTTTCTGCTTACATTAAAACATAGAAAAGTCCTTGATAGCGTAGATATAGAAAAAGATCAGTCAACAGATTACGCTTTAATGTTACAAATTTTTTTGGGCAAGGGAGACTTCTTTTTTTGTCATTGGAAAGCAATAGATGAGCAAGCAATTATAGACAGATTAAGTGTAGCTGGATTGGAGCAATTCATAGTAACTATGGCAACTCCAGTAGACTTTCCAAAAATGAATTTAGACTTTCTCCAACCAATGATTAATAAACTCAAATAACAACATCTAAATAATTCCTAAGTATAAAATGAAATATTTGTAAACAAATGAAATGGGTTGTAATTACAAAATATCGTCACAAGCAGCAAGTTCCTGAAGGGGAAAATTGGTTCAACTTTATTTCAGAAATAATTCGACCAGGTGCATATGATGTCGATCAACTATTTTGGTTTAAGCTAGATAAATTCCATCATCGCTCTATCACAGTCTATCCTTATAGAGAAACCTTTGAAAAAATGAAGGAAGATCTATCGATTTATCGAGAAGATATGCAAAGTGCTGGCATTGAATTAGTTGAAATTGAGGAAGGACCATTTCTTGGAGGAGTTTAAGATTTCGACATTAAACATTTTGTCTTTAAATATTTTTTTTAATTTAAGTAAACACCAAAATTTCAGTTGAAAAAGAAAAACAAATGGGTTTGACTTAATTTTCTTGATAGTGTAGCACTCCAGCTACAGGCATCGTCTCAATAACTGGTTAAGAAATTAGTTTACGATTGGAGTATCTTTAGCATTTATATTTTTGACAGCGTCAACAAGCAATGATTAAATACAAAGACCACTAGAGATGATGAAGAAAAAAAATATTCAAGAAATTGGTAAATCTGTTTTAGAAACTGAGGCTTTAGCGCTCTCGAAGCTAGCCCGCGATTTGCCAACGGATTTTGAGGCGGCAATTGATGCTGTGCTTAAAACCCAGGGCAGAGTTGTTGTATCGGGTGTTGGAAAATCTGGGCATGTTGGTAGGAAAATTGCAGCGACTCTGGCCAGCACAGGCACTCCAGCGAGCTTTGTGCACGCAACAGAAGCGAGCCATGGTGATTTAGGAATGATCACTCCAAACGACTTCTGCTTGCTTATATCGAATTCTGGAGAAACTTCAGAACTTTACGATATTTTAGCGCACACCCGAAGGTTCGGTATTCTTACCGCGGTTATTTCTTCTTCTATAAATAGCACTTTAATACAAGCTGCTGACTTTAAGTTGCTACTTACTGATGCCCCCGAAGCGTGTACCATCGGTATGGCGCCAACAACATCAACAATACTCACGATGGCTTTAGGAGATGCATTGGCTATCGCGCTTATGGAGCAGCGAGATTTCAAGCCTGAAGATTTTAAGGTTTTGCATCCCGGAGGTAATCTTGGCTTGCAGATGTTAACGGTGTCACAACTGATGAGGAATAGAAGCGAAATGGCAATCGTAAATGACAACTTGACTATGGATAGTGTTGTTGCCTGTATGACTCAATCTGGTTTTGGCGTTGCAATTTTAGTGGATGAAAAGGGTACACTTTCAGGAATAATAACAGATGGGGATCTAAGAAGAAACATTAATGATGTTCTTACTTTTTCTCCTAGAGACATAGCCACGTTAAATCCTACATCTGTTAAGCCAACTGATTTAGTGTCAGTTGCTTTGAAGAAAATGGAAAAATCTAAAGTTTATGCAATTGTTGTAATCGAAGATAATAAGCCTATTGGATTGCTGCGCATGCATGATGTTTTACGCTCAGGTATTAAATGAAGACAGTCATCATTATTCCAGCTCGTTACTCCTCTGTAAGATTTCCCGGAAAACCTCTTGTGAAGCTTTCCATTGGACAAGCACTTCAAAAATCACTAATTCAGTTGTCTTGGGAGGCAGCCTGTAGAGTTAAAAACGTGGAACACATTGTTGTGGCAACGGATGATGAAAGAATTCGAACTGAAGCGGAGTCTTTTGGTGCTAAAGTTGTGATGACCTCAAAGAAATGTAGAAATGGAACAGAGCGGTGTGCAGAAGCGCTAAAAAATATTAATCTCAATGGTGATTTGATTGTCAACTTGCAAGGAGATGCCCCGTTAACTCCAGAATGGTTTGTCGAAGATTTGATAAAAGCTTTTGAAAAAAATCCAGATACTCAAATTGCCACACCCGTTTTGAGATTGGATAAAGATTCTTTAAATTCGTTTAGGCGAGATAGAAATTCTGGTCGGGTGGGAGGCACTACTGTAGTTTTTGATAATAACAAAAATGCTTTATATTTCTCGAAAGAGATAATCCCATTTTTTGATGAAAAACGCTTAATGCAAAGAAAAGTGTATCCTATATTTCACCATGTAGGGGTGTATGCCTATCGGCCTGAAATTCTTTCGAAGTATTGTACATGGAAAGAAAGTAATCTTGAAGCTCTTGAGGGCTTAGAACAATTAAGATTTCTCGAAAATAGATGTTCTATAAAATGTGTTTTAGTTGATAGTAAGGGTAGAACTTTTTGGGAGCTAAATAACCCCGAAGATGTTATGAAAATTGAGAAAGCAATACGCAAGATATAAATTTAATAGGAAGAAAAATGACAACACTAAAAATATTTATTGGTTACGACCCTAAGGAGGCCGTAGCATTTCATGTACTTAGTCATTCTTTACTAGAAAGAAGTTCTAAACCTATTTCAATTGTACCAATTAATCTACGAAATTTGAAAAACCTGTATTCTAGACAGCATGATCAGCGTCAATCAAACGAGTTTTCTTTTTCTAGATTTCTCGTGCCTTATCTATGCAACTATGAAGGGTTCGGTGTTTATATGGATTGCGACATGTTGGCTTTAGGAGACATTAGTACGGTGATAAATGATATAGATGAGAGTCATGCAGTGTCTGTTGTTAAGCATGATTATGAGTCAAGGGTTAAGGTAAAATATCTTGGAAACAAACAATATAGTTATCCTAGAAAAAATTGGTCGTCGTTTATAGTTTGGAACTGTGCCCATCCATCGAATAATATAGTAAATCCTGAATTCATAGGGGATGCTGATGCAGCAACGCTTCATAGATTTCTTTGGTTGAAAGACAAAGAAATAGGAGAGCTCTCTGTAAAGTGGAATTGGTTAGTAGGCGAATATGATAACCCCACGGAAGACATAAAGGTTTTGCACTGGACATTAGGAGGACCGTACTTTGACGATTATTCAAATACTGAGTTTTCAGATGAATGGAGAAAAGAGTTTGAGTCTATGACATTTTGTAAACAGCTCTAATGATGGTTAAGGTATATGACTTACCTATTTAATATTAGTCGTGAAAATAACGGCTCATCAGATAAATAGTGCGTAGGAGTTATTTAAGAGGATATCTGGAAAAACACTAAATACCTGTTTCTAAGGGCGTTAAAGAGCATAAAACGAAGGTCAAGAAAGACATGGTCTCTCTTATTTGAGATTTATTATCTCTCACGAATGACTAATTTTAACTGCGAAAGGCGAAGTAAGGAGATGAGGTTTATACTCACCCCACCAATAAATGAAATATGAAAAAAAGCGAGTTAACGAAAGAGGACATATTGTCTGACAGAATGGGGGTTGAGTGTCTAATTTTTGACTTCGATGGAACGATAGCTGAAACAGAAGAGGCACATAGAGATGCGTTCAACAAAGCCTTTGTCTTAAATAAGCTGAACTGGCATTGGGACCAACATATTTACAAAAAACTACTTAAAGTAGCAGGAGGAAAAGAAAGGATTGAGTTTTATAATAAAAGTCTTTTATCGCACTCAAAACAAATAAGTGGGAAAGATATTGAAGAAATTCATTTTCAAAAGACCAAATTTTATTCGCAATCAGTATCTCAAGGTTTTGTACAATTGAGACCGGGGATCAGGGAGTTTTTGGAAAAAGCAAAATTTAATAAGAAGAAGCTAGCTATTTCCACTTCAACAAGTCGTGATAACGTGGCTTTATTACTTAGGTCTTGTTTGAAAGAAAACCCAGAAGATGTTTTTTCCTTTATATCAACCGGAGAATTAGTTGAAAAAAAGAAGCCCAGTCCAGATTTATATAAATTGGTATTAGAAGAAATGAACCTATTGCCAGAGGAGTGTCTAGCATTTGAAGATAGTAGGATAGGTCTTATTTCTGCAAAGAGAGCTAATATCACGACTGCAGTTAACCCAAGCCGGTACAGCATGGGAGATAATTTCGAAGAAGCAGATTATTTTCTAACAAGTTTCTTATTAGAAAAATTCCCTAAGAGTTTGCGTAGAATACTATCACTTTAGGTTATCAACTTAATTATGGTCAAAATCTTATGAGATATTAAAATCGATAGAAATACCATGCTAGAAATAACTATGATATTTATCAGACGCCAGCCTCTTTGGTTATTAATAAAATTTGCAAAGTAAAATGATGCATATCCAAGAGAAAAAAAATAAATAAAAGATGCAGTGGATGCGCCAATTGCGAAGAAAATTTTTTCATTGAATATTAACTCTCTTGAAAACCCACCAATTATAAAAATGGTATCCGAATAAACGTGTGGGTTTAGATAAGTGAAAGCCAGTGTTTTAAGAACGACTTTCCCAATATATTCCTCACTATGTATCTCATTAAATGAATATAAATTTGAGGAGTAATTAAGTTTATTCCAAATAAAATTTAAAATAAAAATCAGTAGTAACAAATTTAGTATTAGGTCAACTAATGGATTTGTTTGTGAAAAATAGTAAAAAGCAGCTATTCCAATGACTATAAATATGCAATCAGATATAGAGCAAATTGAGCAAACCAAGAACACATGATTTCTTTTAAGTCCCTGCTCAATTACAAAGAGATTTTGGGGTCCTACCGCCAAAATCAAACTCATCCCCAAATAAAATCCAAACAGAAAGTTTTCCATAAAAGAAAACTTTAATTTAATGAGGCTGAAATGATAATAAGAGAAAAAATCTCTATTAAAACTACGCATAGGCCTAATATATCGCCACTTAGCCCCCTATTGAACGGAATAATAAACTTCATAAAAAGGTATAGAAATGCGTAACCAAATATAATGGTAATAAGTATGGCAGGCAATCCTATAGGTATAATCCAAAGCATACAAAAAACCCCACACAGAAAAATCGTTTTGTCATTAACTTTTTTAAGGTGTTTTGTTAGTCCAGCCTGTTTTGACAGATCGCAGTAGTTCACCAAAAGTAAAATTGAGAACCTACCTAGACTTGAGCATGCGATTAGACCGCAAGCCAATGCAAGGCGAGAGTCTAATTCTAATACAAGTAAAAATTTGAGTAGTAAGACTATCATTAGTGCTGTTACGCCATAAGTCCCTAGTCTACTGTCTTTCAATATTTTCTGTCTGGTGGTGTGGTCCTTACCCGCCAAACTATCAAAGAAATCTGCGACTCCATCTTCATGCAAAGCGCCCGTTAAAAAAATTCCTGCCGACAAGGAAATCAGGACCGATATTTGACGATTGATACCAATTCCTTCAAAAATACATATCAGTAGAAATAAAAAAAAACCTATCGAGGCTCCAACTAAAGGATAAGCCCATTGACCTCGATGGATCTCAATATTTTGATTAATTGAGAAAATGTTATTAATCGGTAGCCGTGTTAAAACTATTGTAGCGATAGATATATCTTCGAGTATTTCATTTATTTTCATTATTGTGCATTAGTATTTAATTTTTAAATAACTGTTAAATTATTATAGGTGTCATTATATTTTTTTTGAAATGTCCATCAAGTGTTTCTACTTCCTGAAAGCTCGTCAATAATAAAATCTTTGAATGCTTCCACACGTTTTGATTTTTTTAATTCTTGCGGGTAGGCAATATGTACGGGCACCATGTCTGATTGAAATTCTGGTAAAACCTGCACCAATTCAGGAAAATCACTAGCTAAATAATCAGGTAGCGTACCAATTCCCAGTCCATTTCTTACTGCTCTAAATATTCCGTAATAATTATTCAGAAAAAGTAGAGAAAAGTTTTGTTTATCAAGAAACGGCGCAATCCACTTTTGCCCTGCTGTAATTTGAGCTGAATTGGGAGAGTAGCAAATTAAGCGATGGTTTTCTGCAAGATCTTCAATTGTTGATGGCGAACCGTTGGATTCTAAATAACTTTGAGTAGAATAAAATTTTATCCTTACACTTATAAGCTTTCTTTGGATTAAGTCAGCTTGACTTGGTGATTGGAGCCTTATAGCAATATCGGCCTCTCTCATAGATAGGTTTAGAAGTTTTTCTTCCAACATTAAGTTGATTTGAATGTTTGGATGTCTTTCATACAGCTTTTTTAATCTTGGAGCAAGCCAAAGAGTACCAAAGCCGGTAGTGGTTGTAACTTTAAGCTCTCCGAAAGCAGTCTCTTTGCTATCATTAATTTTTGCCAATGTTGAATTTATCTCCAAATATATTTTGTTTGCAGACTTAAATAGCAATTCCCCTTGTTCGGTGAGGAGTAACCCTCGTGGGTGTCTATGAAACAAAACTACCTTCAAGCTATCTTCTAGTTTTTTTATCTGTCTACTTATAGATGATTGGGATAAGTTAAGACGCTTACTTGCATCAGTTAGGCTACCTTCGTTTGCAACCAATAAAAAAATTCTTAACCTGTCCCAATCCATTCTCTTGCCAAATTCAAAATTTGCATTAAATTTCACTAATTATTCAATACTTTTATATAATGATTAAATCTGATAGACTATATAAATTAATATTAATTTAAAAGATCGGTTATGACAGTCAATAAAGTCTCGCTAAACGATAGATTTGATATTGAAAAAAAGATAGTTATCGCTTCTGGTACTCAGGCTCTTGTCAGATTGATGCTCAATCAAGCTGTTCGTGATAGGGTTAATGGTATAAATTCAGCGGGTCTAGTAACCGGCTATAGAGGCTCACCACTTGGCGGCGTTGATGCAACCTTTACTAAGGCTGAGAAGTTTCTTAAGAAAAACAATATAAAATTTCAATATGGATTGAATGAGGATTTAGCCGCTACAGCAATTTGGGGGTCTCAGCAAACTGAGCTGCATAATGAAGGAAAATACGACGGGGTTTTTGGTCTTTGGTATGGGAAAGGCCCAGGTGTTGATAGGTGTGGAGATGTATTTAGACATTCAAATTTAGCTGGTACATCCAAGCATGGGGGTGTGCTGGTGGCAATGGGTGATGATCATTCCGCAGAAAGCTCAACAGAATTGCATCAATCAGAATATGCTCTTGTAGACGCTATGATGCCTATTCTTTCACCTGCTGGCGTTCAAGATATTTTGGATTTTGGTATTAAAGGGTGGGCTCTAAGTAGGTACTCTGGTCTTTGGGTAGGAATAAAATGTTTGAAAGATACAATAGAAGTTACAGAAGTGGTTGATGCTGCCTATGACAGAGTAAAAATAGTTGAACCCCAAAATAAAGACCATGAAGAACTAAATATAAGACTAGGTGATACACCTCCAGCCAGAGAAGATCGGTTGCATAACAAAAAACTCAAAGCAGCAAAGATTTTTGCGAGAGCCAACAAACTAAATAGAGTTGACTATTCACCTTCCGAAAAGAAAATAGGAATAATTTCTGCTGGAAAAAGTTGGCTAGACACAGTTCATGCCCTTAGTCTTTTAGGTATAGATGAAGAGGAAGCAGAAAAATATAAACTAACGACTTTGAAATTAGGAATGGTTTGGCCGATTGACGAAGGTTTTGTTAAAGATTGGGCTTATGGACTTGATAAGATTTTAATTGTTGAAGAAAAGAGAGGTCTTATAGAGAGCCAAGTCAAAGAAGCCCTTTACGGCACGGTGAATAGTCCAAAAATTTTTGGGAAGCTTGATGATAACGGAGAGTCATTACTTCCCTCAAATGGTGTCTTAGACCCTATTATAGTTGGGAAAGCAATAGCTAACAAATTAATAGGATCATCGAAATCAGAAAAGCTTGAAAATGCACTCAACTCGATGTCCATAGGTTCAAGAAGTGAGGCTAATACACCTGCACCTGACAGGATACCGTACTTCTGTTCAGGGTGTCCTCACAATAGTTCAACAAAAGTTCCTGATGGCTCAATCGCTTATGCTGGGATTGGGTGCCATACAATGGCTATATGGATGGATAGAGCAACAGACGGGCCAACGCATATGGGTGGAGAAGGCATTAATTGGATAGGACAGGCACCCTTTTCAAATAGAAACCACGTGTTTCAAAATCTTGGAGATGGGACCTACAACCACTCTGGGCTTTTGGCAATTAGAGCTGCCGTGGCCTCAAGTGCCAATATAACCTACAAAATACTATTTAATGATGCTGTTGCAATGACTGGAGGACAGTCGCATGAAGGAGATCTTAGCGCAGATGAAATAATAAAAGAGTTAAATGCTGCAGGTGTTAAACGAGTAGTAGGAGTATTTGATGAAAAGGAAGAGTTTGATCTTAATGACTATCGAAACCTTTGCGAAATGGTACCTCGATCTGAACTAATGCGAATACAAGAGGAACTCGCATCAACCTTGGGTGTAACAGCAATTGTTTATATTCAAACCTGTGCCGCTGAAAAAAGGCGCCGAAGGAAAAAAGGGATGTTCCCAGATCCAAATAAAAGAATTTTCATAAATACTGAAGTTTGTGAAGGCTGCGGAGATTGTGGCATCAAGTCTAATTGTGTTTCAATCCTTCCTGAGGAAACAGAGCTAGGCAGAAAACGAAAAATTGACCAGAGTTCCTGTAATAAAGATTTTTCCTGTGTTAATGGCTTCTGCCCAAGTTTTGTGTCAGTAATTGGAGCTGAGATTAAGAAAGGTACCACTGAACAGCTTACAATACCTGACATTCCCGATGTAACAGTTCCAAGCATTGATAAAACATACAACATCGTGGTAACGGGGATTGGTGGTACCGGAGTTGTTACTATTGGGGCATTGTTAGGGATGGCATCACATATAGAAGGGAAAGGGGCTGGCGTGATGGAAATGGCTGGTCTTGCGCAGAAAGGTGGAGCAGTTCATATTCATTGTAGAATAGCAGAAAACCCGGAGGATATTAGTGTTGTCAGAGTAGCATCAGGTGAAGCGCACACTTTGATTGGTGGTGATCTTTTAGTGACAGCAGGTGATAAAACACTGTCCCTTCTAAGAAGAGACAGATCTAAAGTTGTCTGTAATGAAATGGAAGCAATTACAGGTGAATTTACTCGTGACACTGAGTTTTCTTTGCCATCAGATGGAATGAAATTAGCCCTTAACGCTAAGGTAGGTCCTGATAGAGTACAGTATATTGATGCAAATAGAATTTCGTCAAAGTATTTAGGAGACACTATATTTTCAAACACCGTTCTACTGGGAATGGCATATCAATCCGAGTTGTTGCCCCTAAAGAGAGAAAGTTTATTAGAGGCTATTAGGTTGAATGGAGCCGCTGTGGATGGAAACCTATTAGCTTTTGAATTGGGGAGATATTATGTATATCAGCCAGATTTTTTCCAAGATACTAAAGTTAAGGATATTAAACAGGCAGATTATAGTTTTCAATCAATACTAGCGTATAGATCCGAGCGACTTCAAGGGTATCAAAATAAAAAACTGGCAAAAAAATATGAGGAGCTGTGTAATAAAGCAAAAGACTTAAATGAAAACTTAGGCTCATCTGTTGCCAGAGGTTACTATAAGCTAGTTGCTTATAAAGACGAGTATGAAGTTGCTAGACTACATACAGAATATTTGGAAAACCAAGTTAAAGATAGCTTCTCAGGATATAAACAATTGAGATTTAATTTGGCACCTCCGTTATTTTCTAAGAGGGACAAGAATGGACATCTTATAAAAAAAGAGTTTGGTCCCTGGATGTTTACATTAATGAAGGTACTAGCAAAAGGCAAATACTTACGTGGTACTTGGCTAGACCCTTTCCATTTTACAAAAGAACGTTTGACAGAGAGAAAATTAATCAGTCAATATGAAAGAGATATTGATCATATAATAAAGTGTTATAATGAAAATAATCATGATGCTTGTATCAACCTGGCTCTTTTACCGTTGCAAATTAGAGGGTTCGGTCACGTTAAAGAGCAAGCTATAGAAAAAGCCAGTAAGATTAGATCAAACCTTAAAGAGATCATCTCTGGTGATCACCCCAATCAAAAGCTTTCAGCAGCTGAATAACTGGAATTCGCCTTAACCATACTATATAAAGACGTATGTTCGGGATAGATATCTTTTCTTCGTCTATTATTTTTAGCGCGATACTTTGTTTATTTGCTGGTATACTGAGTTTTCTATCGCCTTGTGTCTTACCCATACTCCCTCCATACTTAGCATATATGGCAGGGACAACCGTCAGCGAAATCAAAAATAATAATGAGACTGTTAAAAAAGCTGTCTTGCTAAGTGCCATTAGCTTTTCAATTGGTCTTTCAGTTGTCTTTATTCTTTTAGGCTTGGCAGCCAATTCAATGGCATCAATATTTATTCTTTACCAAAATGAATTGAGAATTGGGTCGGGGATTTTAATCATAGTATTTGGGCTACATTTTATCGGACTAATAAGACTAACTTTTTTGCAAAAAGAACTTCGGCTTAACTTTGATATTAAGCAGAGAGGAAATTTTCTACCATCGTTTTTCTTAGGGTTAACTTTTGCATTTGGGTGGACCCCATGCATAGGACCAATACTTGGCTCGATATTAGCTATTATAGCACAAGATATATCAATTTTAAGGGGTTTAGTTTTAATGATATTTTACTCCTTGGGACTTAGCCTTCCATTCATAGGCGTAGCCTATCTTTTGATTAGGGGAGTATTTATCACAAGGTTTATTTCCCAGTACTCTTTATATATCGAGCGGTTCACTGGCGGGTTCTTAATAATTATTGGTCTTTTATTTTTAAGTGGATCTTTTCAATTGATAGGTTTTTTTATTTTAGAGTACCTACCTTTTCTGAGTGTATTCGGCTAGCGTTACTAAATCATATTTTTGGGATTTACAATTTTAGTAAATTCCTTGTCATCAATTAATCCAGATTTAATAGCCTCTGTTCTGAGAGTTGAATTATTTTTATGTGCATTTTTTGCAATTTTGGTCGCATTGTCATAACCAATTTTTGGTGCCAAAGCGGTTACCAGCATTAAACTATTATCTAGGTGCTTTTCAATTTGAACCTCATTTGCTTTTAATCCTTTTACACAATTTTTTGCAAAAGAATAACATGCATCACCAAGCAATTGAAGTGATTGAAGTGTGTTATAACTCAATAATGGTTTATAGACATTTAACTCAAAGTGCCCCTGGCTTCCAGCAAACCCTATCGCGGCATCATTACCCATTATCTGGATGCAGACCATAGTTGTGGCTTCGACTTGAGTTGGATTTACCTTCCCTGGCATTATAGAACTTCCCGGTTCGTTCTCGGGGAGGCTTAGTTCACCGAGACCACATCTAGGACCGGAACCTAGAAACCTAATATCATTGGCAATCTTAAAGAGGCTTGAGGCAGCGGTTTTCAATGAGCCGGAAAATTCAACTATAGGGTCATTTGCAGCTAATGCCTCAAACTTATTAGGAGCTGTCTTAAAATTTATTTTTGTTATTTTAGAAATTTCCTGAACTACGCTTTTTGGAAAAGTTTTCGAGGCGTTTATTCCAGTACCAACCGCGGTTCCGCCTTGAGCTAAAAACAATATATCCTTTATCGAATGATTTAAGCGTTTCATAGCTTGCTGAATTTGGAATGTATAACCGCTAAATTCCTGTCCAAGTGTTAGTGGTGTGGCATCTTGAGTATGAGTCCGACCAATTTTTATAATTTTCTGAAATTTATCTTGTTTTTCTTTTAGGCATTTATGTAAAAAAGTTATTTTGGGTAGCGTATGCTCCAAAAATTCCGTAGCTATTGCGATGTGAATTGCTGAAGGAAAGGTATCATTTGAACTTTGAGACATATTGACGTGATCGTTTGGGTGTATTGGGTGCTTTGATCCTACCTTACCTCCTAAATCCTTTATTGCTAAGTTCGCAATTACCTCGTTTACGTTCATGTTTGTCTGTGTGCCAGAGCCGGTCTGCCAAACTGAAAGAGGAAAGTTATCTTCAAAACCTCTTTGACGTAATTTTTTGCAAGCTTTTATGATTGCAGAGCCTAATTTTTTATCCAACTTCCCTTCAGTCATATTAACTTTTGCCGCAGCTTGTTTGATTGCTATCATTGCTCTAATTAAGGGGTAGGGTTGCTTTTCATGTCCTATTGCAAAGTTTTTTAGTGATCTTTGCGTTTGAGCACCCCAAAACTTATCAGTAGGTACCTCTAGTTCTCCAAAACTATCAGATTCTACTCGTGTTGGTCTCATTTGTTACTCCTTTTATTCAACT
>CACNDI010000012.1 GCA_902619165.1 uncultured Alphaproteobacteria bacterium
GGGCATTCCAGGCATTCCAGGTTGTCCAGCCATTCCGGGCATTCCAGGTTGTCCAGCCATTCCGGACACTCCAGGTTGCCCAGGCATTCCGGGTTGTCCACCACCTCTAGGCATAGGAGGCATCCCACCAGCCTGTTGAACAGCTTGCATAGTCTGACGTCCAATCACCCCATCAGCTTTTACACCTAAACCTCGCTGGATTTCCATTGCAATCATTCTCTTTTTATTTGGGTCGGGTTCTAACTCCCACTCTCTCATCATATTTCCTAGCGCTGGATTAGCAGGCTGGGCAGGTCGTGGAGCGAATAAAGTGCTAAAAAAACCGCCTTGAGCAGGTTGGTTAGGATTAACACCACCTCCAAGGCCAGGCATTTTGGGTTGTCCTGACTGTCCACCAGGAGGCATTGAAGGCATGCCACCCGCTTGTCGAACCGCTTGCATTGTTTGCGCTCCTATAATTCCGTCAGCCTTGACACCTAGACCTCTCTGGATTTCCATCGCAATCATTCTTTTTTTGTCAGGATTTGGCTCCAATTCCCACTCTTTCATCAAGTTACCTAAACCAGGATTCGCGGGTTGAGCAGGTCGTGGGGCGAATAAATTACCGAACACGCCACGGCTCGCGTCTGGATTAATTGCGACCTGAGGCTGCTGATTGGCTTGGGCAAGTATACTATCCCCACCTGCTTGTTGAATCGCTTGCATAGTTTGACGTCCAATTACACCATCGGCTTTCACCCCGACCTTTGTTTGTATCTGTCTTGCAAGGTTTTTCTTTTTTATGGGGTCTGTTTCTTTTTCCCACTCCCTCATCATATTCCCTAATTCAGGATTAGCAGGTTGTACAGGTCTGGGGGCGAATAGGTTACTGAAAAATCCCCCCTGGGCTTGTTGACTGTAAGCCGGAGCTTGGAACATAGTAACACTTGCGCAAACAATTAATGACAAAAAATATTTTTTCTTCATACCAATACGCTCCATCAGTTATTATGTAAATGATCATATAGTTTCGCTGAATATCCACAATTTGTCAAAAAAACGATCACAATCTCAATAAAAAAGGAATTCAATATTTAAAGCCCCAAAGGATGGATAAAAATAAATTTTGTAATTTATTAATGCGGTATCTTGTAATTAAACATTAATTTCCCATATGAGTAATGAAGGTGCCTAATAGGGCCTTCTAACATAAATCTTGCTTAATAAAAGGAGATAATCATGAATAGTTTAAGCACACTAAGAAATGCTTTACAGGCATTCGATACAAATACATTTTCGCCTTTTGCTGTCGGTTTTGATAAGACATTTGATCGTCTTTGGGATTATGCAGCGCACCAAAGTGATACGAATGTGGGTTTCCCCCATTATAACATCGTACAGCAAAATGACTATAAATATACTATAGAGATGGCGCTAGCTGGTTACAGTAAATCCGACATAGACGTTGAAGTTGCAGATGGTGTTCTGACCATCAAGTCAATGAAAACAGTCGATGAAAGCGACAATAAAGTTTACCGAGGTATCGCATCAAGAAACTTTACTCGGAAATTCACTTTAGCGGACGACATAATCGTTAATGACGGGACCTTGAAAGACGGAATGCTTTCAATAGAATTAGAGAGAGTAGTTCCAGAAGAAAAGAAGCCTCGTCTTATAAAAATAAAATAAAATTAACTGGGAGGGGGAAACTGCCCTCTCCCAGTTTTAAAGTTTATAAAACTTCCTTCGCAAAATTTTCAACTTTGCTCCAATCAGTAAACTCATACGCCTGGCTTGTATCTGTCGGACCTTTTGTTATGAGCATGATAAATCGAATTATTAGGCGATCTAGAAACCTGTAGCTTGGGTAGTCAATTCTTCCCGCAAAAACAGCTAATTTATTAGGTTTCCACCCCGATAACTCTAAGAATTTCTTCATATAGGGATTAGTATCCGGTTGGTTTTTTTCCTTTTTTCTTGCAACAACATTCACTGTGAAAAAAGCAGTAGATTTTTTTTCTAGCTCACCTCTGTTTTCTTTAACAAACTCATACACTAGCGGATTATGTTTTCCATATCTAATGCTGGCTCCAATTACTATTTTTCGATATTGAGTCAAATCAATCTCAGGAGCATTTTCTATTTCACATAGAGTTATTTCAGATTTTCTTTTAGAAAGCTCTATAATTCGGTCACAGATTCTTTTTGTTTGCCCGTCTGTAGTGGCATATATGATGAGGGTCTTTTTCATTTATGACAAATTTATTAACATGCTCGGCAATATTTTATCATTTTTTATTTTAATAAGAAGGTTTTGTCATATTTTTTTAAAAAATAATTGCTATAATAGTACATTATATGAACTTAAAAAGGGGGAACAATGAACATTGTATCTATAAGAGAGGTAACACCTGACGTAGGTAAAGAAAAATTAGCTGAGCTCAGATTTAAAAGAGGAAGTGAAATTCTGGCCAAGCATGGAGCAACAACTCGCTTGTGGAGAGTGATTGTTGGGCAGGGTGTAGGTGATTTAGTCCTAATGAGTATGTATGAGTCATTTTCCAAGGGAGCGACAGCTTTCCAGAGTTTTTCTGGAGACTCTGACATGGCTGCACTCATGGATGAACGCTCAGCTAGCCCCGCAGGAGAACTAAGAGGTCCGAACCTTTTTAGGATGGCTTATGGAGCTCCTACCAATCCTCCGAGACCAATCCTTGTTCAACGCATGTATCACATGCCTCGAAAAAATCTTTCGAAGGCTCTTGAACTTGCACCTGAAATGGATGCGCTTACAAAGAGTCTTGATGTTTCAATGGGGGTTGGTGTTCCTATGTTGGCCTCAGACCATGAGATGATGGGCGTGGTTTATCGATTTAACTCTCTAGAACATTGGGGGACGTCAGTAGACGCAATGTCGCAAAACCCAGATTTTGCCGCTCTAGTTGAAAAGGCTAACGATTTAGGAACGCTTAAATCTTCGCGAATGTTGATGAATATTTAAAAGCGATTGTGCAGACGGTTGGACTCTATGTCTAGCCGTCTGCCTATAAAACTAAATAAATTATTTTAACTTTATGAGAACACTACCCTTTCTACCAGGAGTTAATGTGGCATCATGAGATAATGCGCATTCCTCTAGGTTAAAAACACCACCAACCGCCATCTTAAGAGCACCGTTTGAATGAGCATCATGTAGCGCTTGTATGGCAAGATCTCTGTCTTGCTTTGGCAAAATATAAATCAATGCAATATTAATCTTTAAAGCCTTAAAAAGGTAAGGTCCGAAAGGAAATGTAGGATTCATATTTTTTGCACCTCCGTATAGAGAAATCTCTCCATTTTGTCTGACAATCTTATGCAAGAGATTTACATTCTCCCCAAATTCCACTTCTATTGCTCGGTCAACTCCTGCTGGACATATGTCTAAAATCTTTTTGGATAAATCGGAATCTCTATAATCAAATACATGGTCTGCGCCCGCATCTCGAATGTGTTCGAACCCATTTTCAGATCCGGAGGCGATTACATTAGCACCAGACCACTTGGCCAATTGTATGCACGTATGTCCTACTGCTCCTGCTCCTCCAGATACAAACACTGTTTTCCCTTTAACCGATCCATCTCCTAGAGTGCAATAAGATGCAGTGAGCCCGGGAATTCCTAAACATGCTCCTGTTTCAAATGACATGTCGTGTGGCATTTCGACAGCTTGAGCACTTGGAACGGTAATATACTCTGCTGCAGTTCCGTTTGGTCTTTGCCATTGACCGTTCCAAATCCAAACTCTTTGTCCAATTCGACTTTCCTCAACGCCCTCTCCAACAGCAGTGATAACCCCAGAGCCATCAGAGTTTGGAACGATCTGCTCAAACTGTGGTTTAGTAACTCCAGGCCGATTCCCTGCTCTTGACTTTGCATCTGATGGATTTGATCCAGAAAATTCGAGAGAGACTAAAACCTCGCCCTTATCTGCTTTTGGTATTGGTATTTCTCTCAACTTTAAAACATCGGTCGATATACCGAATTCACTATATGTTATAGCTTTCATCATACTCGTGCCCATCTTTAATATTCCTATTCTTCTCTTTATGTTTAAATTAGTAGCAGAGAATTTTCCTCAAGCGACTTGAATATACTACATGATTAAGTAAATTGTAATTTGATTGTTTTAAAAAATGAAAAGCTGGGCATTATTAGAAACTAAAATTAATTCTCAATACTCAAAAAGGTTTGAAAAATTTGGGGCCACAGCTAAAGGAGTTTTTTGGGCTTCAACTGCGCGTCAAGAAAAACGATTTGATCTAATCCTCAAAGAAATTCAAAAAATAACTCAAAACCATATTTTCTTGGAAATTGCTGATATTGGTTGTGGATACGGTTCCTTCGCTGATTATCTAAAAAGGAACCATGATAAAAGTAAGTTTAACTATGAGGGCTTTGATATTAATCCAAAGTTTATAAAACACTGTCGAAGTAAGTTTTCGGAGGCGAATCTTAGATTCATAATCGATAGCAAACCATCATCAAAAAAGGACTTTGTAACTATGTCTGGTACTTATAACCTAGCTACAACAACAAACGTTTCATTATGGGAACAGTATCTATTTAGTTGCCTATCTGAATGCTGGTCTTACACAAAAACTGCAATGATTTTTAACTTACAAACATCAACGAAAAGTAAAATTTCGTCACAAAATATTTATTACGCAAATGCGTCAAAAGTCATCGATTTTTGCGTATCAAGTTTAGGTCCAACTCGAGTTGTGAGAGATAGTAATCTAGAAAATGATGCAACCTTTACAGTCGTAAGATAAAAACTTACTTATTCTTTTTCAGTTTCAAAAAGTAGTGATAGTTGTCTAATAGTTTCTTCTCCACTTTGATCCATTAGGGAAGTTGGATAATCACCCGTAAAACAGTGATCCGTGTAACTCGGGCTTTTGGGATCTCTTCCATCTTTGTGACCCATTGCACGGTATAGGCCATCAATCGACAAGTAGGCTATACTATCAACGTCTAACATATCCCTTATTTCATTAAGCTCGTTATTTGCCGCTAGTAAATTTTCTTTTACAGGCGTGTCAATCCCGTAATAATCTGGATACTTTATAGGCGGTGCAGCTATGCGCATGTGTACCTCGTGGGCTCCTGCATCCCGCATCATTCTTACAATTTTTATAGATGTAGTACCTCTAACCAGTGAGTCATCAACTAAAATTACCTTTTTCCCATCAACTAAAATCTTATTCGCGTTATGCTTTAGCTTGACCGAGAATGCTCTTATAGACTGCTGGGGTTCGATAAATGTTCGGCCAACATAGTGGTTTCTAATAATACCAGTTTCAAATGGGATCTCGGACTGTTCTGCATAACCTATTGCAGCCGGCACCCCACTGTCTGGAACGGGAATAACCATATCTGCCTGTACAAAAGACTCCTTGGCCAATTCTTTACCAAAGGCCTTCCGACATTGATACACACTTAATCCTCCTACGATACTGTCAGGTCTTGAGAAATAAATATACTCGAAAATGCATGGCCTCGGTTTGACTTGTGGAAAGGGTTTAATACTCTCGATAGTATTGTCAGTTATTACCACAATCTCACCATTTTCCACTTCTCTAATAAACTTTGCTCCAATAATGTCTAAAGCGCAGGTTTCTGAAGTCAGTATATAGTTTCCGTCTAATTGACCAAGCACCAGTGGCCTAATTCCCAACGGATCTCTTACTCCGATCAATTTTTTGTTAGTTAATGCAACTAAAGCATAGGCACCTTCGATCCGAGAAAGTGCATCGATAAATCTTGAAATTGTATTACCTTTTTTTGATCGGGCTACCAGTTGAAGGATTGTTTCTGTATCCGATGTCGATTGAAAAATGGCACCTTCTTTTTTCAACTCATGTCGCAACGTGAGACCATTTGTAAGGTTTCCATTATGAGCTATTGCAAAACCTCCAACGGTAAGATCAGCAAAAAGTGGTTGCACATTTCTAAGAACTGTACCCCCAGTAGTTGAATACCGAACATGACCAATCGCTGTATTTCCAGAAAGCCTATCTATAACGCTTTGCTTGGTAAAATGTTCGCTTACTAAGCCTATTCTTCTTTCTGCATGGAAATGGTTTTTATCGAACGTAACAATTCCCGCGGACTCCTGTCCTCTGTGCTGTAGGGCGTGTAATCCAAGCGTGGTTATTGCAGCTGCATCATCGTGCCCATATATCCCAAAGACACCACATTCGTCTTTTGGCCGATCATCGTCAAACTGATGGTACACATATCCTCCATTTTTAGTAACCTTGTTACTTTAACACAATGAGGCTAAAGAAAAATCACTAAAATTAGAGGTATTATTAATTTTCCTTTACAACACGTTTTTTTAGTTCTAATCGAGAATTTAATAAGGAATTTATAATGTCATCACCCGCGGTCTCGAAAGAGCAAAAAAAAGATCAAAAATTTTTACTAATCGTTATAGCAGCATCATGTCTAGTCGCAGCTATGTTTGGCAGCCGAAACTCACTTTCACTTACAATCGAAGGTATTGATCAATCTCAAACGCTAAATTATCTACAAATCAGTTTCGCATTTGCGCTTGGTCAGCTAGTAGTAGGCGCTATATCGCCATTTGCTGGAATGATAGCGGACAAATATGGATCTGGTAAAACTTTGACTGTGGGTATTTTACTGGGTCTTTTAGGTATTATCTTAATACCTTATTCCACTACAGCATTAACTTTATCGATTTCACTAGGTGTTATTTCTTCTATCGGATTAGGTGTTGCTGGACTTCCTGTAGTGCTTGCCTCAGTAAACAGACTTATTCCCCAAAATAAAGTTGGAATGGCATTTGGTTTGGTAAACGCTGGTCAATCCTTAGGGCAACTAATTTTAGCTCCACTCGCGGGATTCATAATTGTAAATTTTGGTTGGATTTTGTGTATTTTATTTTTATGCACAGTTTTATTATTGGTATTGCCTTTTTCTTTTATTCTTAGATCAAGGACAGATGCGAAACAGCCTAGTGGTGTTCAAACAAAAACCTTGTCAAAGACATTAAGAATTGCCTTTAATACTCCAAGCTATATTTATTTGGTTGTAGGTTTCTTTGTATGTGGATTTCATGTTGCCTTTATAGCCACCCATATGCCAGGTGTCATTCAGGTTTGTGGCTTGCCTCCCACCGTCTCTGGCTGGTCGTTAGGCCTTATTGGTCTTTTCAATATTGTAGGAAGTATATTTGCTGGTTGGTACATATCAAAAAGGAGCATGCGAATTTTTCTTGCTTATACGTATTTTGCTCGATGCATAATTGTGCTTTTATTTCTTGCATCACCTAAAGACCTTATATCCGTTATTTTGTTTTCTGCCGCCTTAGGGCTAACCTATTTTTCTGTTATTCCAGCAACTGCTGGGTTGGTGGGAAAAATGTTTGGTCCGCAATTCATGGCAACACTTTTTGGCTTTGCTCTCTTTTCGCATCAGATTGGTGGCTTTCTTGGGGCATATCTTGGAGGATACTTTTTCAGTCTTACAGGAGAGTATACTACTGTTTGGCTTCTTGATGCTGCTCTTGCAGTTTTTGCTGCTCTTATTCACCTGCCTATAAAAGAGAAGCTAGTCTATTCGGAAGTAACTTAATATTAATATAAACTGTCAAGTCAAGATCCCATCGAGATAGCCCTTCATGAATTTTTGAAAATCATCTTTATTATATAAATTCATCAAGTGTTTACGTGACTTTGGAAAATCTTCCTCAAAATTTTTTGATATAATCTCATATCCCTGTTCATTAATAATGGTCCGGCGATCTCGCTCTTTCAAAAATTGTGCTACGTCACAGACAAAAGAGATATCAGCTATCGTCAAATAGGATCCGGATATAAATTTTCCTGTTGAAAGAGCATTTTCTATACCACCCATATAGAATGAATAGGCTGCTTTCATTCTGTTATAGAACTGATCATTTAATGACTTTAATTCTAAAACATATACCTGAAATTCTCTTGAAAAGACGAGATTTGCATCTAGAAAACTGTCTATTCTGGATTGTAAATAGGGATTATTATCTCCATAAAGTGATGTAATATTTGAACTACGAGCCACTGCGCGCATTATACTATTCGATTCAAAGATACCTATTGACCCATCGTTATTGAAACCGGCGGGCACCGTACCAAATGGGTGCTTCTCAAGAAAGCTGTCCGTTTTGTAAAGACTACCCTCAAAGCCCCTTTTCCCCTGTCTTTCAAAGGGCTTTATGTCGTCAAGTTCTAAATTACCTAACTTCTCCGCATCAAAGTCCCATAACCAATCAACTAAATTTTTTGGTTTATCTCCCAAGACCTTCACTTTTACACCACCAAGCCTACCCGTGATTAGAGACTTCCATACCCTAGAATTTGGTAAGTAAGAGAATATTCTGATTTTTTCGCTCATTTATTTTCTATATAATTATAATTTTAAAGTTGGGAACTAGGTCTCAACTCTACTTTTTTGTAATAATCGATCCTAGCTCGCGTTTGGTTTTCTCAAATACTTCAATCGACTGTTTAGTAAATTTACCAAAATTTTTGACATCCTCTAATCTTTGGTCCAGAAAATCTTCAGACGCACCAATACCTCGGTTCTCTTTTGCAAGCCAGTAGGCCAAAGTGGAAGAATATACTCCCGACAAAATGAGTCTTTTTGAGTAAAAGGTTCCTCCTCTTGATGTATCGCCAGCTATTTCCCAAATTTTATTAGATGTTTTCATCACTTGGGTAAATGCATCATAGGCATTTCTTGGCTGCGCCATAAAAAATAAAGACGTTTTGATGATACTCTTGTAATTTTCAGATGCTTTTAACCTTGATAAAATAAGCGTCTTTACAGTATCAGTGGTTCCCAGATCTTTATTGTTTTGGGCATTAAATATTACATACATATCCTCATCTAATTTATCATTGAATGTACTGATGATATTTGAAATTTTATTGTCAAAAAGAGTCTGTAATTCTTTTTTATTGGAATTTTTTGTTTTTTTGGCAGTTTTTGCGGCTTCATGTAAAGCATTCCATGTCCATCCGAGGTTTGGAACTTGGTCGAGCATTTTCATCATTAAATTTTTTTTAAGACTAATTTCCATAATGTGTGCGTAAATTAGGACTTCCAGTGGTTGATTACAATATAACTTAGCTCTCTCTGGCTAAATTAAAAATAATTTTTTATCCATCTTCTTTGTGTGCAAATATCAAGAACAAAGACAGAAAACAAAGTGTTACAATAAAACCAGAGAATTCCTGTAACGACAAATACTGGCTTAGAATTAAAAGTGCTATAATCGTTGCAAAAAGAGGTTCTGTTAAAGCTAAAACAGAGGCGGTTGTGATACCTATAGCCTTCGAGCCAATAAAAAAAAGAACGTAACTTAATACATAAAATATGCCATTACCCAGTATACCTAGCCAGCCATATTTATTGGTAGGAAACGAAAGTTCTGCAGGTAGAAAGAAGACATATATTATCAACGTAATCACACTGAAAAAACTCAACTGTAAGTTTATGGTAACAGAGCCTATCTCATTCACTAACTTCCCCGTGAAGTATATAAATGCGATAAATAATAAGAGGCCTATAACACTAATAAATATTCCATAAAGACTTGTCCCTGATGGTTTATCTAAAATTAAGATTCCAAGGCCCGATAGAACACCTATGATACTAAGCCATTGAGTTCGCGATAAATGTTCCTCTCCTTTAAAAGTTGTAATAAGTGCTACTCCGATGGGAAACAGATAAATGATCATTAAAACAAGAGCGATACTAATGTACTCGATAGCGTGGTAGGTCGATGCGATTAAGCACACTGAAATGATACTGACAAATATTAAAGTAGGGATATTGCCTCTATCTACAAAAATGGGTTCCCGCAGACCGTATGTCAAAGGAACCAGAATTATCAAACCTATAAGACATCTGGACATTAGCAAAACCATTAGAGAAACGCCACTATCCAAAGCAATTTTCGCCGACGTCGGAACAAAGGCAAAAAAGAATGACGACAATAATACAATTGCTATTCCATTCCATCGCTTATTTAGTAACTTAATCATTATAATTTTGGTGGTTAGTGTAACTACTAGTAAAGTACAAATTGCGGTTTGTATAATTGTTTGTTGTTTACGACCGCTCTGTTTAAACTCTACACTATACCAGTTAAAGTTATACCTCTGAGAACCCATGAAAGAAAATATTGTATACATAGTGAATCCAATATCTGGAAAGCTATCTAAGAAAAAAAAAATCCGCGTAATTGAAAATATAGATCCAAGCACCAAACCAGAAATAATTTTTTCACAGTCCTTAGAAGACGCTGGTAAAAAGGCTCAGGAGTTTATGTTGAAGAAATATTTAGTCGTGGCCTGTGGAGGTGATGGCTTTATTAATATAATTGCCCAAAAAGCAATAGATTATGCTTGTAACATGGCCCTTCTTCCGTTTGGAAGAGGCAATGACTTTGCTAGATCTCTTGATCTCGATACACTGGAAAAGGCTATTGATGCAATAAGGGGTCGCAACTTTAGGTCAGTTAGATATTTAAACGTTGTATTTTCGGATAATAACCGGATCTCGCTTACGAATGCTGGGGTTGGATTATTAAGTGAGGCTTCATTTCGTGCCTTAAGGATTCCGGTGCTTAAAGGGCCACTATTATATGCATCCGCTGCATTAATAAGCTTCATTAACTTAAAATCACATGAATATGTTGTTACCACTGAATCCCAAAAAATGGAGATGAACAACCTTATATTAGCAGGGGCTGCTTCAGAATATACCGGCGGTGGGATGTATATTGCTCCCGATGCAAAAAAGTTCCGAGACAAATTAAACTTATTGTTTGCAAACAAACTTAGTCGACTTCAGGCCGTAAAATTATTAATTATGGTCTTCTCTGGAAGGCATATATTCCATCATGCTGTGACAAATACTCACGTTCGGAGCGTAAAAATAGAAAGTCTCACCTCAAATAAGTGGAGCTCGATTGTCTCTGGAGATGGAGAATACTTAGGGGAATTACCTGCAAGAATTTTTTTAGGCAAAAAGGCACTAAAAATCGCTCGTTAATGTGAATATCTCAATAAGATAGTATTGATATTATACTAAGAATCAAAATCACCATATTTTTCATTATCAATAATATCTGGATGACCGTTTTTGACGTTTGGTTGAAAGATAGTACCAGAGGCTCCATAAATATAGACATTTCCTGCTTGCAAATTTGGCTGAATGGGTTTTCGGTTTTCATCTAAGACATCGATTACCACTTTTTTAACGATACTTTCAGCCCTGAATATCATGCAAACATACACATCTCCATCCTCTTCTACAAAAATGACATTTGAAGCATTTGCTTCTTGGGTGATTTGTTTCTCCAAACTCGTTAAAAATTTTTTTCTTTTGGCAATGGTTGTTAAATATTTTTTTGCCATAAAATACCAGTTTATTTCTACCAATCGACCAAGTAATTTTTCTCTTTCAATAAGTAATTCATTTTCTGACATTATTTCATACTCTTCATAGTCCAGTGATTTAAGTAACTTACAACCAATGCTGCAAACAAAAAATAAAACCCTTTCAGTAGACTGACCTCAAAGAAATAGGACAATTGTGAGGAAAACAGAAGAAAGCTTATTAGGAATATGTCAACCATAGCCAATTTATGTAAATTTAAATTTTTCAGTCTAGTAATTGGTACGAAATTCGTACATAGCCTCATCAGAGGGATCAAAACACCAAATACCAAAATTGTTCCACCGAGCAAGAAATTTTGTTGGTCAAATAGAGTAATAATTAAACTATGAATTGAAAACTCCTCCTTAAAAATCCAGAATTCTTGTATCCTTGCAAAAGGAGAAAATATCCCTAAAAAAAGAAGAATAGCTTCAATAGCTGAAAAGATAATTGTTATTAACAAATATGGCCAATCCTCAAATAATTTATGATATAGTCTAATGATTAAATTAACTTGATTATTAACGCAACAGCTTCGTTCGTTGTTTGCGTTGTACTTAAAATTAGGAAACACCATGGAAAAATCTTTTCCGAAACTAGATCTCGTGTATTTTAAAATGCGTGCGTTTACAGAAGCTATACAAATGCAATTATGCTATGGCAACGTTCCCTACACCTACTATATGGCGTGGGAATATTTTGAGAAATCTTGGCCGGAAATTAAAAAAGAAATTGGTTTTGGTCAGCTACCCGTTCTTATTGTAGATAACCAAACCACGATTTGGCAAAGTGGCTCAATAATGCGATATACAGCTAAATTAGCGAATACCCTTCCTGTGAATGACGAAGACCGGGCAATAGCTGACGCTATATTTGAGTCAAGCCAAGAGCTATTCCAACCCCTCAACGCGACAATAAATTTTAAGACCGGAGAGGAATATGAAGCTCTCAAGAAAACAATTTTAGCCGGTTTTGAGCCAAGGATATTTTATTTCAATAAATATTTAGAAAGCGACAAAAGAGGCCCATTTTTTCTGGGAGAGAATCCTTCATACTGTGATTTCGGGGTATATCATCAATTATCAATGATTCGAGTTCTTGAGCCCAATATCTTCGATGATTGGCCCAAAATAGTGAGCTTTTTTAATGCAATAGAAAATCTTAGTGGCGTATCCAAATATCTGAATAGCCGGCCTGAACTAGTTGGAATTAAAGAAGAGCCAAAGCTCATTATTAAAGGTAAAGCAGTACCGACGGGCATGATGCCAGATTAGTAGATAGGAGTTTAAAGATCTTTTAAAACTAAATCTTTTCCAGTTTACACCAGTCGGCTATGAATAAAGCTATTGTCTTCGTTATTTTCCTAACGGAACTCAAGCTTACTCTTTCATCGAAACCATGAATGTTTTCTGAATATGGTCCATATACCAGACAGGGGCAATCCCCATATACCATAAATACCCTAGCATCCAGGTATGCAGGACTAATAAAGCTCTTCATATCTCCTTCGTAAGCAAGAAAATGTGCCTCACCTAATACTTTCTCAGCGTCCGTACCCTCTTCTAAAACATATCCTTTTGCAAAAAATCCATTCCACTCAATTTGAGGAGGATTATTTGAGAGAAAGGCATCATTCAGTGAAGCTTCTCTAATACATTTTTCTATTTCTAATGATTTCTCTTTTGGGTCCCAATCAGGAAAAATTGCAATACGACAGTCAAACTCACACCAAGATGGGACAGAGGAAGCCCAGTCACCTCCCTTTATTTTTCCAACATTAAAATTTATAGGATGTTCAGTATCTTTATAATATTTAAAATTTGTCTTTTCTGCATTCCATGCCTCCTCAAGTTTTCTTAGTGCTTTTATTATGGGAAAGCATGCTTCAATTGCATTTTGACCAGAACCCGCTTCTCTTACATGTACAGGCAAACCTTTTACACTTACCTTAAACCAAAGGACACCAACATTTCCTCTAACCAATTTATCATCTACCGGTTCTGGAATAATTGCAGCTTCGGCATTATATCCTCTAACCAAACATGCTAGTGCACCATTTCCTGTGCATTCTTCCTCTACTACTGACTGAATATGAACACGTGCGGATGGTTGGTAACCTAAGTTTCTTATGGCATCCATAGCAAATATGTTTGCAACAATGCCCGCTTTCATATCTGCCCCTCCCCTACCATACATCCAATCGCCCTCAATTGCTGGGTCAAAGGGGTTGCGTGACCACATTTCATAAGGTCCCTCCGGAACCACATCAATATGGCCATTAAGTATAAGAGATCTGCCTATTTCTGTTTTGGGTCTATGGGTAGCAACTATATTTATTGCATTTGAATAATCTACCTTTACTGGTGAAAATCCTGGGTGATCTTTAATGTCTTCCACATTCACCGTCCACCTATCAAGTGCATAATTCCGCTTTGTCAATTCATCAAAGAGAAAATCTTGAGCTGTATGCTCTTGGCCACGTAAAGAAGGAAATCTAGTTAACTTTTGAGTGAACCTTATTTGATCATCAAAAAGTTTATCAACTTCAATGTTAATTCTTTCGGAAAGCTCTTTTTCAATCATTAAAATAAGGTATCCCTGTGACCTATTTTTATACTAAACTATTACATTAATAACTGCATCTCAGTTTAGCAAGGAACATAAATTGTCTACAATCAATATTGAAGAAAGCTGGAGAAAGCGGCTGATTGATGAGTTCAAAAAACCTTATATGCGACAGTTAAGTGATTTCTTGAAGGCGGAAAAAAAGGTGGGAAAGGAAATTTTTCCATTAGGATCAGAAATCTTTTCAGCGTTTAACTTTACTCCATTTGAAAAGGTAAAGGTCGTAATTTTAGGTCAAGACCCCTACCATGGGAGGGGACAAGCACATGGTCTAAGTTTCTCGGTAAAAGATGGTGTTCAACCGCCCCCATCTCTAGAAAATATCTTCAAAGAGTTAAAATCAGATATAGGCTTAGCCCGACCTCAGTCAGGAAGCCTTGAAAAGTGGGCGAAAGAGGGTGTTTTGCTGTTAAATACTGTATTGACCGTAGAAAAGAGTAAACCAGCATCCCATCAGAATAAGGGCTGGGAAATATTTACTGACAAAGTACTTTCTTTATTAAATAAAGAAAAAACAAATTTGGTGTATATTTTATGGGGAAAAAAAGCCCAAGAAAAAGGGACCTTTTTAAACGGGGATGCGAATCTAATTTTAAAAAGTGCTCACCCTTCACCCTATTCAGCAGCAAATGGATTTTTTGAGTCAAAACCATTTTCAAAAACAAACGAATATTTAGATGACAATGGTCTTTCCTGTATTAATTGGGAACTGTGAATAAATATTAAGATATTTATCTATAGGTGTTATATTAGTACTGAAAATAATGTAGGAGATAAAAATGAAAGTAATAGCCTTAGCAAAATATAATGAGTCAGCATGGAAGGGTATGATTGGAAGCAGTTATGCTGAAAGAAGAAAAGTAATGGAAGCAGTTGTGACTAGCGCAGGCGCAACACTTACAGATATGATGTTCACTCGTGGTCAATACGATATCGTAGTCACCTTCGAAGTTCCGTCTGAAGATGTTGCTTTAGGCGCGGCTATTGCCGTTAATGCTAGCGGTGCAATTAAAGATCTCGTAACGCTCAGCGAGATTGATATAGATAGCGCTCTCAAGACGGCGAAGAGTGTTGCTAGTGCCTACTCTCCTCCAGGAACCTGATTACAGGCTCTATGACCACTCCTGTATTTCCGGATAAAACCGTTTTCTCCACTCCAAGACTTTTGGATTCATAACTTTCATCCAAAATTGTGGGATTAAACTCATAAGCACCATCAAAGGATAACCAAAAGGTAACTGAGGTGCGTCGCCTGCATCATATGATTGGAGATGTTGATATTTCTTGTTTGGTCTCGCGTGGTGATCAGAGTGCTTTTGAAGATTAATTAGCAAAAGATTACTCGCGTGGTCGTTAGCATTCCAGCTATGATGCGGGCGAGTAGGCTCAAACTTTCCATTGTCTAACTTCTGTCTAACAAGACCGTAATGCTCAATGTAATTTACGACCTCCAAGTGTAATACTGCAATCAGAGCTTGTATGAAAAAACATAAAGCGCCAAGTATTCCACCGATTAGGATAGCCAGCAATATAAAGAAAAGCATGAGCCCAAAGTAAATAAAAAAAGGATTTTGAAAATCCCAGAAAGGCAAGTTTTTCTTCTGCAATAACTCCTTTTCTGTATTCCAAGAAGACAAAAAACATTCGGGAATAACACGGATAAAAAATTTATAGAAGTTTTCCCCATATCTTGCGGTGACCGCATCTTTGCGTGTTCCAACATGCCGGTGATGGACGAGAACATGTTCCGTTCTAAAATGGCCATACAACGACATCCCCATTAAAACATCTGATAAAAATCTCTCAATCCTTGTTTTTTGATGCATAAGCTCATGTGCAAATACAATCCCGACTGCTCCTGATATTATGCCTTGAACTACCATAAGAAAAAATGCTTCCGTACCGCTGAGATGGTCGAACATAAAAATTGTAAATAAACTGCCAAAGATCAAAAAGAACTGTACGGGAACCCAACCATAGAGAACATATTTATAACTGTCCTCCGATCCACCACTACTCTCGGTGGGCTTAATTAGCTTCTTTCCTATCAAAGCATCAAAAAAAGTAATCACTACGTACCCAAATATAGGCACAAGGAGTATGGTCCACCCCCCAAATATCCACGAGATTATCATTAATGGTGCAAATATATAGGGAAGACCGAACTGAAAGGCCGGCGTTATTTCGCTCGTGAAGTTTTCTGTAGTAGTGTTGTCCATCTATCCCCCTCTATTGAAATAAAAAGTATTTGGTTAATTTCAAGGATCATAGTTATACTTTAATTTTAGGATAATTTCTATTAGTTTTACATTTGAACTAAAATAGGAGCAAAGATGAGCACAGTAATGAAAAAATCATTTGATAATCCAGATGAAGTGAGAGCGCCCGACAAGGCAAAAGTATCTGTCTGTGACCTAGGAGGCATAGCAGCTGCAAAGCTTGTTCTTCAGCCAGGCTGGAGTTGGGAAACATGTGTCAAACCAATGGTTGGAGGAGAAAGTTGTCAAGCAAAACACGTTGGAACAGTGATTTCTGGTCAAATGGCTGCCAAGCATAACGACGGTACAGAACAGGTTTTTGGGCCTGGTGACGTTTATGTTATTGAACCTGGTCACAATGGATGGGTAGTAGGTGACGAAGAAGTAGTTGCGTTCGAATTTAATTCAACCGCAGCGCAAACATACGCTAAGACCGATTAAGCGATATTTAACTTTTAATAAATCTAGGTAGAGTCGCTAAAAATCATTTAATTTAAGTTGCTGATGTCTGATACTCCAATTGATTTTTACATCGACATAAAAAGTCCCTATGCCTATTTGGCTTTAGACCCTGCGA
The DNA here is from genome assembly GCA_902619165.1 of uncultured Alphaproteobacteria bacterium. Lineage (GTDB taxonomy): Bacteria > Pseudomonadota > Alphaproteobacteria > Rhodobacterales > Rhodobacteraceae > CACIJG01. Next base: position 16,936 of record CACNDI010000012.1, read on the forward strand.
TAAAAATATTTGATCAACTGGGATTAAAGTGGAATATATTGCCATATACTCTCGATATTGCTGACTATTTAGGAAGCGCAACGGTCAATAACCAAGGGAAGATAATCTCTTCAAATAGAACAGCACATCAGTGGCGCAGAGTTAAATATTCCTACATGGATTGCAGAAGGATGGCTAATCTACAAGGGAAAACAATTTTAGGTACTCAAAAAATTTGGGATAGCTCATTATTTTCTATGGCTCATTTATGGGTCAAAGAAAAATCGGGGGAAACTTTGTTGCCTTTTTTGCGCGAGTCTTTTCAATTGTTTTGGAAGAGAGAGCTAGACATAGAAAATGAAAAGGTGCTTTTAAATTTAATCGACAAATTTCAACTTGATAGCACTGATTTCATATCTTGGAAGAGCAACAATCAGAACTGTGTGACCTCTTTAATGGATACCGCACTATCTATGGGAATATTTGGGGTGCCTACCTTTGTCTTTGAAGAAGAAATATTTTGGGGAAGTGAAAAATTAGCTCTTATTAGTGCAAAGGTTACGGGAGATTACTCAGCTTTAACTTAAGTTTTTTAAATCCTTTTTTTGTGGGCTAAGTCTCTTATTGATGCGAAGAGGACGAACCAATAAAATCTAATTTTTGCGTAAATGCCTTTTCGTGATTTGAGCAAATCGTACTTTTCTAGTCCACATTTTGTTTTTATAAAATAATTCATAAAAGTTGCATTCATTATTTATTTTCGTAAAGTTCACGTTCATACATTTCTATAATGTCGTTTTCTTTTTTTATTTCACAATTTAATCCTGTCTGATCCTCAATCATTTCATAAAGCGTGGGTATGGGTCTTGTATCAGGCCAGCTTTCAGGCTTCCATAGACTTGATCGAAGTAGTGCTTTGCCGCAATGCAGAAATACTTTTGTTGGTTTAATAACTGTAACTGTCTTTGGCAAATTAGATTTTAATTTATGTTTCTCAAGAACTTTTGGGTCATTTGATATCGTAGCTTTCCCTTGAACTCTAAGCGTTTCCGTTACCTTTGGAATGAAAAATATAAGGGATACAGTTGCGTTTTTAGAAATATTTAGAAGCCCGTCAATCCTATTGTTTCCAGGTCTGTCAGCTATTTCGATGCGATCATCAGATATCACTTTAACAAAACCTTTTGGATCACCCTTGGGTGAGAGATCAATATCTTCACCGTCAAAAGTCCCCATGACCAGAAAATTTGATGCATTTATGAAACTGACACTATGTGGATCCAAGCTTTTCATTATCTTCGCAGATGCTTTCTCCGTAGCAGGACCATAAAGATTTCTTAATTGAATTTCATCCATCGTGCATCTTTTGTAGTTGAAACAGTTTCATAATAAACTATTTTGGGATAAGTAATATAAAAAACAAGAGGTATGAAAAATGAGCGTTGAACTGTACTATATCTGTCTATACGGACTTCTAATCATAGCAACTACCCTTGTCCAACAGCTCACCAGCTTGGCAAACGTTGGAATTATGCCCGTGTTTAGTAGTCGAGAAGGCGTAAATTTTTCAGGTATGACCGGACGATTAGAGCGTGCTATTCTAAATTGTGTGGTAGCATTCGCGATGATAGGTCCAGCAATCCTTGCACTTGCAATGACCGAAACCAGCAGTGCAAATACAAAACTGGCTGTTCAAGTTTTCTTTTGGGCACGCATCGTTTATGTAATCGCATACGGGTTGAATATTATTGGATTAAGATCTGCAGGTTGGGTTGCGAGTTTATTAAGCGTCCTCTATTTGTATTGGTCAGCAATGTCGATAAGCTAACTTTTTGGAAATAGACAACAGTCTTATTAGAAAATAGAGAGCTTTATGGAAGCTATAGATCAGCTGATCAATTACAATAGAACGACTGGTTTACTCCAATCCGTAGCGGGTAGAAATGCTTGGGATCAGGAGACAATGATGCCATCTAAGAGTGGAAATTCTCGAGCGATGGAGATGGGTGCACTTGAAGAAGTTATTCACGATAGAAAAAAAAATTCAATAGTCAGAAAGTTATTGGAACAAGCCGAACCTAAAACACCTTTTCAAAAAAGAGCTTATACACTAATAAAGAGAGCCTTTGACAGAGCAGAAGCTATACCAAGCAAACTCGCATCGGATTTAGCTGCAACCACATCCTTAGCTCAAATGGCCTGGCAAAAAGCTAGACAAAATAACGATTTTTCTGAGTTTTCTCCTCACCTAAAGAGGGTAATTGATTTAAAGAGAGAAGAGGCATCCCTTCTATCTCCTAGTGGAGATTTATACGATGGGTTAATAAATGATTACGAATTTGGGATGACAAAAAAAGAGACCTCCAGTATTTTTGAAGAAATGAAGCCAAGACTTTTAGATTTGCGGCAGAGAATAAGTGAAGCAAAACTTTCCAAACCCGAATTAGAAGGCGACTTTAATACTGAAAAACAATTAAAACTCGCCCATGAAATAGCAGATACATTCTTCTATGACTTTGATAGAGGAAGGATTGATATTGTAGCGCATCCTTTTTGTTCAGGTGGTGGGGATGATGTACGAATTACTACCCGGGTCGATAATAAGGACCCATTTAACTGTTTATACAGTACTATTCACGAAGTGGGACACGCTTGCTATGAACAAAACGTGTCTTCAGAATTTTTACACTCGCCTCTCGGTTCTGGCGTATCTTTAGGCATTCACGAAAGTCAGTCTAGGATATTTGAGAACCAAATTGGAAGATCTAGGCAATTTACTAGGTGGCTGTTTAAGAAGATGAAAAGCTATTTTGGAGAATTTGGCATTAGAGATGAGGAAGAATTTTACCGTTTGGTTAATAAGGTTGAAACCGGTTTTATTAGAACTGAAGCAGACGAAGTTCACTACAATCTACATATTATGATTCGCTTTGAGCTCGAATCAGAGATAATTGGAAAAAATTTGGAAGTTCCGGATTTGCCCGAGGCCTGGAATGCAAAATTCAAGGAATATTTTGACCTTAACGTTGAAAAAGCCTCTGATGGAATTCTCCAGGACGTTCATTGGTCAATCGGTGCATTTGGGTATTTTCCAACCTACACTTTAGGTAACTTAAATGCCGGTTGTTTATTTGAAAAGATGCAAAAAAATATTCCTGATCTTGCAGACGGATTTGAGAAAGGTGATGTGTCATTAGCAACTAATTGGTTAGCAGAGAACATACATCAGCATGGAAGCCTATACGAACCTGCTGACCTAATCAAAAAAGCTACAGGAAAGGCTTTTACGCCTGAGCCCTTTTTGAATTATTTAGATGAAAAGTTTTCCGATATATACGAGGTCTAATCTCTAAAATTTATAAATTGTAAAGGAAGAGGTAAATCGAGCTTTTTTGCTAACGAAATAACTTCCTGAAGACTATCTTTCTTTTGCCCTGAAACCCTAAGCTCATTACCTTGTATTTTTACCTGCACTTTTAACTTACTCTGCTTGACAGAAGAAATAATTTTCTTTGATGTGTCTTGTTCAATCCCCTCCAGCAAATCATAGTTTTGCCTTACTCGATTACCTGAAGCGCTTTCCGTTGATTTAACTTTTAGGGCTTTGGGGTCTATACCTCTTTTAACAAAATGGCCTATTAAAAGTTCGTTAACTTGCTTTGCTTTCAAGTCATCTTCTGTTTCTACAGTTAACAAGTTCTCATTTCTCTCAATATCAGTCTTCGAACCTTTAAAATCATATCGCTGGTTGATCTCTTTACTAGCATTAAAAATCGCATTCTCAACTTCCTGCATATCCAATTTACTAACAATATCAAAACTAGGCATTTCCTCTAAACTCCCTTGACCATAAAAAAATTGCTTTGTTGTCATTTTACAATAAATAAACCCCAAATTTAACTCATATTTAGATTAAGAAAAATTACAATATTTTTAAGTCTCACAATGATGTATGATAAAAACTTCGAGTAGAGCCGGATAATTTATAATGGAAAAGCAAAATAAACAATCAGAGCCTAGCTTTTATGTAAATTTTAAGAAAGTTTACGCACGTAATATAGACAGCAATATAAGCTTGCTAAATTTTTTGAGGCATAATTGTAAATTTACTGGGACAAAAGAGGGGTGCTCAGAGGGAGACTGTGGTGCATGCTCTGTATTGATTTTTGATGAAAAAGGATCCTTAGCACCAGTAAACTCTTGTATTTTAAAGGTGGGACAAATAATTGATAAAAATATAGTAACAATTGAAGGTGCTAGCAAATTAAGCTCTGCTAAACCTTTAATTCAAGCACTGAACTCTGAGGCGGCGTCGCAATGTGGGTTTTGCACACCTGGCTTTGTAATGGCAGCGCTTGCATTAAAAGAAAAACATAAAAGCCCTTCTGATAGCGTCATCCATGACTCTCTATCTGGAAACTTATGTCGCTGTACAGGGTATAGACCAATAGTGAACGGGATCCAATCTCTCAAAGAAAAAATAAGGTTTCCAATGCCTATAAATAGTAAAGGCCCAAAATTAAAGACCGCAATTTTTGGAGAGACAACTTACATCTACCCAGACTCTAAAAAAGAACTAATTGAATTTATATCAAAGGAAAAAAATTATACTGTTTTGTCTGGAGGTACAGACTGGAACCTTGAAGCGGAAGACTCCAATTTTAAAGAACAGAAAATATTATTTCTGAATAATATTAAAGAAATGTCTACAATTAAGACCAAGACTTCATCATTTGAAATAGGAGCTTGTGTTACACTATCTAAATTCGAAGAGTTATGCCGTGAATTTTTCTCCCCCTTTCTGGATACAATTATTAGGTTTGGTTCTCCACAGATTAGAACAGCCGCAACAGTTGGAGGGAATCTTGGGACATCGAGCCCTATTGGTGACCTAGCTCCCCTATTTTTCGTATTGGAGGCTGAATTGTCTCTACTCGGTCCAAAAGGAGAAAGAACTATTCCGATTAAAGATTTTTTTAAGGGATATAGAAAAAACGCTCTAAAACGCAATGAGATTGTATACAAGGTTAAGGTACCAAAAACAAAAAAGGAAGATTCAATTTTTTCTTGGAAGCTATCAAAAAGGTATGATCAAGATATATCAACTTTATCGCTGGCAGCCAAATTTAAGATGGATAAAAACCACACTATAGAGAATATTATTTTATCTGCAGGGGGCGTAGGACCCACGCCTTTGTTATTAGATAAAACGGGTAAATTATTAAAGGATAGTAATCTACGCTTTAACGAAAACTCTCTAATAACTGCTTTAAGTCATGATATTTCTCCAATAAGTGATCTTAGAGGGACAGCAAAATATCGATCAGCTGCAATGGTTGGATTGATAAAAAAAATGCAAAGATCCGCCATAAGTGGTGAGAAACAACATTCGATAATGAGTATTTGATGGCGTTAGATAACAAAAATAATATTTCAGTTGGAAAGTCTCACTACCAAGACTCGTCTTTCAGACAACTTACGGGAAGAGCCGAGTACATAGACGATATTCCATTGTCAGAAAATACTTTGCATGGAGCTCTTATCCTCTCAGAAATACCATCTGGTATGATAACTTCTATTGAGACCGAAAAAGCAAAAAAATTTGATCCAAGCATTACAGTTATTACAGCAAAAGACATACCTGGTAGGAATGATATAGCGCCTATTTTTGCAGATGAGCCAATCTTTGCTGAAAAAGAGGTGACTTATGTAGGCCAACCTATCGGGCTCATTGTTGCTTCATCAATGGAGAGAGCAAGGGCAGCTGTAAATGAAGTGAAGATTGTCTATAAAAAAGATAAAACACCGATATTAGACTTAGATTTAGCGTTCAAGAAAAAAAACTTCTTTTTAAAACCAATTCACTTTGAGAGGGGTAAGGCAAACGAACAGATTAAGCAGGCACCCCATAAACTTAAGGGTTCATTTTCTATGGGAGGTCAAGATCACTTTTATTTGGAGACACATATTGCTCTTGCCATTCCGCATGAAAACTCTGAGTTCACAATCTGGTCAAGCACACAACACCCAACTGAAGTCCAGCATGGTGTATCCAACGTCTTAAATATTCCAGCGGCCAAGGTCTCTAGTAAGGTCAGGAGACTTGGCGGTGGCTTTGGAGGTAAAGAAAGCCAGTCAACAATATACGCCGCCATAGCAGCTCTAGGAGCATACATTTTGGATAAGCCTGTTAAGCTTCGTCTTAATCGCAAAGATGACATGGCATCATCTGGGAAACGTCATGACTTTGAAGTGAAATACTCCGTAGGTTTCAACAAAAAAGGAAAAATTAAGGGATTAGATATAACATTGCTTAGCAATGCAGGTAATGTCTGCGACCTGTCAGCTCCTGTAATGTCGAGGGCATTGACCCATTTAGATAATTGTTACTCTTTTAGAGATTTTAGAGCGCGAGGCTATATATGCAAAACAAACACCGTTTCTAACACGGCGTTTAGAGGCTTTGGTGGCCCTCAAGGAATGCTTGCAATTGAGACTATTCTTGAAAGAGTTTCTCGATTTCTAGGAATCGATTTAGATGCGCTTAGACGTGAAAATTATTATTCCCCTAAAAATGGAATTAAAACACCCTATGGGCAAATTGTTAAAAATATTAAAATTGAAAAAATTATAAATGAGATGGAAACTTTCGCAGGTCTAGAAAAAAGAAAGCTTCTTGTAGAAAGGTTTAACACGTCGCAAATTAATAAAAATCAGCCTTACAGAAAAGGAATTGCCTTCATGCCTGCCAAGTTTGGTATATCTTTTAATAAAGTATCCTTAAATCAAGCAGGAGCTTTAGTCCATGTATACACAGATGGTTCGGTGAGACTAAACCATGGTGGAACAGAGATGGGACAAGGCCTATTTATCAAGGTGGCTCAGGTTGTCTCAGAATGTTTCAACATTCCTCTCGACTATGTACATATTTCTGGAACAAATACGGATGAGGTCCCAAACACCTCAGCTACAGCTGCATCGTCTGGCTCCGATATTAATGGTATGGCTGCGTGGAAAGCAGCTACTATTATTAAACAGAGAATGCTTAAACATGCGAGCAAAGTTTTTCAAAAGCCACCCTCTTCTATTGAATTTAATAACGGTCTGATAATAAGCGGAAATAAAAGCATGACCTTTAAGGAATTAGCGTTTTCCTGCTGGGAAAATCGCATATCTCTTTCATCAACGGGCTTTTATAAAACACCAAAAATCTCATGGGATCAGGAAAAATTTAAGGGAAGCCCCTATTTTTATTTCACATGGGGAGCGGCAGTATCCGAAGCAATTATAGATATTGATACAGGAGAAAGTCGAATACTTAGGGCAGACATCATTCAAGACTGTGGGAGCTCTCTCAACCCCCTAATTGATAGAGGGCAGATAGAAGGAGGTTTCATCCAGGGTATAGGATGGCTAACATGTGAAGAACTATATTTTAATCCAGAAGGCAAACTTTTAACTCTTGGCCCCTCAACGTATAAAATACCTGGAAGCCGAGATGTACCACCTGAATTTAATATTAAGCTATTAGAGAATACTCCTAATGATGAGAAGACAATATTTAGATCTAAAGCTGTCGGTGAGCCCCCTTTATTACTATCGATTTCTCACTTTTTGGCTTTGAAAAATGCCGTCTCGATGGCTAGCGAAACATCAAATGCAGACTTATTAAATGCTCCCGCAACACCTTCAAAAATTTTAGCTGCGGTGCATAATGATCACTCTATGTAAATCTCATTACCATTGCGTTGAAAAAAAAACTCTCTTAAATTTTCTTTGCCTGAATCCAATGCTGATGATCTATCGATAACCAAAAAATCTTGAGCTGTATTAACGAGCAGTGGAAAATGCCAAACTTTTGGATTGTAATTTATACCTACATCACCTGGCACTTCGAAATACTTGATTGAAGAAAGATCTGGGGATCCGTCCTTATCATTTGCCACGACTACTTGCCAATCTATTTTTTGTATTGGCATAAAAGCTTGAGACGCCAGAGGGTGCATTTCCAGATAATCAATTTTTATCGGTCTTTTTCTAGGAGTAGCAGAAAATATTGAAATGATTGGATTAGCTTTTCTGTCAAGTACTTGTACCGTCGCTACCTCATCAAACCTCTCACAATATCCCTGATTTATCAGAAATTTATTATTTTCCATCCCTTTTGAAATTACATCACCATAAGGTTCGAATAACTTCTGGCTTACGGTCAGCTTTTCTAAATTTAAATGCATTTTAGCTTACTGGTTGACCAAAAATTCGAAATCTCGAAACTCCCCCATCAGGATAGATGTTTAATCTCACGTGGGAGACCGTTTTTTCGTGTAAGAAATCATTTTTTCCAAAGTTATGAATAAAGTCTGGTTTGCATTTTTTCTCATCTAAAAAAAATTCCCAGTTACTAGAAGCTTCAAATGCTTTTATTTTGTCCTTTTCATTTTTTAAATCAATTGTTTGAATTGAAGCTCTATCTGGAAAATTACCCTTGAAGTGACAGGTATCTATTTCTACATTCGAAATCAGCCCAGGTGTTCCTAACTCAATGATTATAAAATCATTTCCAGGGACACGTCTACGCCGAGTCTCCCACCCGTCACCCATTGTATTTCCTCTACCTTCAGACAGGAGAGCATTTACGTTGCCATAGTGTGCGTTATTATACCCAACAATTTTGCCCCCATTTTTTAGAGCAGATAATTCTAAATCTTTGGACGTATCCTGAGAAAAGGGAATAAGATCTCCAAAAAGTCTTAGCCGCGCTACACCTCCATCTGGGAAAATATTTAATCTTACATAGGTTACATGTTCATTTTTTAAGAGCTTAAATTCATTTATGTGATCTCCTTTCAAAATCTGTTTTTGAAGGAGTGTATGCCAGTCCAAAGATCCTGTTTCATAACTATGGTTAGATGAGAAATCCAGCGAGGCAGCTGGCGGGTAGTTCCCAGTAAAGTGACTAGTATCAATTATTGCATCCTCTATAGAACACCTGCCTCCTAAGCCAATAATAGCCCAGTCGTTTCCCTCTACTCTTTTTCTACGGCTTTCCCAACCATCCATCCATTTTCCATGATCATCATATTTATCATCAATGAAAATGGGATCAGCGTCATTTAACATTCGATCACATTTTGCAAAAAAGTCGTCAGACACATCAATGATTTTTGCCCCTGCTTTCGGTGATGCCAAATTAACCTTTTTTGACATTATTAATTTGTCTTCATTTTTCATGTGGTAGCACCTTTCTCCAATGCCTCGCAATTCCTATTCTAGTTGTAAACCAGACATCGCTAAATGACTGAACGTAATCAACAAACTTTTTTAGTGCCGGGAACCTTCCCGGTTTTCCAATTATACGGCAATGAAGTCCAATGTTCATAATCTTAGAACCTTCATGCCTTTCTTCGTATAGACAGTCAAAACTATCCTTAAGATAATTAAAAAAATGCTCGCCATTATGAAATCCTTGCGGGGTTAGAAATCTCATGTCATTAGTATCAAGAGTGTAAGGTATAATTAAGTGCGGTTTCTTTGTCATTTTAGACCAAAATGGTAAGTCATCACTATAGTCATCTGAGTCATAAAGAAAGCCTCCTTCTTCACAAACCAAATCTCTTGTATTCTCTGAGGTACGACCTGTGTACCAACCCATAGGTCTTTCTCCACAAATTCTTTTTTGAATATCTATTGCTTTTTGCATGTGCTCTTTTTCAATGGCTCTGGGCACATCTTTGTAATTTATCCATCTTAGTCCATGGGAACAAATCTCATGATTATCTTTTAAAATTTGATCTACAATTCTTGGATTCTCTTCCAAAGCTTGTGCTACAGCAAAAATTGTTATCGGGATTTGTCTTTCTCTGAAGAGTTTTAAAATTCGCCAAACACCGGCTCTAGTACCATATTCATATAAACTTTCCATCGACATATGTCGTTGACCAAAAAATGGCTCGGCGCCTATGATCTCTGAAAGGAAAGTCTCGGAATGCTTATCTCCATAGATGATTGAATTTTCACCACCTTCTTCTAAGTTCAAAACAAATTGAACCGCCAACTTTCTACCCCCTGGCCAGCTAAAGTGGGGAATTTCGCCATGGTAACCTTCTAGATCTCTGAGTTTTGTTTCCATGCTGCTCACTTCTCTTCTCTCAATATTTCCTCGATCTTATGAAAAAGGTTTGCGTACAATAATCGCTCTTTGTCTTCTAAAAAAGTAATATTGCCTGGTGGCATCGCCCGTGACGCTGCAACCTGTTTATAAATAGTTTCATAGTTATTAATCAAGTGACTGAATTCGTTCAAATAAATCCCTTTAGGTGGTTTTTTCATTCCTTCCCAAGATGGCTCCATAACATGGCAAGTGGAACATTTATAAGCCGTCACCTCCATTATATTATCTTTGAATTCTTTTGAAAATGAGCCTTCGATTACGCTTAGCTTTTCTGGCGATAGTTGATCCAAACTAGGTTCGTCAACCTCAGACAACATTAGAGAACCCCATGATAGGATTACAATTGGAAAAGCAACCCAATACGGGCTTTTGTTACCAGCGTGTCTCTCATTAAAAAAATGTCTAACAAGACCTCCTATAATAATGGTCAATACAATTATTACCCAAGAATAGGAGGTAGCATAGGCGGTAGGATAATGATTGCCGATCATTATAAAGATTACAGGAAGGGTCAAATAGTTGTTGTGAAGAGATCTTTGTTTCGCACGGATACCAAATTCAGGGCTGGGTGTCTTCTTGGCGATTAATTGTGCTACAACTTTTTTCTGACCTGGAATAATTACCATCAGAACATTTGCTACCATTATCGTACCAAGAGTTACTCCCATCTGCATAAAAGCCCCTCTCGAACTTAGTAATGAATAGGATGCCCAAGACAAAAATGCAAAAAATATTAATAGTACGATTGACAATACTAAATTAGATTTGCCAACCAGCAATCTGCATATTAGATCGTATATCACCCATCCAAATATAACACCGGCTATTGATATTAAAACAGCAGCAGTTTTGGATAATTCAATTTTTTCATAATCTATTAGATATAGTTCAGCACCAAGATAGTAGACGAGTATGAATAGCGCTGCACCAGTAATCCATGTAGCATAAGCCTCCCACTTGAACCAAGTTAAGTGATCGGGTAGATGATTTGGAGCCACGAGATATTTTACCAAATTATAAAAACCACCACCGTGAACTTGCCAAGCCTCTCCATGTGCCTTTTTAGGCAATGAGGGTGATTTTCTTAAACTTAGGTCGAGCGCAATAAAATAAAAGCTAGATCCTATCCATGCAATTCCAGCAATTACATGGAACCATCGAACCATAAATTCTATCCACTCAAGATAATCAAAATCCATGCTTAACTGCCTCGATAGGTACTGTAGCCGAACTTAGATAGTAACAGAGGAACATGATAGTGTTGCTCTAAGTTATTTATTTGAAAGCAGATAGAAATATTATCAAAAAATAAATCCGTTTCTTTCATTTTATGTTTTGCCACCAAATATTTTCCAGCATGAAATACCATTTCATACCATCCCTCTCGAATATTAGACTGATCAAATATTGGCTTATTTAATCTTCCATCAGAATTGGTTACAAAATTAGCAATCAATTCTTTCCTGTCTGACTGCGTAGTATAAAAACTAATTTCAAGTGCATCTGCAGGTTTCCCTAGCGTCAAATCTAAAACATGTGTGGTAAGACCTGTCATTTATTAAAAGCTTTTTTTTTTTCGTTATTACATGGTAACTATAACGAGACAAAAAACAACCAAAGAAAAGGCAAACTTTGGAGCAAGAAAAATTCATTAGGTATTATGGCAGCTTGTATGAAAATTCACCTCATATAGCGCTTGCAATATACGAGCACCAGCGTTTGGATACGTTGTCACCCTTGGAAATATTGAGCTTAATGAAGGACTACGTAAACAAGATGGATTATCAATCCAAAATGAAACTAATTTTAGAACATCCAGAATTAGGTATTAAGAAGGGACAACAGAACAACCTAACAGCCCATTCAAAGAAAGAACAAAACCGAGCTGGTCTAGATAATCTTTCTGGAAGTGAATATAATCTATTGAGCATGTTAAACAAAGACTACATGAATAAATTCAAATTTCCTTTTATTATCGCTGTATCAGGCTTAAAAAAAGGAGAAGTATTTAAAAATATTGAGGTGAGGCTACAAAATACTGTTGAAACAGAGTTTGATACAGCTATAGAGGAAATACACAAAATCGCAGAAATAAGGCTGAAAAATCAGCAGTAAGGTTATTTAATTTTTTTACCAGCAATAAATACCGAGTCTATCGCTCGATCATCTCCTAAGGTCTGAAGGATGAATAGTTCTTCTTCAATCGTTTTACATTTTTCCATTCTATGTCTCATTAAAGGAGAACTTTTACTATTTAAAACTATCAAGTCAGCATAGTTTCCGGTCTCGATTGTTCCGATTTGATCCTGAAGTCCTAGACACTCTGCATTACCCATAGTTGACCAAAAGTATGAAGCTAGGGGATTAAGGCTATAGTTTCCTAATTGCTGAATTTTGTACGCTTCGTCCAGCGTTCTTAACATTGAGAAAGATGTACCGCCTCCTACATCTGTTGCTATTGCGGTTCTTACTCCTTTCTCTTCTAACTCTTTAAATTTAAATAGCCCACTTCCAAGAAATAGGTTTGATGTTGGACAATGGACAGCAATAGACTTTGTTTCTTTCATTCTCTCAATCTCGTTCATTTCCAAGTGTATAGAATGAGCTAATAATGTTTTGTTTGAGAGTAAATTAAATTTGTCATAGATAGATAAGTAATCTTTTTGATCTGGAAATAGTTCCAGTGTTGTTTTAATTTCGTCTATATTTTCAGATAAATGCGTTTGCACATAACATGATTGATTTTCAGCACATAAGGTTTGAGAAACTTCCATCAACTCAGGAGTGGAGGTTATTGCAAATCTAGGTGTTATTGCATATTTGCAACGGCTGACATTATGCCACTTATTAATTATCTCTTTGCTACTTAAATAGCTTTTATCTGCTTTCTCTAGAACTGTATCTGGCGCATTTCTATCCATCAACACGTTACCAGCAATAACACACATGTTTCTTCTATGTGCTTCCTGAAATAGATATTCTACTGAATTAGGGTGCACTGATCCAAATGAAACGGAAGTTGTAATACCATTATGATTTAATAAATCTAAAAATATTTTTGACTCTCTTTTACAATGCTTATCATCAACAAATAAGCTTTCGTTTGGGAAAGTATATTTATTCAGCCATTCAAGTAATTTTGTTCCATATGAAGCGATTACCTGTGTTTGGGGGAAATGATTGTGTAGATCTATGAACCCAGGAAAGATTATTTTAGATCCAAAATCTATTGTTTCAGTATTCTCGTATTTCTTACTAAGTTTGGAATAATCGTCAACTTCAATGATAATTCCCTTATCATCAAATGTTACTCCTCCATTTTCTAGATAGATGTAGCTACCGGTATCATTAATATCTTCTGGTTTCCTTAAAAACGAAAAAATTCTTCCTTTAAATATTTTCATTTTTTACCAAATCTCCAAAAAAAAGGCCCTTGGTAGGGCCTTTTTCCACTGTCAAATTTACCTTATTGCGGGATATCACCCTCAATACCTTCAACATAGAAGTTCATGCCTAGTAAAGTACCCATGTCAGCTGTTTCGCCAGCTTTTAGCCATGGCGAACCATCTTGCTTATTGATTGGACCTGTAAAGGAATGAAGTGTTCCCGAAGCAATACCATCTCTGATTTCCATTGCCTCTTTCTTTACACTGTCTGGAATCTTATCGGAAAGAGGTCCAATAATGACCATGCCCGCTCCAATTCCATCGAAAGTTTGCTCAGCACCCTTCCAAGTTCCGTCCATACCCTGTTTAACCTTTTTTACATAATATGGAGCCCATCCATTGATAATAGCCGTCAAATGAGCATTAGGGCCAAAGGCACTCATATCGGATGCCTGACCAAAGGCATACACACCCGCTTCTTCAGCGACGGTCATTATAGCAGAACTATCAACGTGCTGTAATATGACGTCTGCACCCTGGGAAATTAAGGTTTTTGCGGCATCAGCCTCTTTAGCAGGGTCATACCATGTGAAAATCCAGATAACTTTGAATTCCACATTTGGATTAGCTTTCTTTGCGGCAAGATAAGCAGAATTTATCCCTCTAACAACCTCAGGAATGGGATATGATGCGACATATCCAATTGTATTGGATTGGGTCATCTTTCCTGCAATATGGCCTGCCACTGTTCTGCCTTCATAGAACCTCGCACTATAAGTTGAGACATTATCGGCAGTCATATATCCAGTGGCATGTTCAAATTTTACTTTTGGGAACTTCTTTGCAACATTTAGCACGGGTTCCATGTAACCAAAAGACGTAGCAAAAATCATATCTGCCCCAGAGAGAGCCATTTGGGTCATTACGCGTTCAGCGTCAGCACTTTCTGGAACATTTTCTTGGAAGACTGTTTCTACTTTATCTCCGAAAGCCTCATCCACAGCTTTTCTCCCAACGTCATGTTGATAATTCCAACCGTGGTCCCCTGGAGGACCAATATATATAAAGCCTACTTTATAATCCGCCGCAATAGCGATACTTGAAGTAATCACCATTGATATGAATAAAAAAGAAGCTGAAAAATATTTCATAAATTGTCTCATATTCTCTCCATTTTTAAATAAGTGTTATGTTATCTTCACAAACGATCTACCTAAACATCCCGGAGCTCCCCTATTCCCGCGGAATCGACTCATTGATATTACCACTAAAGCTAATATCGTTGCAAGATATGGAGCCATAGATAATAACGCAATGTTTATATTTACCCCAATTGCTTGCAAGTTTAGCTGAAGAATTGTTATACCGCCGAAAATATAGGATCCTATAAGTAACCGAAAGGGTCTCCATCCCGAAAATACAACGAGAGCAAGGGCAATCCAGCCTGCCCCGGCCGTCATTCCCTCTGTCCATTGTGGAACTCTCACGAGTGATAGATATCCTCCTCCAACTCCGGCCATCGCTCCACCAAAAGTAATAGCCAAAAACCGGATAGTTACTACTCTGTAACCTAATGAATGTGCTACATCATGATCTTCCCCTACTGATCTGAGGATGAGTCCTGCTCTCATACGATTAAGAAAATACCAAATGACTAGCACAGATATTAGCGATAGATAAACTATCAAATCATGTTGGAAAAACATTGTTCCGAGTACTGGGATTTCACTTATAAAAGGAATTGAAAGGGTTGAAATTTGTGGTGATTTTATACCAGTGTAAGGGTGACCCATTAGAGCTGCTATTCCCAGCCCAAAAATAGTTAAGGCTAGGCCCGACGCCACCTGATTAGCCTGCATTATCAAAATAATAAATGCAAATAGTAGAGAAAGAAGTGCTCCCGCCATTGCTGCCGCCATCATCCCGATATAGGCAGACCCAGTTTCTACTCCAACTATAAAACCGGTAACCGCACCTATTATCATCATGCCTTCAACACCAAGGTTCAAGACACCTGATTTTTCAACAACCAACTCCCCAAGAGCCGCTAGAACAAGCGGTGTTGAGGCCACGATTAGGCTAGCAACCAAGACAGCGAAATTAATTTCCGAAAGAATCATTTATTTATTTCCTTTGAGTTTTATTTTGTAATGAACAAAGAGATCAAATGAGAGCAAGAAAAATAAAAGCATTCCCTGGAAAACCTGGATTGCGGCAGCTGGTAAATTAAGCATGAATTGCGTAAGCTCTCCCCCAACATAAGTTAGTGCCATGACTATACCAGCGAAAAAAATGCCAATAGGGTTTAGCCTGCCAAGAAATGCTACTATTATAGCCGTAAATCCGTAGCCGACATTAAAGTCAATGTTGATCTGTCCCGCAGGTCCAGCTACTTCCATTATTCCAGCCAAACCAGCTAAACTTCCAGACAAAGTTAAACAAAGAAAGATGAGCTTGTTAGGGTTATCGCCAGAAAAACCTGACGCTTTTGGGGAATTTCCAAGTAGCTTTATTTTGAACCCCAGGCTGTGCCGAAATAATAGCACGTAGAAAAAAATGACCATCAATAAAGAAAGTAGCACTCCTAGATGTATTCCAGTTCCCGCAATAATCTCAGCGTTTGAGGCTGATGTGTATTGGTTCAAATTACGAGAACCAGGAAAACCAGCACCATCCGGATTTCTTAAAAATCCCAATGAAGCAAGAGCTAGAATTTGCTCCGCTACATATACTAGCATTAGAGAAACTAGTATCTCGTTAACTTGAAACTTGACTTTCAAAAAAGCTGGAATCATTGACCATAAACATCCTCCTATGACACCGATTAGTATCATTGCAGGAAAAATAACAATACTTTCCAACGGATAAAGAGAAAGTGCAAATGATGCACCAAATATGGCTCCCATAATGTACTGACCCTCTGCTCCTATATTCCAGACATTTGCTTTGAAGCCAACGGAGAGGCCGAGCGCGATCAAAATCAAAGGAGCCCCTTTTATAAAAATTTGTGGAATAGAGTATGTTGAAAATGTTTCGCTCATTAAAGGATCCCAAAATATCATTTTTATAGCGGCAAAGGGATCTACTCCTAGAAAATAAAATAGTATTCCTCCAACTATCATCGTGAGCCCAACGGAAAATAATGGGCCTAGCAAAGAAAGAACCGGAGAAACATTTTCTCTCGGAATTAGCTTAAACATAAAGCATACCTCTAATCACTTATACCACCCATTATTGCACCGATTTCGTCTGTTTTTATATCCATAGTGTTAGTCGGTATTGAAAGATTCCCATTTGTCAAAAAAGCAACCTTATTTGATATTTCAAGGATCTCATCCAAGTCTTGGCTTATTAAAATAATAGCAGCACCTGTATTTGCTATATCAACAATTGCCTGTCTTATATTTGCCGCTGAGAGAGCATCTACACCCCATGTAGGTTGGTTTACTATGAATAACGAAGGTTTTTGCCCAATCTCTCTTCCAACAACAAACTTCTGGAGATTACCACCAGACAGTGATGAAGCAAGTGCACTTACACCAGTAGTCTTTACGTTAAATTTCTCAACTATTTCATTCGTATATTCATTTAATTCACTAAAATCGATAAAACCCATTTTCATTTGAAAGCGTTTGTTAGGGTCTGTTATAAGGCTATTCTCCAATAAATTAAGATTTCCAACGGCTGCATGTCCAAGTCTTTCTTCAGGAGCAAAAGCCAACCCAATTTCTCGCCTTTCTCGAGGATTGAGCATTTCAATATCATTATCCATATATTTGATAGAAACATTCCGATCTTTTTTCTCTCCCGTGAGAACTTGCATTAGCTCTTCTTGTCCATTACCCGCAACTCCCCCAATGCCTAGAATTTCGGACTGAAAAACCGCAAGATCAATATTTTTTAATGTCACTCCAAACTGTGTATCAGGTTTAACTTCGTTTATTTTTACAGAAAGAACTTTGTTACTTTTATTTGCTGCCACTGGTCGTTTAGGTTCGAATAATGATTGGCCAACCATTATCTCTCCGAGCTCTCTTGGTGTCATTTTTTTTGGATCATACTCGCCAACTATTGCGCCTTTTCTGAGAACAGATGCCGTGTCACATAAATCGGCAATTTCCTTTAACTTGTGTGATATGTAAAGAATAGAAGTTCCTTCGCTAGCCAATTTTTTCAAAGTCTTAAATAAGCTCTCACATTCAAATGGTGTGAGAACCGATGTTGGTTCATCCATAATTAAAAGCTTGGGCTTTTGTATCAAGGCACGGATAATTTCAACTCTTTGCCGTTCTCCAGCTGATAAATCTCCTATAAAAGAAGATAAATTTACTTCTAAGCCATAACTTTCAGATAACATTATTACACTCGCATGGAGTTCCTTTTCACCAAGCTCCTTATCTAATCCCACTAAGATATTTTCAAATGCCGTCAGGGGTTCAAATAAAGAAAAGTGTTGGAATACCATACCGACGCCTAAGGCTCTTGCATCCTTGGGACTCTTTGGGGAATATTCCTCATTTAAAAACGTCATACTACCGCTGTCTGGCTGGAGCAACCCATAGATGATTTTTACAAGCGTAGATTTTCCAGCTCCGTTTTCGCCTAATAATGCATGGATTTGGGAAGATCTTACATTTATAGAAATGTCGTTATTTGCCCTAACGTTTCCAAATTCCTTATTTATTGCTCTGCACTGGAATAAAGTATTTTCAATTTTATTATTCAACTTGCGTGTCTTTCAATTAGTTGGATTTAAGTAGTGTAGGAACTTTGTCACAGTTTAACCACTGAAAAACTACCGAAGCGTTAATATATTGCCATGGATACTTTAATAGCATATCTTGTGTCTAATACTCTATCAACAACAATATAAGGAGAAATTGATGAGTAATTCAAATATAAATAGTCAATACGCAGATCCAAACATGACACCACCATTAGGAGAAGCTAGCGCCTTGGGACTTCAACATGTCCTTGCTATGTTTGCTTCTAATGTTACTCCATCGGTAATAGTAGCTGGTGCTGCAGGATTGGCATTTGGAGGAGCAGAGCAGATCTATTTAATTCAAATGGCTATGCTTTTTGCCGGTATAGCAACACTATTTCAAACAGTCGGTTTTGGACCAGTGGGTGCAAGGCTACCTATCATGCAAGGAACTAGTTTTGCTTTTGTGGGCGTATTAGCAGGTATTGCCGCAACCCAAGGTCTATCCGTTGCATTAACATCCTGTATAATAGGAGGTGTAATTCACTTTCTACTTGGTGCTGTAATTAAAGACATCAGGTGGTTATTTCCACCACTAGTTACAGGGCTAGTTATCCTAGCAATTGGCCTTTATTTAATTCCAGTTGCAATCAAGTATGCCGCTGGAGGCGCTGCAAAATTCCAAATGGAAGCGGAAAGCTTTGGCTCTCTAATGCATTGGAGTGTAGCAGGTGCTGTTGTAATTGTTGCTTTGATATGTAAGTTTTTTGGGAAAGGCTTAATATCGAATGCGGCTGTATTAATTGGTATAATAGCTGGTTACATCCTTGCGTTTGCGCAAGGAATGGTCAACTTTGCACCCGTAGCTAAAGCGAGTTGGTTTTCCGGCCTCACACCATTACCTTATGGCTTTGAATTCAGTCTCGGTGCTGTAATCGCAGTTACATTGGTTTGTATCGTTTCTGCGATAGAGACAGTCGGAGACACATCAGCAACTACAAAGGCTGGGGCAGGTAGAGAAGCAACCGATGAAGAAATTTCAGGTGCAACATATGCCGATGGACTGGGTAGCGCTGTAGCGGGAGTTTTTGGAGGGTTACCAAATACCTCATTTAGCCAAAACGTCGGTATAGTAGGTATGACAGGGGTTATGTCTCGTCATGTAGTGACAATTGGAGCAATAGTTTTGGTCGTCTGTGGCCTGATTCCAAAAATAGGTGCAATTATAGCCTCTATGCCACTTCCAGTATTAGGCGGCGGTGTTATAGTTATGTTCGGAATGGTGGCAGCAGCCGGCCTAAATGTATTAAGTGAAGTTAAACTTAATAGAAGAAATATGGTTATAATCGCCGTTTCATTGGCTGTAGGGTTAGGCTTGAATTTAGTACCTTCCGCGGTTCAATATCTTCCAGGTGTAGTAAAAGTGTTAGCTACTTCAGCTGTCGCACCAACAGCTATAGTCGCAGTCATACTTAATTTAGTTTTACCAGAGGAAGACTAAAACGGAAAAATAAGAAAAATAAGGGCAGTAGTAAATACTGCCCTTATTACTTAAAAAAATGCGTTAGATACTAGCTGATCATTGCTTCCATCGAGCACTTTCATATCCTTTACCACTGTCAGCTATGATAGAATTTTCATGGGCCTCCAGTAAAAAATCTAAGTTTAAATCGCAGTTTTTGTAGCCTTCGCTAATCACATTGAAATACTTTCTAGATGGTGGAGCAATTCCATATTTCCCAACCATAATATAGGTCATTGCTGTCACCTGAGTGCCATCTAATATGACATTTAATTCCTTCTTATCGTATAACTGTGGATAGTCTTCATAAATATCCAGAGCTTTTTCACACTCCTCAGTGATTTGAAAAACTCCTACAGGTACATGTTTACCTAAATCTTTTTCAATAGTAGCGACCGACTTAAATATTAGTCTCCAGTCTTTCAGCATTGTATTTCCCAGATATCTTGCATTGGGGCACCTGTCCGCCATTTGTCGATGGTTTAAATTTGATCCGTATGCCAAATATATTTTTGTCAACTATTTCTCCTAATGAAGACATTTATTGGTCTATCATGAATAGGAAATTACGAGTAGTATTATTACCAACTAATAGTATTTATTGTTATAAAGGGAGTTCTCTAATGGTTGAACAGATGTGGGGTTTATTCCTATATTCTGTAGTAAGTGGCATTGGGTTCGATGTATCGCATTCTATTAGTGATCTGAATCGATCCTATCTAACAAAAAATGCATGTGTTGAAGCTGCAAAATCACTAAATAAAAAACCGAATCGTGATAAACAAATTGGGCTTGATAACGGTGTTAGCATCCGTTACGTCTGTCTACTAAAGCCTAGCAATGATCCTACTACTTAGAAAATTTACTGTAAGAAAAAAAGCAATTTTTTAGATTTTTCAATGAGATAGTGCCTGTGGATAAAATTGTTGATAAAAAAGCTATTGACTTGACCGGTTAAATTAAAGCCTTTTTTTGTATTTCACTGAGAATCAGTAACAAATTTCTAAGTTATTGATTTAAAGCACTTTTTTTATTTTTTATGTCTTTTTGTGAAGATTATTTTTTAAAAATATCTTTTTGAGCGTGATTCTAAACCGTCGTGGACAAAACGAATCAAGCATAAAAGTTATCTTTTATTGTTATAGTTGATAATTCGGTGTTGACAGTGATATTTTTTTCTCGTCATCACTCATTTCTTCAGGAATTTCTTCAAAAAGGGGTGAAGACAGATACCTTTCTCCAGTATCAGGCAACATACACAAAATATTTGAGTCAGGTGGGGCATCTTTTGCAACTTCCATAGCAATTGCAAATGTTGAACCTCCCGATATTCCTGTAATAATTCCTTCCGCTCGCGCTAATCTTTTTGCCCATGTAATTCCTTGCTCACCGGAAACGGGAAGCAACTTGTCAAAATAGTTATTATCTATGGCCTCCTGCAGAACAAATGGTATAAAATCTGGTGTCCACCCCTGGATCAAATGGGGGTTCCAAGAAGAGTGACTTGTAGCTGGTGTATTGTCGGAATGTCTATCTTGCTTCAATTCACTCCCAATCAAAGCTGCGTTTTCCGGCTCGGTTAAAATTATTTTGGTTCCAGGACTTTTTTCTCTCAATACCCGTCCAACTCCAGAAACAGTTCCTCCAGTACCATACCCACTAACCCAATAATCCAATCCAACATCCGAGAAGTCAGTCAAAATCTCTTGTGCTGTGGTATTTTGATGTATTTCTGCATTTGCCTCTGTTTCAAATTGTTGTGCAAAAAACCATCCATTTTTTTCGGCCAGCTCTTTTGCCTTATTATACATTCCAAAACCCTTTTCGGCTCTAGGCGTCAAAACAACTTTGGCACCCAAATATCTCATAATTTTCCTTCGCTCTATCGAAAAACTGTCTGCCATAGTCACGACAAGGGGATAGCCCCTAGCCGCACACACCATTGCCAATCCGATACCCGTGTTGCCACTTGTTGCTTCGACTACTGTCTGGCCTGGCTTGAGCAAGCCTTTTTGCTCAGCATTTTCTATAATACTTATTGCTAGACGGTCCTTGACTGAACTGGCGGGATTAAAAAACTCAGCTTTGACATACATATTTACATGCTTGGGTGCTAGAGTATTTATTCTTATGCAAGGCGTATCCCCTATAGTTTCTGTTACGCTCTCATAAAGCTTGCTTTTTCCTTTAGTTGTTCGCTTTTCCAATTTTTCCTCCGTTTGATATTATCTTTCGTCAATTACTCTTACAGCCTTTCCTTCCGACCTTGGCACCGAGCCTTTTTTTCCAACATTTACCTCAATGCTTAACCCCATGATGTCCTTTACACGTTTTTTCAGGTTAGCAGACAAATTTTCCACATAGGATTGTTCCACATCTTCTGACTTGTAGTGCTCAGTATACACTATCATCTTGTCCATCCTTCCATCCTTAATCAGTTTAATTTGAAAATGAGGGGATAAACTATCTATTTTTAATAATTGTTCCTCAATTTGCGTGGGAAAAATATTTACCCCTCTAATTATCAACATATCATCGCTGCGGCCGGTTATCTTTTCCATCCTGCGCATAGAGCGCGCGGTACCCTTCATCAATTTTGTTAAATCCTTGGTCCTGTATCTAATTATAGGAAAGGCCTCTTTGCATAAAGATGAAAAAACCAACTCACCTTTCTCCCCATCCTCTAAAACATTTCCAGTTTCCACATTGATTATCTCTGGATAAAAATAATCTTCCCAAACGTGTAAACCGTCTTTTGACTCAACACATTCATTAGCCACTCCCGGTCCGAGTACCTCTGATAGTCCATAAATATCAACTGCATGCATATCAAATTGCGACTCAATCTCGCTACGCATAGAGTTTGTCCAAGGCTCAGCTCCGAAAATACCAACTTCCAATGAAGATTTCTTAGGGTCTAAACCCTGTGCTTTGAATTCATCTAAAATAGATAGAATGTAAGAGGGTGTAACGGTTATGCCTTTAGGCATAAAATCGTTGATCAGCTGTACTTGTCTTGCTGTCATACCACCAGAAACTGGGATAACCGTTAATCCCATTTTTTCAGCCCCTCCATGCAAGCCCAGGCCACCAGTAAACAGCCCATAACCATATGCATTATGAAGCATGTCTCCCTTTTTCATGCCCGAGGCACGTAGACATCGCTCAATTAAGTGCTCCCACATTTCCAAATCATTTTTCGTGTAAGCAACAACTGTCGGTTTTCCTGTGGTGCCGGATGAAGCATGTATTCTAGCAATATCCTTTAATTTATGTGCAAACATATTAAATGGATAGTTCTTTCTAAGATCTTCTTTTGTTGTAAATGGGAATAGCTTTATATCCTCCAAATATTTCAAATCACTAGGATGAATTCCGATTTCATCATATTTTTTTTTGTAAAATGCAACATTCTTATAGGCGTGATCGACAGACCACTTTAATCTAACAAGTTGTAGGGCTTTTATTTCGTCAATAGATGCAATCTCAATTGGTTCCAATTCGTGTTTTTTTGGAGTTAAATCCCTCATTCATTTTATTCCTTAAAGTTTTGCCCACCGATCGTTCTTGAAAGTCCTCTGAACTCGGCTATTTTCTGTTTCTTGTTATTAAAAACGGAAACATCATAAATCCCTGATCGGCCAGTTCGACTAACCTCTCTAGCCTTTGCTATCAGCTTTTCACCTTTTTGCGCGGGCGATATAAAAGTAATCATATTATTTTGGGCAACTGCCGCTTGATTATAGCTATTACAGGCAAACGCAAAAGCACTGTCTGCAAGGGTAAAGATAAATCCTCCGTGGCAAATGTCGTGCCCATTGAGGTGTTTCTGCTTTACTATTAAACTTAAATCAGCTTTTCCAGGGGCTATGCTTTCTATTTTTATTCCAATTCCCTTAGAAGCTTTATCTTTCTTCCACATTGTCTCTGCAGATTTTTTTGCTCGTTCTAAAGGCGTCATACCACAATTCCATTAAACCAAAAATTGGATTTCCGTTAGATTAACATTAGATAAAACCTTATCACAATTTTTTTTGGTATATTTTTTGGTAGATATTGAAGAGCAACCTTTTTTAACATATAAGATATTTATAAAGATTACACGTAAATGATAGACAAGTGCAATGGCTAGAAAACAAAACGAAAAAATAGTATCTTTGGAAGAATTTCAGGAAAAAATCGATCGAGATGAAAAAATAGAGCCCAAAGACTCTATGCCTGAAGCCTACAGAAAAACATTGATCAGACAAATAGGGCAACACGCGCATTCAGAGGTTGTGGGTATGCTCCCAGAGGGAAACTGGATTACTCGAGCTCCTACACTTAGAAGAAAGTTATCTCTTTTAGCAAAGGTGCAAGACGAAGCAGGCCATGGACTATACCTATATTGCGCAGCCGAGACCCTCGGAAAATCAAGAATGGAAATGAACCAAGAACTCCTGTCCGGTAAAGCAAAATACTCATCAATCTTTAATTACCCTACTCCTACATGGGCAGACATTGGTGCCATTGGGTGGCTTGTCGACGGTGCAGCAATAATGAACCAAATTCCCCTTTGCCGATGTTCATATGGTCCGTACGCGCGAGCAATGATAAGGATATGCAAGGAAGAAAGTTTCCACCAACGACAAGGATATGAAATAATGCTTACCCTTGCTAGAGGGACGAAAGCACAGAAAGAAATGGCACAGAGAGCCTTGAACAGATGGTGGTGGCCAAGTGTTATGATGTTTGGGCCAAGTGATGCTGATAGTCCTAACACTGAAAACTCTGTAAAATGGAAAATAAAAAGATACACAAACGATGAGCTGCGGCAGAAATTTGTGGATGCTATCGTTCCTCAGGCCGAAAAAATCGGCCTTACCGTTCCTGATAAAGACTTGAAGTGGGATAAAAAAAGAAATAATGGCCAAGGTGGTTATGCGTATGGAGAAATAAACTGGGATGAGTTTTGGAGAGTAGTAAGAGGGGATGGTCCGATGAACAATGAAAGGATATCTGCCAAACAAAAAGCTTGGAACGAAGGTAGCTGGGTCAGAGCTGCAGCACATGCACATGCTTTAAAGAAACAAACTGCCTTACAGGCTGCTGAATAAATTGGTTAGTGAGGAAAAAGAATCTATCCTCTGGGAGGTATTTATACAGCCAAAAAATGGCCTGTCACATCGTCACTGTGGATCAATTCATGCTCCAGACCGCGAAATGGCAATATTATCTGCAAGAAACGTATACAGTCGTAGGGGAGAGGGACAGTCAATTTGGGTTGTAAAGTCTATCGACATAGTATCTTCTGATCCTGATGAGAAAGAAGAAACTTTTAGTTCTGATGATAAAATTTATCGCCATCCCACTTTTTATGATGTTCCAGATGATGTAGGTCACATGTAATGAAAAGTAATACGGCCGATATGGTTTTTGAAGGTCTGCTGAGAATAGCTGATGATAATTTAATATTAGGCCACAGAACATCAGAGTGGTGTGGACATGCCCCCACACTCGAAGAAGATCTTGCACTTCCAAATATCGCTCTAGACTTAATTGGACACGCACAAACCTTGTACTGCTTGGCGTGTGAAATAAATTCAAGATATAAAAATGAGGATCAACTAGCGTTCCTGCGACTTGAACATGAATATAAAAATTTATTGCTTGTTGAGCAGGAAAACGGTGATTTTGGAAATACTGTCTTAAGACTTTTCTATTTTTCGACCTTCATGAAATATTTTTGGGAGAGAGTTAAAATTAACTGCTGCTTTAAAAAGCTAAAGGAATTCTCGGAGAAGGCATTTTTGGAAACTTCATATCATTCGAGATATGCGTCTCAATGGGTTGTCACCTTAGGCGATGGCACAGATGAAAGCAATTTAAAAATGTCTAATGCTATTTCAAACTTAGAACCTTTCTTAGGAGAGCTTTTTAATAATGACGATTTTACTGAAATGTGCTCACAAAATGATTTCCTTCCCGAACCAACATCGATATTTGAAAGTTGGAAAAATGAAGTTGAGGCAATTCTACAAAAAGGGAATTTAAATTTTCCAGACATTATTTTAAAAAAAAGAGGTGGACGGAAAGGTGAACACAGTGAAGCATTTGGCTACTTACTTTCAGACCTACAATATATGCAAAGAGCGTATCCAAACTCAAGTTGGTGAACATGGAAAAAGGCACTGAAAAAGCATGGGATGTCTTAAAAGACTTGACCGATCCTGAATTGCCCTTCCTAACATTAGACGATTTGGGAGTAATCAGAGAAATCAAGCGCAACGATAAAAACCATGTAGTTACTATTGCTCCAACCTACATTGGATGCCCAGCTATTTCAGTCATTGAGGAAAAAATTGCAAGTGAATTAAAAAAGATAGGTATATCGCCCATAATTGAAAAGTCATTTTCGCCACCATGGAGCTCAGATTGGATTTCTGAAAATGGGAGAAAAAAAATGGAGGAGTTTGGAATTTCACCCCCACATCCCAGGATAGCAGAGACTATTGGTGATCCCTTATTAAAAGATGTAAAGTGTCCACAATGTACGTCTTATAGAACCGAAAAGGTATCTGAATTTGGCTCAACAGCATGCAAATCATTATATAGATGTTTGGATTGCAAAGAGCCCTTTGATCATTTTAAGTGTGTTTAAATGGTCAAACAAAAATTTTACGATCTTAAAATAAACTCAATCAAGAGAGAGACAACAGGCAGCAGTAGAATAAAATTCAGTCTGCCCAACTCTCTGCACGAGAAATTTAATCATAAACCTGGCCAATATGTAAGTGTCAGATTCAATATGAAAGAAGAGAACTACACTAGGACCTATTCCATCAGTTCTGAACCCAATAAAAACTTTATTGAGATAGGCGTCAAACATATAGAAAATGGTATGTTTTCAGAATTTCTTAAAACAAAAAAAATAGAGGATGTAGTCCAAATATCTAACCCTGATGGTAGTTTTGTTGTTAATAGCGAAAACGCAAATCATCTCCTACTTATAGCGGCTGGGTCAGGGATTACTCCAATTATGTCTATTTTGAAGTCTACACTAAGAAGAAATAACAAATCGAGAATAACACTTTTATACTCAAATAAAACGTACGCCGATATGATGTACAAAACAGAAATACAGGATTTAAAAGATAAGTATCTTGATAGGTTATTAGTTTTTAACTTTTTTTCAAGAGAGCTCCAGAGCACAGAATTTCTGAATGGACGAATAACACAAGATAAAATAGCGTATTTGAGCGACGGAAATCTTATTGATCTGGAAGATCTAGACCAATGTTTTATTTGTGGACCATTAGATATGACTAAATCCTTGCAATCATATTTAAAAGATAATGGAGTGGCAGAAAAAAAAATTACGACTGAATTATTTTTTGTGGCTAAAGAGAAAATTATAGAACGTATTTCTCAAAATTTAGAGGAAGGGGAGAGTAAAATAGAGCTCCTAATAGACGGAAGTAAAAAATCTTTTCTTATGAGCAAGAATGACGATTTTATAGATAAAGCTAACCAAAATGGAATTAATGTGCCTTATTCTTGCAAAAACGGCATGTGCGCAACTTGTAGATGCAAGGTCAGTTCGGGTGAAGCAAAAATGAGAAAGAATTACTCTTTGGAAGAGTGGGAAATAAAAAAAGGATTTGTTTTGTCTTGCCAATTAGAACCATTAGGCAAAGTAATATCTCTCGATTTTGATATAATATAAGTTGGAAATTAAGAGATGATTGATATAGTTTAAGCTGTTTATTCAATCTATTGCTTTTTATTAAAAATCTTTGTTAATATTAAGAACGAATGGGGAATTTGATGAGTATACCGTCAGAGGCAAGTATTGTAATTATCGGCGGTGGTATATCAGGATGCTCGCTAGCATATCATCTCGCTAAGATAGGTTGGAAAGACATTGTTCTTTTGGAAAGGAAGAAATTGACTTCTGGAACCACATGGCATGCAGCGGGTCTTATTGGTCAATTAAGACCAAACTTAAATATGACAAGATTAGCAAAATACTCTGCAGACCTCTATGTGAACTTAGAAAAAGAAACAGGGGTTTCTACAGGAGTAAAACAAAATGGATCGTTAACGGTAGCACTTACAGAGCACCGTCATGAAGAAATTCTGAGGCAATCATCGATAGCAAAGTCATTTGATGTAGACGTCAATGAGATTTCCATTTCCGAGTTGAAGTCCTATCATCCATTTTTAAATGTCGAGGGAGTAAAGGGTGCCGTCCATCTCCCACTAGATGGTCAAGGCGATCCCGCGAATATTGCAATGGCGCTTGCAAAAGGAGCTCGAGATTTAGGAGTAAAAATTTTTGAAGATACAAAAGTGACTGGGTTAAACACTCATAATAATTCAGTTAGTGGCATCTACTGGCTGAATAAAGATGGAAAAGGGCTTATCAAAACTGAAAATGCTGCAAATTGTGCTGGAATGTGGGCAAGAGATTTTGCTGAAAGCCAGGGGGTTACCGTTCCGCTACATGCCTGTGAACATTTCTATATCGTAACTGAACCAGTCAAAAACCTGAGTACTTTGCCCGTATTAAGAATGCCAGATGAACAAACTTATTACAAAGAGGATGCAGGTAAATTTTTAGTTGGAGCCTTCGAACTTGAAGCAAAACCATGGGGTATGGATGGAATAGATGAAGATTTCTGCTTTGACCAATTACCGGAAGATCTTGATCACTTTGAACCTATATTGGAGAAAGCTATAAAGCGAATTCCTATATTAGCAAAATACGGTATTAAAACATTTTTCAATGGCCCAGAGAGCTTTACTCCGGATGATAAATACTATTTAGGGGAGGCTCCTGAACTGAAGGGTTTTTGGGTCGCGGCTGGATACAATTCAATTGGAATCGTCTCTTCGGGAGGTGCTGGGATGGCCTTGGCACAGTGGATCGACCAAGGATCACCTCCCTTTGACCTATGGGACGTTGATATTAGGAGAGCCCAACCATTCCAAAGAAACCGTCTTTATTTGAAAAACCGGGTAAAGGAAACATTAGGATTATTGTTTGCAGATCATTTTCCTTATCGACAGGTCGAAACATCTCGAGGGGTCAGAAGATCACCATTACACGAGCATTTAAAAAAGGAAAATGCCGTTTTCGGTGAACTCGCAGGATGGGAAAGAGCCAATTGGTTTTCTATTGGTAGCCAGGAAAAAAGATACATCTACGATTGGAAAAAACAAAATTGGTTTGAAAACCATAGACTAGAGCATTTAGCAATTCGAAATAATGTTGGACTAGTAGATATGAGCAGTTTTGGAAAAATAAGAGTTGAGGGAAGTGATGCCCTTTTGTTTTGCCAAAGAATTTGTGGAAATAACGTCGATGTAGAAATTGGGAAAATAGTTTACACCCAAATGCTCAATTCAAAAGGTGGTATTGAAAGCGACCTGACAGTCACTCGTTTAAAGCAGAATTGTTTTTTATTTGTAGTACCCGCTACAACTCTAGTGCGAGATCTGAGTTGGCTGAGTCGCCACACAGAAGACTTTAATATCGTATTAACTGATGTTACTTCATCTGAAGCCGTTTTGGCATTAATGGGGCCTAATTCAAGAAAGCTATTATTAGACATATCACCAAATAAATTTGATAACAAAAATCATTCCTTTGGCTTAGCCAAGGAGATCGAAATAGGGTATGGTTTAGCTAGAGCACATCGAATAAGTTATGTTGGTGAATTAGGTTGGGAACTTTATGTTAGTTCAGAGCAGGCATGTCATGTTTTCGAAACAATCCGAGAGGCAGGAAAAAAATATGAGCTAAAGCTCTGTGGGCTCCATAGCTTAGATAGTTGTAGAATAGAGAAGGCTTATCGCCATTTTGGCCATGACATCACCGATGAAGATCATGTTTTGGAAGCAGGGCTCGGTTTTGCTGTAAAAACAGATAAAGATGATTTTATAGGTAAAGAGGCAGTTATAAGGAAAAACAATAAGGGTTTAGAAAAATATCTCTATCAATTTCAATTAGAAGATCCAGAACTATTTCTATTTCATAATGAACCGATTTATCGGGATGGCGAACTCGTTTCTCATTTAACTTCTGGTAATTACGGTCACTTTTTGGGATCAGCTGTAGGCATGGGTTATATTCCATTAAAAGAAGAAACTAAAGAATCAGTTGAAACCTCTGATTTTCATATTGAAATTTCAGGTACTATGGCGAAGGCAAAAATTTCATCAAGACCACTTTATGACCCTAGCTCAGAAAAAATTAGGGTCTAATTTATTACAAGTAATGAGGGGGAGAGATAAAGGTAACTAAATGAAGAGGGTAAGTCTTTAATATACCTCTAAGAGGATTTCTATATCTGAGAAAATGAGCCGTACAAAAACGAAAGTCAATAAGCTGAGCAAAAAAGAATTTAGTAACATGTATAAAAAAACCCTTTTAAACACCTTACTTCTTATTTTTTTATGCTCGTGTTCGTCAAATCTAAACCGTGAAATAATAAGACTTGACCCAACTAATGAAAATTACCATACGCCAGGATGTAGAGAAATTAGAAAAAAAATACTGGATCAAAAAAGTGATCCCAGTGAAAGCGTCGCGCGTGGTGCTTTGTCGACCTATTTTTTGGGAGCAATAAGTCTGCCTGCTTTGGGTTTTTTGGAGATAAACTCAGAAGAGTATAAGAAGAGTCTAATAGCTGAACTTAAAAGAAACTGTTATTAATAGAGTATAAATTTAAAAAGGGAGTAACGTTTGATTGATACAAAACAAATCCGGGAATCTGTAGCCACAATTTGCCAGAAATATGGAGAAGAATATTGGCGTGATTTAGATAAGAAAAAAGAATACCCTACAGACTTTGTTAAGGAAATGACGACAAGCGGGTTCTTAAATATACTTATTCCTCAAGAATATGGTGGCGCTGGACTGGGCTTAAAAGAAGCCTGTATTGTTTTGGAAGAACTTAGCCTTCAAGGTGCACATGCAGGTGCGTGTCATGCTCAGATGTACGTTATGGGCACCCTTCTAAGACATGGGTCAGATAAACAAAAAAAAGAATATCTTCCAAAAATATCTTCTGGTGAGCTAAGGCTTCAGAGCTTTGCCGTAACAGAGCCAAACTCAGGAACGGACACAACTAGTATCAAAACCATGGCAAAAAAAACTAATGATGGCTGGATTATCAATGGGCAAAAAGTCTGGATTAGTCGAGTGGAACACTCTGACTTAATGATCCTTCTTGCGCGAACTAAACCACAGGGAGCTCTAACCAAAAAAACTGACGGATTTTCTGTATTCCTTATTGATATAGAACAAGCTAAGGAAAGTGGCCTTAAAATAGTGAAGATTGACTCTATGATTAACCATCACTCCTGCGAATTATTTTTTGATGATGTTTTCATTCCGGATGAAAGCATTATAGGTGAAGAAGACAAGGGATTCCGAGCAATTATGGATGGTATGAATGCCGAGAGAATTCTTATAGCATCAGAGTGTATCGGAGACGGTAAGTATTTTATAGAGAAGTCAGTTAACTATGCCAAAACCAGAAAAGTTTTTAACAGAGAAATTGGCATGAACCAGGGAATTCAATTTCCAATAGCGGAGTGCTATTCACAAATCGAAGCCGCATCGCTTATGGTCTATAAAGCTGCCACGCTTTTCGACGAGGGTAAAAAATGTGGCGCTGAGGCTAATATGGCAAAAATGTTGGCTGCCGATGCTAGTTGGAAAGCAGGCACAACAGCAATGGAGACATTTGGTGGCTTTGGCTTTAGTAAAGAATACGACATTGAAAGAAAGTTCAGAGAAACGCGCCTTTATCAAACAGCTCCCGTATCGAGAAACTTAATACTTAGCTATATTTCTGAGCACGTTTTAAATCTTCCAAGAAGCTTTTAATATGAGTTTACCACTTGATGGAATATTAGTGGTATCAATGGAACAAGCTGTGGCTGGACCTTTTTGCTCTAATAGACTTAAGTTAGCGGGCGCCCGGGTGATTAAGATTGAGAGAAAGGATGGTGGGGATTTTGCTCGGGGTTATGACACAGCTGCTGACGGAGAAAGCTCGTATTTCATATGGCTCAATCAAGGCAAGGAAAGCATCGCGCTGGACCTAAAGACAAAGACTGATAGACGCATATTCCTAAATATGGTTGCTAAAGCGGATATTTTTATTCAGAATTTCTCTCCGACAACTGTAACTAAATTGAGCATAGATAGCTCTAGTTTAAAATCTATTAACCCAAGACTTATCTGCTGCGATATATCTGGCTATGGAGAGGCTCCGGAAATGATGAATAAAAAATCTTATGATTTACTAATTCAAGCGGAAAGTGGCCTAATAGATGTCTCTGGATCACCAGAAGGACTTGGTAGGATAGGGGTCTCGATCTGCGATATTGGCGCAGGAATGGCAGCACATGCAAGCATTGTAGAATCTTTATTATTGAGAGAACGTTTTAATAAAGTTAAGGATGTTAAGATTTCCCTTTTTGATGTTGCTGCTGACTGGATGACTGTTCCATATATTCATAGCAAATATGGAGGAGCTGCTCCCAAAAGGGTTGGTCTAAAGCATCCTTCTATCGCACCTTATGGTGCTTTCCGGTGCTCGGAAAATACGAGCTTCATCATTTCAATTCAAAACGAGTCGGAGTGGAAAAGATTTTGTGTAGAGGTTCTTAAATCACCTGCTCTGGCAAAAGAGAATAAGTTTTCTAGCAATACACTCAGAGTAAAGAATAGGGATTTATTAGATGAAACAATTCAGTCTATATTATCTTCGCTTACCGATGAAACATTAAAAAATAGGCTTGAGGCCGCGTCAATTGCATATGGAAGACTAAATACTGTTAAGGATCTGGAAAGGCATTTGGCATTGAAAAAAATAGGTGTAAAAAATTCACTAGATAAACGTTTAGCTATTCCCTCTCCACCCCTTATTTGGGAGAATTCAGAAAAAAAAGCGCCTAAATTTAACCAACATAATGAACAATTGAGAGCAGAATTCAATGAAACAAAAAAATAAACATATTTTTGTTTTTGGAATTTTCGCGGTGGATTTATCTTTCTATGTTGATAAGAAAGTAAAACCTGGAGAAACCATTATTGCAAAAAGTTCAAACATTGGCCCTGGCGGCAAAGCCTCAAATCAAGCAATATC
The DNA here is from genome assembly GCA_902619165.1 of uncultured Alphaproteobacteria bacterium. Lineage (GTDB taxonomy): Bacteria > Pseudomonadota > Alphaproteobacteria > Rhodobacterales > Rhodobacteraceae > CACIJG01. Next base: position 49,844 of record CACNDI010000012.1, read on the forward strand.
AGCAAGAAAACTTGGAGCATCCACCACATTAATTACTCGATTAGGGAATGATAATTTTAATAGCTATGCAAATGATATTTGGAGAAGAGAGAAACTCTTTGCGAGTACAAAAATTGACAAAAGCTTGCCTACCGGTATGGCAGGAATATTTATTGATGATAAAACTGGTGAAAATAGTGTAATTGTTGATCCTGGTGCATCAGCCCATCTGAGTATAGATGACTTTTATTTGCAGAAATCAAAAATGAAAAAAGGAGACATCTTTTTAACTCAATTTGAACAGTCATCTGATACTACATTTGCAGTTTTAAAAGAAGCAAGAGAATTGGGCATGATTACGATTTTTAACCCAGCCCCATTTGGAAAAATTAGTAGGAAAGCTTACCAGTTTTGTGAAATTATTACCCCCAATGAAACCGAAGCTGAGCAAATAACAAATATCTCTTTAAAAGGAAAAAGAGACGTTGAAAAGGCAATAAATAAAATCAGAGACCTGGGAGTTGAAAAAGTAATTATTACACTTGGAAAAAAGGGCGCTGCATTTTTTGATGGAGAGAAAATTTCGTTTTGCCCAGGCAACAATTTTGGAAAAGTAATTGATACGACGGGTGCTGGCGATTGTTTCAATGGTGCTCTAGCAAGCGCATTGTCTTTTGGAAAAGATTTGGGGCAATCAGTAGAATTTTCTTGTGCAGCAGCAGGTCTCAGTGTTTTAAAAAAAGGAACAGCTCAGTCAAGTCCGACTAGAGTTGAACTAAATAAGGCTCTGAAAGCTACTTAAGATTATACCTATGGGATAATTGATTTATGGAAATTGGTATTTCAATAACATTTACTTTTTTTGACTTAAGCGACTTGGCAAAAATTTGAGAAAAATCTTCTACTCCCTTTACTCTATAGGCATCAGCACCCATAGCTTTACATAGCTTAACAAAGTCAGGGTTTTTCAAATCTGTAGCAATTTTTCGCCCTGGATAATCTCTCTCCTGATGCATTCTTATTGTTGCATAACTACTATTATTAATAAGTAAAATAATAATTTTTGCAGCATAATGAATAGCAGTAGAGATTTCCTGGCTAGACATCATAAAACCACCATCACCTACACAACATAGAACAGCTTTTTCTGGATTTGACAGTGCTGAAGAAACCGCTGCTGGAATGGCATATCCCATAGAACCACAGGTAGACGCGATTTGTCTTCGGGTCCTTCCAAACCTTAAAAACCTTTGTGGCCAAGCTGCGTTATTTCCAGCATCCAGAGTTATAATGGAATTTGTGGGGAATTTTTTTTCAACTATTTCAAAAATTTTACTTAGATTATTAATGTTTCTATTGTTTTTTGGTTTAGAGTCCTCCAAGTAGTTTTTGCTTAACTCATTTCTCCATTCTTTCCATCGATCGGAATTATCCAGAGTGAGTTCTTCTAGCTTATCGCAGCACTCATTCACTCCAACGTTTATGCATACATTGGCATTAAAAACCTTATTCAACTCATTTGGGTCTACATGAATATGCATTATATTTTTTGAAATATCCTGAGGGTTGATAATGCTATATCCTTGAGTTGTCATTTCACCCAGCCTAGCTCCTAACACAATAATTAGGTCACTGTTTTTAGTACTATCTATAAGTTTTGGGGATACTGATGTACCAAAGCTTCCTGCAAAATTCTCGTTTTTATGGTCAAATAAATCCTGTCTGCGAAAAGATGTTGCTACTGGAATGTTATTTTTGTTGATAAAATTGTGAAATTTAGAACACGACCTATCGGTCCAACCCGAGCCACCAATTATAAAAAGAGGCTTTTTTGATTTTCTTAAATTTTCAATTAAACCGCTTAATCCCTTCGAGGGCATTTCACCCCTAATAACTGGACTTAAAACAGGAGTTTTTACTTTCGAGAGTTGAGAAAGCATATCTTCTGGGGTAACTAACACCACTGGTCCAGGCCTTCCGGAAGTGGCCAGACTAAAGGCCCTATTCATGTATTCCGGAACCCTATCTGGATCACTAATTTCTCCTACCCACTTTGATATTGGTCCAAAAAAGTTTTTGAAGTCTACTTCTTGAAAAGCCTCTCTGTCTCTAACAGCTCTTGCAACATCCCCTACTATCAAGATCATTGGAGTGCTGTCCTGATGAGCAATATGTACACCTACAGAGGCATGACAGGCTCCGGGCCCTCTTGTGACTAAGGCTACTCCTGGTTTTCCAGTAATCTTACCATAGCTCTCGGCCATATTAGCTGCTCCAGCTTCATGACGTGCATTGATAACTTTTATACTTTTCTTTTTGTCGAACAGAGCGTCCAGAGCGCCCAAATAGCTTTCACCGGGAACACAAAATACGTATTTAACCTCGTTCGTATCAAGGCACTCTGCGATTAATTGGCCGCCTGTTTTTGGCATTTTTACCACAAATAATTAAGCTCTGTCTAAACTATTCTTTTGGTTCCGGCAACGGCTTTAATTTGTTAAGTTCGGGCAACAGAAGTCGTTCCTCATCATTTTTTGGCTCAAAATAGCTCCCTAAAATAGTTTTTCTTTTCTTTAGAGCATGGAGCTTCACTAGCTTTACGTACTTATCGTATACGGCATCTACCTTGTTCCTCGAGTTATTCATGGTAACGCCATCTATAAATTCATTTTCCAGTGCTGCTTTTAGTCGTTGAGACGTGTTTCCCCTAATCTTTGTCAAACTACTTATTGCAGATCGACTCATACCAGCTACTTGATCTTCCATCGCTGTCAAATCGTCTAAAGTTGGCTTAGGAACAACCACGGTGATTAATTGTTGTTGTGCATCTGATTTAACATTCTTTAAACCGCTTTCTTTTATCTCAGCGACAATCAAAGGGATATGATCTCTACTAAACACGAGAAGTTCTAATGTTCTTGGCGCTTTACCAGCGTAAATCTTACTTAAATCCGCAACGCGTCTAGGTTTTTTATCAATCATTACCTTCAAGCCAAAGAGAGCATTCTTAAATCCTTCGCTAGAACCAACGTCTTTTATTAAAGTACCGAAACTAATTATGTAGTTTTCCATATTCGCGAGAGCCTCAGCGGAATATGAGTCTTCAAAAACTTCAGCCATTTCTTCCCCCTTTTTGACTTTTCCTTATTTATTCAAAAAATTGAAGCCTTTTGAATTTCTATGTTACACTAAAATCACTTAAAGTTCAAAGTATCTAAACTTATAGATACGTATGTCGATTTAATATTCAAGGCATTTTTATAGGAGAGAAACGCAAATAATGAAAAAACTGCTGTTTTTATGTAGCCTTTTGGTATTTCCTGCTATCTCCCTAGCCGAGGGACGTATGTATGAAAATAAGAAAGAACCACATTGTACACTTTGGGACACGATGAGGCTTAAATGGCCACAAACAATAATGGGAAGAGAAAAGATTAAGTGCCGTAGAAGAGCCGCACTATCTAATACAACCCCAATAACGTGCAGGTTTAAAAGTTGGAAATGGAATGACGATGATCCAACCCAAAGAATGTGTACTTATATAAAAGCAGGATCAAGAATGGATCCACCCGAAGTTACTATTGTTATTGAAGATAAAGGGGCTTGTCCAAGAGAATATAAATGTGCTCGTAACAAATAATTTTTTTTTATATTTAATTTGGTAAAAATATTGGTTTTTTTACTTTATTTTCGATTATTATCAGCAAGATGAAGAATGCAAATTCAACATACCCAAATGAGGTGATTTTCGTAAGACAGCAGAATTCGTTTAATCTGCCAAAAGAAGAGACTGAGTACTTGGTAGAGAAAAGAAATGATTTTGACGAAATAGAGAAGCTTGTAAAATTTTTTCCAGTTAAGGATGGCACTATAGAGCTGAAAATTGTATCTCCAGAATACTCAAAATCATATAAACACGGTGACATCTATAACATAAGCAAAAAAAAATCTGCTGGATTTAGTGAAGTCGAGCAAATTGTTGGCACGGGCAAAATCCTTAATAATATTTACAAAAAAAACAAAGATTCCTTTTCAATACTAGGTTCAAGACAATATTCGGATAAACTAAATGTCGCCATCCATTGTTTGAAAAAAGATAGTAACAAAGTATCTCGCAGAGAAAAATCAGTTCTTGGAAGTTATACGCAGGGAGATTTAGATTTTGATGATTTGAAGGGTAGCGGTTTCTTTTTACTCACCTGTGGCAAAGCAAGCGACAATTTAGATTATAACTTCGGGGAAGAATTTTATTTAGAGGTATATCTAGACGAGGATACCTTCAGAGACCTACTCAGCAAGATTTATCATACTGAGTTCGAGGCTATCATTGTCAGATGTAATCTAGGTAATTTGAAAGGTGTATATGCGGAAAAACCTACTGGTGTATATACGGAAAATGGGTTTATAACCGACGGCCAGGACTACAAACTCCTATATGAAAAATCGGACGTCTCCAATTATACAGAGATGCCTGATTACTTTGGATCTGTAGGTTCCATTTCAAAAGGCAACCCATTTATAGTCGACGTATATTATGCAAGCAAAGATTTAAAAAAACCCAAACCAAATAAAGCTAGGCAAACTCTTAGAGAACATAAAAAAACTTTAGAAACGCTAAAGTTTATTGGCTCTAATAATAAAGTGAATATCATAGTGTTATATATTCTGATGTTTTCGACGCTTGTATATCTAGCTGCTCAGTTTTTTGAATGAAAGAAGCTATTTAATTGATTTTGTAGCAACAAAATCGGAATAAGTCCGGTAATTATAATGAAGAATGCTGGCAATGATGCCTCGATCATTAATTCGTCATGTGCGAATTGGTATGTATAAGTTGCTAGTGTTTCAAAGTTAAAAGGTCTGAGTATCAATGTCATTGGCAGCTCTTTAACTATATCTACAAAAGTCAAAATCGCAGCAGCGATGATCGATGTCCTTATAAGGGGAAGAGTAATTTTATATGATGTAGATATTGTGGAATAACCCAAACTTTTTGATGCATCAAATAAATTTGAGGGAATTCTAGAGTATCCTGAAATCACTCCTCCATAGGGAACAGCATAAAACCTTACTGTTAATGCGAATATAACTCCATATATCGTTCCTCCTAAAAAAACTATATTTCCTGTAAATTTATCTAAAAACCCAAAAAAAATAACTACACCTATAGCGAGCATAGTTCCGGGGAGAGCATATCCTGTAGCAGCACTATTGTAGATTATAACTAAAGCACGATTTTTAGAAAAATACGCGCTAGAAGCTGAGAAAAAAGCAAGCAATATAATAATTAATGTGGCGGTTAAACCTATAAAAATAGTATTTAACAGTACAGGGAAAATTGCAAAAAAACTATCAGGTTTTAGCCCTATAAAAACGTTATTTATCAATATAATTATAGGAACTATAAAACCAACTGAAATTGGTACTAAACAAAAGCAAATTGCAAATAGTGCTTTTTTCAAACTCAACTCTTTTGGTGAAATATTATTAAGTCTCTTAGAGGTATCATTATATTTTTGGCTAGATCTTGCCTTTCTTTCTAGAACAAGCAAGATGATTATAAAAACAAAGGTCACTATCGCTATTTGCGATGCTGCTGATATACTATTCATCCCAATCCAAACGTTAAACATTCCCAGAGTAAGCGTTTGAACAGAGAAATATTCAACTGTTCCAAAATCTGACAGTACTTCCATCGCAACAAGGGCAAGACCTGCCACAATATATGGTCTGCACAAAGGCAAGCCAACGGCAAAAAATTTATTTCGGCCATAAAGCGCCGCAGTCTCATACAAGCTTCTAGGAGAGTTATTAAAACCTGTTCGCGCTAATATATATATATATGGGTAGAGTACAAAACCCATTACAAAAATAGCACCCATTACCGATCTTATTTCAGGAAAATAATAGTCAGCTGCCGAGTTAAAACCAAATATGTTTCTTATAAGTCCTTGTACCGGTCCTGCGTACTCTAAGAAATCGGTATAGACATAAGCAATAATATAAGCCGGACAAGCTAGAGGTAGTATTAAAGCCCACTCTATTACTTTTTTACCAAAAAAAGAGTAATAAGTAATAATCCAGGCCGTTGAAATACCTAAGCCACCTGCTAGAGTTAATACTCCTAAGAATAAGAATAAAGTATTCACTACGTATATAGGCAATACAGTGTTTACAAGGTGGACCCACAGATCTTGGTTACTTTCGAAAGCTGTCAAAAGTAAGCTGAATATAGGACCAATTAAAAGGATAGATAGAAAAACAGCGGGAGAGTTTCTCAGTATACCATTATTTTTTGCCCAATGATTAGTGTGAAATATTGCAGAATTACTTATAATTTTACCAACCTACTTTATCTATAATTTTTTGAGCTTCATAAGCTTTCAGGGCAATTGAGATGATAGGTAAACTGTCAGACTTAAAACTTCCCCAACTTTTTAGTTCTTCAGTAGTTTCAACATTTGGGTTCACCGGGTATTCAAAATTAATCTCTCCATACATTTTCTGAGAGGCCGCCTTTGATAAAAACTCTAATAAAGCCACCGCTTCTTTTTTATTTTTTGAATATTTAGCAACGCCTCCACCCGATATATTTACATGTGCTCCCCTATCCTCTGCACTTTGATTTGGAAAGATTAAGCGAACACTTTTTGCCCATTCCCTTTGGCTTGGATCGTCAGAATATTTTAATTTACCAAAATAGTAGTTATTTATGATTGATATGTCACACTGGCCTTCAAAGATCGCCTTTACTTGCGCTCTATCATTTCCTTGGGGCCTTCTAGCTAGATTACCTACGAATTTTTTTGCCCATTCCTCTGCTGCTTTCTCTCCCAGAGATAAAATAAGCGAAGCCATTAAGGCTCTATTATATACATGGCTTCCTGGTCGGGAACACACCCTGCCTTTCCATTGTTCGTCGGCTAAGTCCTCAATTTTTGTAATTTGTCCCTCTTTTACTCTCTCCTTAGACGTAACTATAATTCGTGATCGTTTTGATAAGGCAAACCACTTGTTTTCGGGACTTTTTAAATTCTGGGGAATGTTCCTATCCAGAATATCCGAATTTACTGATGCGAGAAGGTTAAGATCATCATATATATATAAGCGCCCAATATCTACCGTTAAAATGATATCAGCAGGACTATTCTTACCCTCTGCTTTCAGTCGTTGAGCTAAACCTTTCGTTGCATATACTACGTTAGTCTTAATTCCCGTTTCTTCAGTGAATTTTTCCAAAAAAGGATTGATGAGAAAGGGTTGGCGGTGAGAGTAAATATTTACTTCAGCACCAATTACCGTAGTAAATGATAGAAATAAAAGCGTTATAATTGATAGCGGATAGAAGTTCATTAGGATTGCTCCTTTTATATTTTAAAAAATTTATTCAGCGATTTGAAACTGGAGAGACTTTCTGCGGCAATATCTGAAATTTCTTTCATTGGTTTTAAATATAATTCCGTTATTGATGTAGGATTGAAGTCATTATCTTCAACTCCTAATATAAGATTATCAATATCCTCGGAGTGATGTAGCGATCCGAATATCCAATCCCAGATCGCCAAAGCGGCTCCAAAGTTTTTATCGTAATGTCTTTCATCCAAAGAATGATGAAGCTGATGTTGAGCTGGTGAAATTAGAATTTTTTCTAACCAAACCCAATATTTTATATCTATATGAGAGTGCCTTAAATTTGATCCAGCAACATGAAAAGAAAATACTAAGAAGTTGACGCCTAAAATAGTTACTAAATCAACCTTATCACCAAAAATGAAAAAGAACGTGGAAATCACTGTACCTTGAGAAAATGTTCCTCTTAAGGAAAATAGAATTCCCTCAAGAGGGTGTGTTCTGTACACTGTGATTGGATTCAAGGTCTCAGCCGAATGATGAACTTTATGAAGAGCCCACAAAACGGGCCACTTATGCATCCATCTGTGTACCCAGTATTTTGTGAAGTCGTCAAAAGTGAAGAAAACGAACGTAAATAGAATAGCTACTACAATAGCCGGGGTATCATTTAAGAAAGAAATAAGCCCACTTAACGGTATTGATAAAAGAGAATAGTAAAAAAATGTTGCAACGGCTAATTGAGTCAAAAGATACGGAGATAATACCAACATGAGAACTCTATTAATTAAAAACATTTTATAATCCGAGATTGCAGAACCTGATAAGAGAATTTTCTTATCAAACACTTTAAAAATCGCTGATTTCAACCCCTTTTTCTTAAGGAATACAAGCCATAAAACCGCTATTAAGATTGATAACGCAATGTACCCAAGGAAAACTCTTTTCTTTGGATCAACAAAGTGATGGAAAATATCGCCAATATATTCTAACATTTTATTCCTAACTTATTTAAGGCCCTTATAAGGTATTTAGGAGCCTTCCCCCGTGACGGGGAAATCCGGGGGAAAGCTGGAGAAGGAAAGCTCTTTTAGTCGTTTTCCGCGCTATCGGAGCTTCCTACCTTTGACGCCAAAGAGGACATATCTGCTAACATGTCGTTTCCTTTTGCTTTGACATCAAACTTTTCGACCATCAGCTTTTGGATCTTAAGCATGTGTAGCTTAAACTCACCCCAAGACTGTGCTTCTTCCTTGATGTAATTTCCCGTAGAATCTACACCTGTTACTTGTGAAGCGTTCATAAGAACTGGTCCCATCCCCGTAAGCCTATTTAGCTTTACGGCTGTTTCACCCAAGTTTGATTTGCCTGTCTGAAGTGCCAGAGCAAAACCTTTAAGTTCTCCCCAATGTTTCGCGTAGGTGGAGAAGGCTTTATCTGAGTAATTTTCTTCAAGCTTTACGATATCCTTATAAACGGAACCGGCGTACTTAAAAACAGACTCGGCAATAACCTTTTCCCAATTTGCATTGATTACAGCGATGTGACCTTGCAGTGCAGCTTTTTCTGATGATGAAAGCTTTTCTCCTTTTGCTCCTGCAATTATCTTTCTACCGTCTAAAAAAGCCTGGGTAACTGTATTGTAGTAATTTGTCTTACCACCTTTATCAAAGCTTGATGCATAGTACGCGTGCGCAAAATTGTACTCGCTCTTGAGATCCACTACGCCGTCTTTGTTTTGGTCCGCGGCAGCCATATCCTTCATTTTAGTGATATCGTAGTTTTGCTTTGCACTGAGACCGAGCCCATGTGAGACGGCACCCCAATAACCAAATGCTTCATCCCAAGCGTGTTCTTTATAGGTATAATAAGCTCCGTCCTTATATGGCATGTCATTTGTCTTTGAGCCAGGAGCCATCTTTTCATCTAGATAATTATCAACTGCTTGGTTATAAAACACAGCGCCCATTGCGAACTTTGAAATCAATTGGGGATAGTTATAACCAGTAGCAGGATCAAAACCACCTTTTGTCTGAGCAGCTTTCTTAATCATAAACTCGATGACTTCTGGTCCAATCATTTGACCAGGCCATCCGTTTATAACGCCCTTATAAGTCTTACCAGAAAGATTTTTACCTTTGCTGATTTGATTTAGCGTTGTTTGCTTTATTTTAAAATCACCTTTTGTTTTGGGTGCAATAATATCAAGGTCCTCTTTACTTCCCTTGAAATACTTCATCATCTGAGCTTCGATTTCAGCAGCGTTTGATCCTCCATCACCTTTCCCAGCTAGTTTTTTTAGAGAATCATGTAAAACATGTCTTGCTATTTGTCCTGAGTAAGAGACTGAGTTGGTCTTGTCTCCATTATAACCCTTCAGTGTAATTGGAAACTTTGAATAAAAATGATGTGCTGCTACCTCTGTCACTACAAATACCGCAACAATCATAACGATAAGTTTTTTCATTATATAATCCTTCAATTTTAATTCCGACGATCCCAGTCAGGATTAAAGATGACTAATCCACTCGCCTTTGTCAATACTTATTCTGACTAAAAAAGTAATGATTAAAAAAATTAGAATTATCTAGTTTTAAAAATATTTTTTCTTGCAAATGATAATCATTATCAAGTAGACATTTTATAGAAAGTTTTAAGTTGATTTATTCTATTAGAAAAAAGTATTTTATTGCCCTTTTACTGCTTGCTCTAACAGCACTGCCAGGGGAGTTGGGCAACCTTACAAGAGCCTTGGTTACTGACGCATATGTTCAGGTAAGTGCTTTCGTAGCCATTACTCTATCTATCTTCTATTTGTCAGAGCATAGGTTTAATTTTAATGTAGGGAATATTCTTCGAGAATCTTCAGCCTTTCAAATACCAATAGCTGCTATTCTTGGTGCAACGCCAGGGTGCGGCGGTGCCGTTGTTGTGGTTGCGGCCTATACTTCTGGCAACGTGTCGTTTGGAGCTGTTATAGCAACCCTAACCGCCACTATGGGAGACGCCGCATTTTTATTAATTGCGGTCAGACCGGACATTGCAATATTAGTGCTTCCTCTTACGCTACTCGCTGGAATTATCACAGGATATATCACTGATAATTTTCTTACTTTTTCACATCAGGAGAAGGCAGTTAATCTAAAAAGTGATGTTCCCATAATTGGCAAAAATAGGAAGCGTGACATCATATTTACTTGTCTGATAATACCGGGTTTCGGTCTGGGGATTCTCCAAATACTTCAGTATGATCTTGAAGAGCTCTTTGGTATTTTCCCACAGATTATTGCAATAGTTGGAATGGTGACAAGCATTTTTATATGGTCTAACTCACAAATCAAAACCATGACTAACCCGAGAGACAAACCACTTGTTCGCGTAGCTGAAGAAACAAGTTTTATTGCCATCTGGGTTTTAGCTGCTTATTTAGCATACGATTACCTCGTTTATCTAACTCCGTTGGACTTGAACGTGATGTTTAAGGCGGTAGGAATGCTGATTCCTTTACTTGCTATAATTATAGGGTTTATTCCTGGATGCGGACCACAAATATTGGTCACCACTCTTTTTATAAATGGAATGATACCTTTTAGTGCTCTTTTAGGGAATGCTATATCAAACGATGGTGATGCTTTGTTTCCTGCTATAGCGATCGCACCTAAAGCTGCCATACTCGCAACGATTTATTCGGCTATACCAGCTTTTGTAATGGCCTATACCTTATACTTTTTTTTCCCTTTATTCGGACAATAAAATCAATCCTCTGAAAGAGTCTTATTTACTTTCTTCCTCATCTGCTCGACTAAATTGGTGATATCTTCGGATATTGTCTCAGTTTTTTTTACCATCGCCATCAGTTTCTCCAAATCCTTAGATAATTCTTCACTTTGCGCGTTTGAATCAATGAGTCTCAAATGTGTTTTTCTTATCAACGCAGAAATAACCTTGTTCTGTTGTAAAAAACTGTCTATCGATCTTGCTGGAAGGAATAAGGCATGAACTTCATGCTCACCGGCAATTGCCGTTACCGAACGTGGCTTTTTTAAAACAAGCGAGGCATCACCAAAAATTTCATTCACACCCAGCCTATTAAGTTTTAGTCCACCTGATGTATAAATATAAACATATCCCGACTTAATCAGATACGCGCCTTCTGGGTTATCCCCTGCCTTGTAAATCTCTTCATTTGGCTGCCATATCACATGCTTTTCAGTTTTTTCCATTTGTTCCTACTCCACATATTCTTTAAGTTTTTTTTCATCAACGACTATAGGTTGGATAATGCCTCCGGCCCTTTCAAAAATATCAAGTACGTTTGGCAAAGCCAGCATATTTTCCCACACCTTATTAAGATTTGGAAAATCTTGTTCCAAAGGAATATCTGATGCAAGTGCATTTCTTATTTGGGGAATTAAAAAACAATCCGCATAAGAAACATTATCTCCAACACAATATTTTCCTGAAACATTTTTCAAAATTTCTTCTATGGCCGAAAACTCGCGATTGATAAAATGCTTCCTCAGGGGATGCTTAATCGGCTGTGCTTTTTTCATTCCCCACTCACCCATCGCTTGGATAATAAAAGGGATGTTTTGATAGGGTTGGGTGTCAGCGGCTACAATCCACTGAATTCTTCTCATCTCGGCTTTCAAATAGGGGTCCTCTGGAATTAATGGAGAGGGTTCATCCAAAAGATCATCTATCAAATCTATGATAGCTCCTGTCTGAGTCATTTTTTTACCATCCTCAAGCAAAAGTAGAGGCACTCTTCCTTCAGGGTTAAGAGCTTTATAGTCGTTGGTTTTTAACTTTTTGTATTGTTCATCATCGCTGGGGATCGTCCAAATAGGTATTCCACGATTATCAAAATCTATTCCAGTCTCAATTAGTTTAACTTTATTTTCAGGAACACCCCTACAACTTAAAAAAATTAAAACGCGCAAAGAGGCACTACTAGATGAATGATAATATAATTTCATTTTTTAAACCCTCTCACAATATCAGTTTAGTCAAGGCCTCAGCCATTTCCGTTGGTATCGGAATCGACTTCCTGGCCTGGAGATCCATGGTAACGGCAACAGCACTAGCTAATGCAACTGGCTTTCCTGTCTTAACATCAAATATCCAATGCTTCCATACAAACGTCTTATTAGACATAGATTGAATTCCTGACTTTATTTTTAAATGCGTACCAAAAGGAACGTATTCGAAAAAATCGAACTTATATTCTAGCGCAGCACTCCCAACATTGGTCATACCATTTTCATCTATTGTGCCAGTATACGCTAACAAATGCGGCGTCGAGTCCGATACAACACCCATGTAAGCAGATGGCTTAATCCTACTCAAATTATCGCATTGCCTAAGCAAAATTACCGATTCAAATGAATCAATCATATTTTTCTGAGAGGCTTGTGAGAGCGACATTAAATCTTCCTTGTGTAAAGATAATCCTCTTGGTTGCCCGTAGCTTGGGATATCTACTTTCAATTCCTCAAATACTTTAGAAAAATTCTTTTTTATTTTCTCAGGAAATTTACTCGTCCATACAAATTGGAAGTTAAAGGCAGCACAGGGTTGCTGTGTAATCGTTTCTATCATTTCTAAATAGAGTTTTACTTCAGTATCTCCAAGTTGAACTATTCCCAGTTTAAAAAAAAATGGAGCTCCTGGTTTTTGTTCCTTAAGAAAACGAATGTGAGCGCGGGCGAGAGAAAGATATGCATTTCCCAACTCGACTGGTTTCTCGTTAATCCCTAACTTGTTCCAAAGCACAAAACATCCTTGAAGTGCTTTTTCAAAATAGAACTGGACATTCATATGACCCATTTGATCTATTTCCCAAGATTGGACTGAGTTTCTGTAAACTGTTATCATTATATTTAAATAATTCCCTCTCTTGAGTTCAGTGATTGCATTTTATCTCTTGTTGTACCAGACATTGTCCTGTAATTAGATCATAGTGTTTATTTATCATCAAAGGAATTAAATTGGAAGATTCTCACCCCACATTAGCCAACTGGAGACTACCCCCATTTAATAGAGAAGCATTTTCTAAAGTAAGGGAAATAATCCCTACAGCTTCGATAAATTGGACCAAAGGGCCAGATAAAACAGATAGTGGGTCAAAAAATAAAGAGCTGATCGTAAAAATAAGAGAAACCGAGGAAACACGGTTGGACGAGTTTTTAAGTCAAACAACCGTAGACGCTTTTCACGTATCTCATAAAGGTAAAACCATATATACGTGGCATTCTGATTATTGTTCCTCCACAACTCCACATATTATCTTTTCTGTTTCAAAGTCACTAACCGCGCTACTCATCGGCTGCGTAATAGATGAAGGGTTATTAAGTGAAGAGACTTTGGTCTCCCAGATTATTCCAGAGACAAAGGGAAGTGCTTTCGAAGATGCATCAGTGCGCAATTTATTGGACATGAGCGTTTCTTCTAATTTCATAGAAGACTATGAAGCAACATCCGGTATTTTTCTCGATTATCGGCAATCAACCGGTTGGAATCCACAAAATGTAGACGATAAATCACATTTAAAATCATTTCTTTTGAGCTTGAAAAAAAATACACATAAACATGGTGAACAGTTTGAGTATCATTCAACAAACACCGACATGCTCGGAATTATAATAGAAAAATGCACCAGTAAAAAATACGCGCAGTACTTTTTTGAAAAACTTATGAAACCACTTGGCGCAAAAGACGATGCTTATGTGACACTGGACAGAATGGGGACGTCAAGATCTGCGGGAGGGGTATGCATATCGGCAAGCGATATAATGAGTATATGTGAAATGGTTCGATGCTATGGAAAAAATCGTCAGGGTGAGCAAGTATTTCCTGAAAACTGGATCAAAGATATACTAAATTCAGATTCTAATAAAAAATTCAGTCTTGATGGACATTATGATATTTTTCCTGAAGGGCTTTATAGGTCAAAATGGTATAGGCCTTTTATTTCAAGAAACGTTCTTTTTGGTCTCGGAATTCATGGTCAGTGGATTTGGATCGATTTTGATAAAGAACTTTCTTTTGTGTGCCTGAGTTCAGAGCCTAAACCCATTATGAAATATAATATTGAGCAGATGTCTGACATTTTCAGTCAAATTACGGATCAACTGGTTTAAACCTAAGAAGGAATATCATTGAAATTAAATCTTGGAGGCATACCTCTTTTTTTGTGTGCCATATTATCATTTGTGTGTATGAATGCCCTTGCCAAGGGAATGGCTATTCAATATCCCATAATTGAGGTGGTTTGGGCGCGATACCTCAGCCAAACAGTGCTAACAATATTGGTATTCAATAAAAATTTAAAAACAATTGTGAAAACACAGAGGTTAAAAATTCACCTTTTCAGATCGGCTCTACTTTTTGGAGCGACCATTTTTATTTTTGCCGGTTTTGCTAACTTATCTTTGGCTGCAACTATGGCGATTTTTCAAACCGCACCATTATTGGTTGTTATTCTATCGGTAATTTTTCTAGGCGAAATAGTTGGGTTTAAGAGATGGTTAGGGGTTTTTGTTGGATTTGTCGGAGCATTAATTATTATACAGCCAGGAACAGATACCTTTTTAATCGCTAGCATTTTTCCACTTCTATCAGCTTTATGCTACGCAGGTTATGCAGTTTCCACGCGTCACCTCGGTACAGATGAGGATCCTAGAACAAATTTCTTTTATACTGGCTTAGTAGGAACTATTGTTTCCACACTAATTTTATTTCCATATTTCCAAAAAATAGAGCTTTTGGATATTATTTATTTTACCATGTTGGGGACACTTGGTGGCTTTGGTCATTTTTGTCTTATTTTAGCACTCAGAAAATCTGAAGCATCTCTGCTTGCTCCATTTTCGTATTTTGATTTAGTCTTCTCAGCTTGCCTTGGCATCATATTTTTCACCGAATACCCAAGTCAGAGTTTGATTATTGGTGCAGTTATCATCGTTGGAGCAGGAATATACACTTGGTATCGAGAAAGGGTACAATCACATAATCAAATTGTCTGAGAGCGTGACCAATCCCAATATAATTCTCTTGCCAGCTTTGCTATAGATCCGACTTGGTAGTTCTTATCCTCAAAAGCAGTTACGGGCATTATCTTTGTCATATTTCCTGTCATGAAAACTTCATCAGCTTCCTCAAAGTCTTTGAAAGAAAGAACAGTTTCTGAAACTGATTTTCCATATTCTCTTAAATTTTTTATATGTCTTGCCCTAGTAATACCAGCCAAAAAGGTACCATTTGGGATCGGTGTTAATACTTCACCGTCTTTTACCATAAAGATATTGGCTGTTGCTGTCTCAGCAACATTGCCCGCTGCATCAGCAACTAAGGCATTTGTAAATCCTTTTGATCGTGCCTCGGCTAACATTCTTGCATTATTGGGATATAAACACCCCGCTTTTGCATTCACTACATTATCCTCTAGAACAGGTCTTCTAAATTTAGTTCTGCTGAGTGTTGCAGAAACGGTTGCTGAAGCCATTGGAATTTGCTCAAGACATATTGAAAAAGCAGTACTATTTTCTTTTGGCAACACTAGCGACTCGGCCCCATCAAGCGCCCAATACATTGGCCTAATATAAACCGATGTAGATTTATCGAAAGAGCTAAGCCCCTCTTTAATTATTTCCACCATTTCTTCAGGTGTAACAAAGGGATCAAGCATCATTGCCTTTGCTGAATTATTTACTCTCTCACAATGTAAAAGTAGGTCAGGTGTAGCACCTTCAAAAAAGCGAGCTCCATCGAAGACACTTGATCCTAACCATGCCCCATGATCAGCGGCACGTAGAATATACTTATCTCGGTTATGCCATGTGCCATTAAAATATGTTTTTATATTTTCCCCGGAAGCCATTCTAACCTTACTTTGTTGCGCTACTTTAAAGGTAGCTCTATGGAAGTTGTTAGTAAACTAGATATTACCAAAATTATAAATAATATAGAAATCTCTACGTTGATTGATTTTCTCAATTTAATTGCGTGCGATAAATTATTGTTTTTAAGTTGTGGTACTAACCGGAACTTATTTAAGGCACCAATCCCTAGCAAATTTGCTGCAAAAAACAATTTAAATAAAAAGGCTTTTCCATAATCAGAAGTCACCAGCTGCTCTATACCACCAACTAAAATTGTCCCCAGCATTAATCCAGTTATTAGCAAGACCCCAATGTAGTAGACAGCATAAACTCCAAATTGATGCGCTATTTGAAACAGGTTTTCCTCTTCGATTTTTCCCTGAGTAGCGTAGCGGAGCGGTAAAAACGAGCCAACCCAAAAAGAAATAGCACCCAAATGTAAGACGATCAGTAGCTGAGAGCCAAATCCATTTATGGTGGAGTGCCCATATAATGAGAATGATGAAAGTATGAGAGCAAAGCCTAATATCCCTGAGATAGGTCTTTGATTTTTAAAAAGAGATATCCATAATAATACGAATAAGAACCCAAAAAATAGTACTAAAACGGACTGACCCGCCTTCGACGACAAAGCTATATTAATCATCAAAGGATCAAACGCGCTTTGTAAATCTCCACCTATATTTCCAGCTGTTATTAACAATAGTAGTGGTGCTATGATAGACCCGATAAGCGATGATTTACGAACTAAACTGCAACAGTAAGCAAGTGTCGGTTGTGAAAGAAAAGATCTAAAATGGAGAATGAATAGGCCTGTTCCTACCGCAAGAAAAGAAAGAACATAGAGTAAAACTTTAACAAGAGGCGCAAGTATAGCCCAAATTCCCATTTTTTTATTTACCTTTAACTTCGAAAGTGAGGATGCCTTTTAAAACGTGGCCATCCTCCCCCATAGCTCGCCAACGCACTTCATAAGAGCCAAAATTAATCTTAGGTAACTTTATTAAATGACTTTCGGACAAAACTAATGAAGGTTTGTAATTTATTTCTATCAACTTATCATCAGATTTTTTTAAAAGACCTTTTAGTAATGATGGTTTTTTATTATTATTTTCGCCTTTTTTGAAAATCTCAAACTTTATTAATTTTGCAGGAGATTTAAATAGCATTTTATACACGGTTGGAGCCTCATTTAACAAAGCCCCGTCCATCGGATTGGCTTGCTTTAGAGGCGAATGTGGAAACACCGTGGTTGGCAAACTGAATAGTATAAAAACTAATATGATTTTTTTTAACATACCTACCTCTGTTCTTTGCTCATTGTATTGATCTTATCGTGTTGCAGTCTTACCGTCATACTCCATGTACTCTTAATAAATGATAACGCTGCAACAATTTCCTGGTCGGACAAAAGGTTATTATATGCGGGCATATTATTTGGATATTCTTGCCCGATAATTTCCTCCAACCCATATTTGGTCATTAAGAAAAGATAATCATCTGGGTGATGCCATGTGTGACCACTTTCATCATGCGGAGGTGCCGGCATGTATCCGTCGGCGTCTGGTTGTCTCCATTGCTCTTGACCCTCAAGATTGACGCCATGGCATGACGCACAATTATTTTTATAAACCAACTTGCCCAGATCTACCAAATCCTGATCATCTGGCTTCAGAGAAATGTCAGCTCTGAGAGCCCTATCAAAAAATAGGCTTGGTGCAAAATAAAAAATACTCCCTAAAACAAAAAATACTAATATGATCGACACAGCAAATTTTTTCATTCTAATGACATGCTTTTCCTAAAGCTTTAAGTCGCCAGTAGTTGTAGGGAAGAGGTGTTATAAAACCAACTATAAGCATTAATGGTATCACCCACCACGTCAATTTTGCGCCTCCAGTGGCAATAAAATCAGTCAAGTTCATGGCAGCCTCCATCGATATCATCGAAATTAAGGACATACCTATAGCTGTTTGAAAAGCCGCCTTTAAAGGCATTTGTCGAAACAAAATAAACGTTTCAAGTAAAATGGATGTGATTAAGCCATTGATGATAGCTAGCGTCATAATTGCTAAAACTGGCCAAGCAATACCCATAAACTGAAAATATGCTATTGTTCCAAAATCTCCTATAGAACAGCCTAAAAGACACCACATTGTATTATAAGACGCCCTTCTCCACGTATGCTTACAATACCAGTTTATATCGATTTTTTGGGCTAGTTCTGACATCTTGACCTCTTTTTATTTTCACTATAAAGTCTCCAGTTACTGGAATGTAAAGAGTTTATTTATGAATATTAGTCAGGCGGCAAAATTATCGGGACTATCTGTTAAAACAGTCAGGTATTACGCGGATATAAAGATGGTTGAGCCCGCTAGAAACATTCAATCAGGTTATAGAAGCTACTCCAATGATGATGTGGCAAAATTAAACTTCATTGGAAAAGCGCGACGCTTTAATTTCAGCATTGAAGAATGTAGAGAGCTTCTTTCTTTATATCAGGATAAAAATAGGTCTAGCAAAGAGGTAAAAAAACTGACCCTAGCCAAAATTGCTTCTATCGATGAAAAGCTTAGGGAGTTTCATTCTCTAAGAGACGAATTAAGTCACTTAGTTAATTGTTGTAATGGAGATGATAGACCATCATGCCCCATTCTGGACGAGCTTTCAAAATAAATTCTAAGATCAAAATTGGAATATATTATCTTTAGAAATATAGCAAAGACCTAGCAACAGCTACAAGACCCAGCCTGCTTTGCTACAGCTTTTGTCTTTATTGCTTTTTTTACTTTAGTTTTATGAGCCTGATCCGCTTCTAACGCCTTTGCTTCTTTTGAAATTTTGTCTTCAAAATACTCATAAAGTGACGCAAACCCTAGCTTTGCCGCTTTCTTTTCTTCATACGGTTTTCGCCCACGAAGGTTTTCAATCCGCTCCAATATAAGTTCATTTTGCATACCCTACGGTAACAAAGATCAATACTTTAATCAAGTTAAGCTTTAATGAGTAAAAATAGGCATTAACCAACCCACTTAAAAGTGGGTTGGTATTTTTTCTTTAGAAGCACTTAGCCAAGTTGTTTGCCAAGTTTCGAATGAGGTTTTCATATAGACTTGGGCCAGGCTCCAAGTTAACTCCCAGTGGATCAATGACAGTAGTGTTTGCCTTAGTCCCTTCAACAACAGCTTTTACTGTACCCTGATTATATTGTGGCTCTGCAAGCACACACTCCACACCTTCATCTACCACTCTTTTGCGTATTTCAGCTAGGCGAGCGGGGCTTGGATCAGAAGCATCTCCCAATGAAATTGCTCCAGAGGCACTAATACCAAAATCTCTTTCAAAATATTGGTAAGCATCATGAAAAACGACAAATTTCTTCTCTCTCATTGGATCTAGTATGGAATTTACCTCAGATACCAACGAATCAACATTATCTCTAGCGGACTTTGCATTCGAGAAATATTTTGCAGCATTATCTGGATCCACTTCAGATAACTTGGCGGCAATAACGTTTAACCATACCTTCGCGATTTGC
>CACNDI010000013.1 GCA_902619165.1 uncultured Alphaproteobacteria bacterium
CTTCCATTTTTTCACTGCGTAAATGCTCAATTCCGACAGCTCCCTGAGCGACAGCAGGTAACATTTCATCTGTTGATATAGGGTTAATCAGCTCAACTAATCCAAGTCTATTTAATCCTGCAGTAGCTAAAAAGGTTGCAACAGCCACGTTGTTGTCTAACTTTTCAAGTCTTTTTTGAACATTTCCTCTAAACTCAACCACCTTTAAATCCTTTCGCTTGTTTAGTAACTGTGCCTTTCTTCGAAGAGACGATGTTCCAACAACAGACCCCAAGGGCAAATTTGCGATGGAGGAGTATCTTCTCGATATGAAGGAGTCTCTTACATCTTCGCGCTTTAAGATAGTTGAGATAACCAATTTTTCTGGGAGGTCCGTTTCAACATCTTTCATAGAGTGAACAGCTATGTCTATTCGCTTGTCGATTAGAGCTTGTTGAATTTCCTTCGTAAACAAGCCTTTTCCCCCGATTTTTGATAGTGACGTATTCAAAAACTTGTCGCCACTCGTTTTTATGATTTCTATTTTTACCTTTTCAGGATCTATTTGATTTAATGATAATAATTTATTTCTTACTTCATTGGCTTGTGCTAAGGCCAAAGGAGAGCCTCTTGTGCCAATAATTAATTTTTCTGGATAACTATCTTTGCTCATTCTCTGATTTTCTAATTAATTATTTTTCAATTAATGTAATATATAACTATGCACAAGTCTATCATAGCACTAGGAATCGAAAGTAGCTGCGATGACACTTCAATAGGCGTTATCAAAGTAGCTCGTAAAGATAATATACTGGTTTCAGAAAAACTGGGGCTTGTGACACTATCTCAAGAAAAACTCCATAAAGGCTACGGCGGTATCGTACCGGAAATTGCGGCGCGTGCCCACTCAGAAAGAGTGGATACATGCTTTAAAAAAGTTCTCAAAGAAAATAATATTCAACTTTATGATATTGATATTATTTGTGTAACACGGGGGCCAGGATTAATTGGAGGTCTTATCTCAGGTATAAATTTTGCGAAAGGATTGGCTTTTTCAACAGAAAAACCACTGATTGGTGTTAATCACCTCGTTGGTCATGCTCTCACACCTCAAATGACAGATGATCTAAGCTATCCTTATCTACTGCTTTTAGCTTCAGGTGGTCATTGTCAATATTTAGCCGTTTTAGGAGCAAATGAAATAAAGAGGCTTGGAACAACTATTGATGATGCTCCAGGTGAGGTTTTTGATAAAGTAGCAAAAATGTTGAGCCTTCCTATATTTTCAGGATCAGAAGTGGAAAAGTGGGCGGAAAAAGGTGATAAAAGGCGGTTTTCATTTCCATTGCCACTAATCAATAAAAATGACTGTGACCTTTCATTTTCTGGCCTTAAATCGTCTGTAAGAAGACAAGTAGATTATCTAGTTGAAAAACAATCTGGCCTATATTTGCGTGATCAAAGAGATGTTTGCGCATCGTTTCAAAAATCTATGAAATTAATTTTTGAGCAGAAAACAAAAAAAGCTATAGAACTATTCTCCAAGATTTCTTCTGTTAAAAGTCTATCCTTTTCATTAGCAGGTGGTGTTGCAGCAAATAAGGAAATAAGAAATTCACTGAGGGAGCTATGTGATAATCTCGGAGTCCGATTCTCTGCACCGCCACTAGATCTGTGTACAGACAACGGCTTAATGATCGCTTATGCGGGAACACAAATGTATTTAGGAGGACGAGTTGATGATATGGACTTGTCCCCAAGACCAAGGTGGCCTATTGACATGCACAATCAACATTCTCTAGGCTTTGGAAAGCGGGGACGGAAAGTTTAATTAATAGCGATAACTGTCGCTTTTAAATGGTCCAGCTTCATTTACACCAATGTAATCAGCCTGATCTTTCTCTAGTTTTGTAAGTTTCACTCCTATTTTCTCTAAGTGCAACCTTGCAACTTTTTCATCCAGATGTTTTGGCAGCGTGTACACGCTATTGGAATAATTCTTACTATTTTTCCATAGCTCGATTTGGGCTAGGACTTGATTACTAAAGCTTGCGGACATTACAAAAGATGGATGACCAGTTGCATTTCCAAGATTAAGTAATCTGCCTTCAGACAATAGAATTATATTTCTACCTGAAGCCATTTCCACCATATCAACCTGGTCTTTTATTTTTGTCCATTTTTGATTTTTGAGAGCAGCGACTTCGATTTCGTTGTCAAAATGACCAATGTTTCCAACGATAGCCATATTTTTCATATTCCTCATATGGTCTAGCTTTATAACATCTTTGTTTCCTGTAGCTGTAATAAATACATCTGCTGTTTCGAGTGTGTCTTCTAATGTTACCACTTCGAAACCATCCATTGCGGCTTGCAGCGCACATATAGGATCTACTTCCGTAACCTTTACGCGTGCTCCGGCTCCTCGTAATGATGCTGCTGATCCTTTTCCCACGTCACCGTAACCACAAACGACTGCAACTTTACCTGCCATCATAGTATCTGTTGCTCTTCTTATTCCATCTACTAACGATTCTTTACAGCCATATTTGTTATCAAATTTAGACTTTGTAACGCTATCATTTACGTTAATTGCAGGAAAAGGTAGCTTACCTTCCCGCTCTAACTGATACAAACGGTTTACACCTGTAGTTGTCTCCTCTGAAACACCAAGAATCGACTCCTTTTGTTTCGTAAACCAGCCTTTACTTGATTGTAATCTCTTTTTAATTTGTTTAAAAAGCGCTTCCTCTTCCTCTGAAGATGGTTTTTCCAAAAATTCTGTGTCTCCACTCTCTGCCCGCGATCCTAATAGGACATACATAGTTGCATCACCGCCGTCATCTAGGATTAGGTTCGCTGTTTCTTCCTTAAAAAGAAATATTTTATCAGCATATTCCCAGTATTCATCGAGGGTTTCACCTTTATAAGCAAACACAGGAACACCGCTTTCCGCTATAGCTGCTGCAGCGTGATCTTGTGTAGAAAAAATATTACAACTTGCCCAACGAACATCCGCGCCTAAATCGACCAGTGTCTCTATTAAGACAGCTGTTTGAATTGTCATATGGAGACTTCCTGCAATTCTTGCCCCTTTAAGTGGCTTTTTTCCTTCAAACTCTTTTCTTATGGCCATCAATCCTGGCATTTCTGTTTCAGCAATAGCTATCTCTTTTCTTCCGAATGAAGCCAAACTGATATCTTTCACGATAAAATCTTTACCCATTTTATTTTCCTTACAAAAACTTATATAACTAATAGGAGTTATAATAATTTTTGCAACTTCAAAATGAAAATAAAAAGGGAATGGCAAAGGATGCTTTCAGGTAGAAGGCTTGAGCTATTAGACCCAAGCCCTCTTGATATAGAAATAGAAGATATAGCGCATGGCCTATCGTTTTTAGCCAGATGGAATGGTCAAACTCTCGGTGAATACCCTTTTTCAGTAGCGCAGCACAGTCTATTAGTTGAAAAAATTTTTGCAAAGCAATTCCCGCAAATGGATAATCCTTCGAAATTATTTGCTTTACTCCACGACTCTGCTGAATATGTGATAGGGGATATGATCTCTCCTCTAAAATCTCATTTGGGTAACACTTATGAAGAATTGGATGAAAAGTTAACAAGAGCAATTTGTATAAGGTTCAATATCCCAACAAAAAAAATTAAAACAATCAAAAGACGCGTCAAGTTAGCAGACAAAAAGGCTGCTTGGTTGGAAGCTATACATCTTGCAGGGTTTTCAAAACAGGAGGCTGACAGAATATTTGGAAAACATGAAGAAATTAAAGGATATGAGAACAGTTTATTACCACAGCCACCATTTTTTATAAGAAAAAAGTTTGTTAATAGATTTAATGACTTATATTGATCGTAAGGGGAAAGGATATTTCTAAAATGCTAGTAGAGTCTATAAAGGATGTAAGTGAAAATACATTTGTCCCCGAGGTTATTGAAAAATCTAAAGAAAAGATAGTAATAGTTGACTTTTGGGCTCCATGGTGTGGCCCATGCAAAGCCTTAACTCCCATTCTGGAAAGTCAAGCAACGAAAAAGAAGGAACATCTTGAGGTAGTTAAAGTTAATGTAGACGAAAATCAAGGTATCGCCTCTCAACTTAGAGTACAGTCTATCCCCGCAGTCTTCGCTTTTTCAGATGGTCAACCAGTTGATGGATTTATGGGCGCCAAAACCGAACCCGAAGTGGAAAAATTTTTAGACACACTTATAAAAAAATTTTCAAAAAATAATTCGAATATATCTGAAGAGTTTGAAATATTACTTTCAGAAGGGAGGTTTGAGGAGGTAAAGCTAGCGTCAGAAGAACTAATTAAGTCCAGCCCATCCCCGGAGAATTATTCTCTATTAATAAAGTCAACTATTGGATTAGGCGACTTTGACAGTATCGAGAAAC
Organism: uncultured Alphaproteobacteria bacterium; assembly: GCA_902619165.1. Classification (GTDB taxonomy): domain Bacteria; phylum Pseudomonadota; class Alphaproteobacteria; order Rhodobacterales; family Rhodobacteraceae; genus CACIJG01. Next base: position 4,394 of record CACNDI010000013.1, read on the forward strand.
TAATAGAAAATTTATCACCTGAAATACTTAAAGATAATGCGGTTAAAGGTGCTATTTCATCTTATGAGCTTATGAAGAATAATGATGTCGAAGATAGCAAGAAAGAAATTTTAGATAGAATGCGACAAAACCCCGCCGACCTAGATTGCAAGATGAATTATTCTAAAATACTCTTTAAGGAGAATAATTTCTCCGAGTGTATAGACGTGCTTTTAGAAATGTTTAGAAAAGACAAGGAATGGAAGGATGGTTATGCAAAAAAACAGCTACTGTTAATTTTTGATCATCTCGGTAGTGAGAACGAGCTTTCCAAAAAAGGGCGAAGAGCGCTTACATCCTTAATATTTGTTTGAATAACGTATGGAAAAATTACCTAAAAATATACCCCTGTTTCCGCTACCCGGCGCATTGTTACTTCCTAACAGCAGACTTCCACTCAATATATTTGAGCCAAGGTACATAAGAATGGTTGAAGACACACTTGCCACAAAACATAGACTGATAGGAATGATTCAGCCTATTAAATTAGATAAAAGAAACAAGCTGACTGGAACAAATAAGTTTCAAAAAGTAGGATGTGCGGGCAGAATTGTTTCATTTACTGAAACTGAAGACGGGAGATACCTTATTACCTTAGAAGGCGTTTCGAGATTTAATTTTAGAAAGGAAATGGAGGATCAAAAGCCTTATATATTATCTGAAATAGATTGGGATTTTTACAGTAATGACCTTGTTCCCTTCGAAGGTATAAACAGTTTTGACAGAAACGGTTTTTTAGAAATTTTGAAAAAGTATTTAGATAGCGCACAAATTGCATCCGACTGGGACGTGCTCAAAAAAGCTAGAGAAGAAGTTCTTGTGAACTCTTTATCTATGCTTTGTCCGTTTGAACCTGAGGAAAAACAGGTTCTTTTAGAGGCGGAAACGATAGTCAAGAGGTTAGACGTTTTAGTAACATTGATGAAGCTATCATCGGAAAATGACCTAGAAAGTCGATATGTCCAATAAGAAAAAAAATGAGTTCAATACTTATCTCACCAGATTATTGGTTTGCCCCATTAGTGGTGGAGCGCTGTATTATGATAAAAATGAAAATTATCTGATATCTAAAGTTGCTAAAATAAAGTTTCCGGTGCGAGACGGCGTACCAATACTTTTAGCATCAGAGTCCGAGCCAATATTTAATGACTGAAAAGCCTTCTTTTTGTAAAAATCATTGAGATATTTAGCTTATCGGCTGCCTTAATAACGTCCAAATCGTTTATTGATCCCCCAGGCTGAATTATACAAGAAATTCCTTTTCGAGAAGCCATTTTAATTGAGTCAGGAAATGGAAAAAAAGCATCCGAAGCCATACCATTGGAAATATCTTTCGTGTTGTTTTTATAATTTTTTTCTAACCTTCTCGAATTTTCTATTGCTAGTTTCACACTCCCTACCCTGTTGGTCTGTCCAGCTCCAATTCCAGTTATGCATAGGTTTTTTCCAACAACGATAGCGTTTGATTTTACGTGTTTAACTATCTTCCATAAAAAAACTAAGTTATCAAATTCTTTTTTGCTAGGTCTTCTTTTTGTTACTACTTTGAATTCCTCTTCATTTGGTTTACTTAAAGACGTTTCCTGAACAAGATATCCTCCTATGACCGACCTAACCTCCTCTATATGTAATAAGGTCCTATCAAAGCTCTTTATTTCAACTATCTTGATGTTCTTTTTAAAACTCAGCATTTTAAAAGCCTCTTCTGAGAAGCTTTTTGCGATTATCACCTCTGTAAATACGCTTAATATTCTCTTTGCTAGTTTTTCATCAACTTTCTGGTTTACAGCAACAATTCCTCCGAAAGCAGATATAGGGTCTGTTTCATAACTTTTTTTATAAGCACCTAAAATTTTGTTATCAATTGCTACTCCGCACGGATTTCCATGCTTTATAATTACACAGGATGATTTGTTGTAATCTTCAAGCTCACATAATATTTTGTAGGCTGCCGTCGTATCAGCGAAGTTATTGTAAGATAAAGCTCCATGTAAAATTTTTACGAGATCTTTTGCTTTTCTTTCTAAATCAGGACTATTGAGATAGGATGCTTCTTGGTGAGGATTCTCTCCATACTTCAAAACCTCTCTTGATGATCCACCAAACAGACGGCTTTTAGTATCTTTAAGCTGATTTTTTGATAAAAACCATCCCGTTATTAAGTGATCGTAATAAGATGTTTGGGAAAACGTTTTGCCCGCAAAAAATTTTCTCGTTTTTTGTCGCGTGCACCCTTGGAAACTTGTTAGCTCTTTTTTTAATTGGATATAATCTGTTGGATCAGAAATAACCATTACATGATCAAAGTTCTTGGCTGCTGCCCTCATAAGAGCTACCCCTCCTATGTCGATATTATCGATTATGTCTTTTCTGGGGGCCCTACTTTTTAAAATAGTTTCAAAAGGATAAAGATTAACAACTACTAGGTCTATAGCTTTTGAGCCCATTTTTCTTAACTCTTTAATACTACCCGTATCATCCCTATCAAATAGTATCGGAGCATGAACTTTTGGATGGAGTGTTTTGACCCGACCATTCAAAATCTCAGGAAATCCTGTTATATCGCTCACCTCTTTAACTTTTAAGCCCACTTTTCTTAAATATCGAGCAGTTCCTCCTGTAGAGACAAGCTCTACACCTAATCCTTCTAGAAATTTTCCTAAATCCTCCAGATTAGTCTTGTCACTAACACTTATTAATGCCCTGCGGATTGGTGTTGTTCCTGATTTCAATCAATAAACTCCTCTAATTTCCAATTTATTTTTTCTTCACGTTGTTTGGCACTATTTTCAATAACCATCATTGTTATTTCCTGAGGTTCATAAAAATTACCAGTGTATGTTGACTTTTCAAGGCGTAAACTTCCTCCTTTATGTGAAAAAAACATTTTTTTATTACCTGGAATTTCGAGCATGACTCCATTTCTCCTCTTTTTGCAAGAAATTGAAGGATGCAAATGAAAATAGAGAGTAACGGAGGCATCAATTAAATTTTTTTTTAAATTACCTTCAGGAAATACTGTGTCCTGTCCAATCACACAGTTTTTTACAAGATCCATTGAAAGTCTCCTGTTAACGGATATGTTATAGTCTTTTTTGTATGCATCATGAGACAACTCTACGGTTTTTTCAGTGATAGAATTTTCACAGCTTATCTTAGTGTTCCTAGGCCCATCCTTTATATAATAAAATGAGTTTCCTCTTGAAAAACGTTTTTTGCCAAAAGAACATTGTGACTTTTCATTTAATAACAAAACGTTGTGTGCCTTAGAGCTTTGACAATATTTCCTGTATTGATACCCAAACCTGCTACCACCGCCACAGTTTACAAAAATAGCCTTGGTTCCATAGTACAACTCGAAAGATGAAAATCCTGCATGCGCAATCCCATTTCTTTTTCCGTAAAGAGGGGCACTAGCATCAATAATCATTGACAATCTAGCCCCATTAAGCCGCTTGAAACCTAAGTCACTTACCTTATCACCTTCTTTATAGTTTTTAATTTCTCCTAAAAGCCTTACATATCTATCGTAATCTCCCAAACTCCCACCATGGGCGCTAACTAAGCTTCCATTATCAAACTGCAAATACCTTAAAGAGGATCCAAAAACATATGAGATTTTCCTTAATTTATTTTCCTCAGAGGACGGCTTGTTACTCTCAAGATTTGTTGCAATTTCAATTGTTTCGAGCAGCAAAAAAAATACTTTTGATAACTCCTCCGGACTTCTTATTTGGCCTTTTTTTAATTTATTCTTATAAAGAATAAATAATCTTATCATATATTTGATAACCTTCTTTTGCTTTTTTTTTGTAAAGTTAAAGGCATATCCAGACAAAACCAAACTGTGACAAATGCAAAGACGCTCTAAAATATTAAATGAAAAATTTTTATAAAAGTTTAAGAAAAGATAGTCGTTCTTTAACATCTTATTTATTTTTTTTAGCTGTTCACTCTTACTACAATTTTCTAAATATGTATAATTTCTAACTATTGCCTCTAATCTTGAAGAGCTTGATTGCACATTTTTGTTTAATCGGTTCAGGGGAAACGTTTCTATCCATGCTTGCGACAACTCTCTGGAGCTTTGGTTGTTTACAATTGAAAGGTCATTTAGCCATAGAAAACCATCGATTCCGACTTCAACTTCATCAGAAAAAGGTAAAATGCGCCATGGATTATCAACCTTGACATCTAGGATAACATTACCGAATACATTTATCTTTTTTAATAGTTGCTGACCTATCTCTTCATTGCCTATGTTTGCGCACGGAAGTGTTTTTAAAACCGAAAATCTTTTTTGATCTGAAAATACCGAGGCAAACTGTCTTGATATATTCAGAAAAAATTTTTCAATGCATAAAAAAATTAACTCTTTAATAAAAAACCACATTTAATTACTTTTTCCTTTTAGATGTAAATATGCAATAAAAAAACCTTCAGTTCCCCCTAAACCTTCCTCAAAAAATGGCATTATTCTTATTCCGCTCTCTTTGTTGGTCTCGTAACCCTCTTGATCTAAGTAACCTTTTTTTTGGGGATGAATTAGGCAAAAATCTTTATTTTTTTTTAAAAATCTACTTATTTGATCTTCTCCCTCCTGTTTTAGCAGCGAGCAAACAGAATAAATTATGTAACCATCATCCTGGAGCCAACTGGCGCAACGTGTTAACATTTTTTGCTGTACATCTGATAATTCCTCTAATTTATCAAGTGGGTTAAGAAATTGAAGGTCGGGGTTTTTTCCAATAGTTCCAGTAGCAGTGCATGGAGGATCTAGGAGGATAATATCAAAAAGTTTTTTTGGTTGATATTCAAAAACATCTGCACAAATTAAATCCAAATCGTAGTTCAATCTATCCAAATTTTCCTTCATAAGTTTGAGTCTTCTCTCAGACTTATCAATTGAGGTCAAAATTGCTCCGTTGTCAGCCAATTGAAAAGACTTTCCTCCAGGGGCACAACAAACATCTAAAACAATTTTCTCTTTTAAATCCATTGGGGCTATTTTAACGGGCAAAGATGCAGCTAAACTCTGTACCCACCAGTCTCCAGCCCAGTACCCTTTTGTTTTAATTAGACTGGTTTTTTGTGATAGCCTAAAATGTGACCGGTTAACTGAGGTTCCTTGGAGTTGTTTAAAGTAATTTTTCTCTGACGCACTGCTTTTTATAGATAGGTCTATGGGAGATGAATCAGAAAAGATTTTTTCCACCCTTTCTATAATTTCTAAACTATATTGACTTGACAGTACTTTACGTATTTTACTTTCAAATAAAAATAATGGCTCAAGAGATTTTTTTTTCGACACAGAATATCCAAGATGTATAAAGTATCTCAATTGGTCTTTGCTGTGCTTTGTCCTTTCGAAAGAGGATGCCAGTTCTGAATATTTTTTTAATACAGTTTCCTGCCTTACATTTCTTACCAAAATATCTACTAGAGCAAGTCGCACGAGACAAAAAATCTCTATCCTTAATCTTCCCTTTTTGTTTCTGTTAATCCAAGGATCTAGATAAACTGTGAATCTCAATACTTTTTGGACCAAATCATTACATTTTGCTTTATCAGAACTTGAAAGACTTGAAAATTTTATAGCCTTCGAGCCCATCGACTGTCTTGTAGAAAGATTTTTTTTGAAAACATTAAGCACAATGAAATAGGCTGAGGCTAAAATTTTGTCATATGTTATTTTATTTAATTTTTTTTTCATTTCAGCGAATTTTGATATATGTTTTTGTTGAGCTATATCATACCTAGAAACTCATATTTTTTTATTTTTAAAAACAACAATGACTAATATAGAGAAAAAATCGAAACAAGCTAAGCGAGCACTAGACGAAGCTAAAAAAAGGCATGCTGATAAATATACTAACCATGAAAAAATGCCAGCTGAAAAAAAAGGACGTGGTGGACTAGAACCGACAAGATACGGTGACTGGGAAGTCAAGGGTATTGCTTCTGACTTTTAAAATATCAATTTACTATTGTATTAAATCTAAAAACCTTGTATGTATTAGCAAATTATTTGGTTTTAGATTTTGGGCTTTAAGGCCCTTTTTTTTTGGAGCCCTTTATTGTTAAATTTAATTGCGAATACCTCTACCGAGAAAAATATATATAAGGTTTTAGAGCCCATTATTTTAGATAAGGGGTTGAGGATAGTTAAGATACAGTTGCGGAAAGGTAAAGAGTTAAAATTATTGGTTTTTCTAGATAGGATAGATGGTAAAGTGACGATAGATGAATGCGCAGACATTTCAGTGGAAATAAATTCTCTTTTGGATATTGAAAGCATAATAAAAGATCCCTTTAGGCTCGAGGTGTCCTCTGCAGGAATAGATAGATATCTTTCCTCTTTGGATGATTTTACAAAATATAAAAACCACAACGTAAAGATAAAAAGTGAGACCTACTCAGGAAGAGGAAAATTAGTTGCCCATAGCCAAAATTCATTGACCTTGTTGAATAGTAGTGGGGAAACATGCTTAGACTTATCTCGTGTTTTAGATATTAAAATAGATTTAGAAGGAATGTCTTTAGAAAGTATAAAAGAAATGGAGTTTAAATGAATATTTCATCAGGAAGTGGTAGCGAGCTTATTCAAATAGCTGATGCGGTAGCTAAAGAAAAATTGATTGACCCAAAGCTAGTAATCGACGCAATGGAAGAGAGTCTAGCTAAAGCTGCAAAATCCAAATATGGTCAGGAGTATGACATAAGAGCTGACATTAATACAAGATCAGGAGCGGTTTCCATGTCAAGATGGCGAAAGGTTGTTGAGACAGTCGAAAACCATTTTACTGAAATTAACGAATCTGATGCTAAAAAAATTAACCCTCAAGTGAAACTGGATGGTTTCATCGAGGAGCAGTTGCCTCCAATGGATTTTGGTAGAATAGCTGCGCAAGCAGCTAAACAAATAATTGTTCAAAAAGTACGAGAGGCTGACCGTGCAAGGCAATATGAGGAATATAAAGACAAGGTTGGGCAAATTATAAACGGTCAGGTCAAGAGAGTTGAATACGGTAACGTGATAGTTGACTTAGGAAGAGCCGAAGCAGTATTGAAAAGAGATCAATTAATTAGAAGAGAGGTTCTGAGAGTTGGTGATAGAGTTAGAGCATACATAAAAGAAGTAAAAGAAGATACAAGAGGACCACAAATATTTCTATCTAGAACTAATTCTGAGTTTCTAGTGGAACTATTCAAAATGGAGGTTCCTGAAATTTATGATGGTATAATTGACATTAAAACAGTTTGTCGTGATCCCGGTAGTCGAGCAAAAATCGGTGTTCTATCTCATGATAGCTCAATAGACCCTGTCGGCGCATGCGTCGGGATGCGAGGTAGCAGGGTTCAGGCGGTGGTAAATGAACTACAGGGAGAAAAAATTGACATTATTCCTTGGAATGATGATGCACCTACTTTTCTTGTTAACGCCCTTCAACCGGCTGAAGTTAGTAAAGTCGTTTTGGATGAGGATGCAAAGAGAATAGAAGTTGTGGTCCCTAATGATCAACTATCTTTAGCAATTGGCCGCAGAGGACAAAACGTGAGACTAGCAAGTCAATTAACTGAATATGACATTGACATTTTGACTGAAGAAGATGAGTCGCAAAGACGGCAAGAAGAGTTTAACGAGAGATCAAATCTTTTTATGGAGCATCTAAATGTTGATGAGATGGTTGCTCAGCTTCTTGTATCCGAAGGTTTTTCTACTATGGAAGAAGTTGCTTATGTCGAATCTAGTGAGATAAGCTCGATAGATGGTTTCGACGAAGAAACTGCGACAGAATTGCAAGAGAGAGCTAAAGATTATCTTGAGACTCTTAATAAAAAATCTTTGGATTTTGCAAAGTCAAGTGGGATTGAGGATGATTTGTTAAACTTCGAGGGTTTAAGCCCACAAATGCTGGAAGTATTAGTTAAAGATGGGATAAAATCTCTCAAGGAGTTCGCTACCTGTGCAGATTGGGAATTGGCTGGTGGCTATACAACTATTGATGGAAAAAGGGTAAGAGATGAGGGTCTCCTCGAACATTTTGAGCTTTCACTTTCTGAGGCTCAACAACTTATCATGAAGGCAAGAGAAATGCTTGGGTGGGTTACAAAAGAAGAGTCCGAAGAAATTATTAAGTCTCTTGTAAAATAAGAAAATATTAAAAGAGATTGGTGGTTTTGAATAAAAAGATCTTCTTGAATAGCTCCAGTATTAACAAAGATGAATTCATAAAGATTTGTCTAAGCCCGGATAATAAATTGATTCCAGATTTGTGCGATAAGCTGCCTGGGAAATCGGTTTGGCTTCCGGCCAATAAAGCCCTTATAGTTGATATTTTAAGAAAAGAAGATTTGAAAACCTATTTCGGTGCCTCAAAAATTTTCTCATCGGATATCGTCTCTCTAATTGAAATGATTCTAAGAAAAAAAATTCTGAGCAGTATTTCTATAACAAAAAAATCTGGCGTTTTGGCTATAGGGTTGGATGCGATAAAAACGCTATTAATACAAAAACGACACTGTTTAATACTTGTGGCTATGGGTGCTAAAAGCGTGGCTGACAAATCTTTTTTTAGGTCGAATAACGTTGCTATTTACGAGAACATGCTTGAACAAAAAGACCTTGAAAAAAGCACTGGTAAAAATAACGTAAAATATCTTGGTATTTTTTCCAAAAATTTTAAAAAAACTATTCAAGTGGACTTAAATAAACTAAAAGGTTTTATAGAGAACCATTAATTGATAGTGATTGCGATGACTGATAGTGACAACAGAGATAACAAAACCAAAGTTTTGGGACTTAAAAGTGGGACCAATACAGTTCGACAAAACTTCTCGCACGGTAGATCCAAATCCGTTGTAGTAGAAACAAAGAAGAAAAAGCTACTAATTTCAAAAAAGGGCCCTGTAGCTGAAGAAAATAAAAAAAATGTTGTCGCTGAAATAGAAACCAATGAAAATGAAGAGATATTGAGACGAAAAAAAGCCATAGAAGCGTCTAAGGCGGAAGAGAAAAAGTTACAGGAGCAAAGCAAAAAGGAGAAGTCTCAAGATGAAGGATCGAAGCCTACAGAGGTAAAAGATCAAAGTAAAATTTCTTCTTCTATAAATTTAGAAACGCCTGACTTAACTGGATCAAAAAAGAGAATAAAAAACGAAAGTAATCAAAAGACATCTTATGAAAACAAAACAAAAGACAATAGTGAAAAGCCTAATTTTAAATCTACAAAGTTAAATGAAAACAAGAGAAGATCCGGTAAGATTACCATAACACAGGCTTTAGGAGATGATGGAGGTCGGCAACGTTCTATAGCTTCTCTGAGAAGAAGGCAAGAAAAAGAAAAACGGCAAATGCTAGAGACCTCTTTGGAAAGAGAAAAAATTATTCGAGACGTTCAAATTCCCGACACTCCTCTTACTGTGCAGGAGCTAGCCAACAGAATGGCAGAACGATCTGCTGATTTAGTAAAAAAACTAATGACCAATGGTATAATGGTTACAAAAAACCAAGCTATTGATATAGACACGGCTACTTTATTAGTTGAAGAGTTTGGTCATCATGCCATCAGGGTATCGGATGCTGATGTAGAAGATGTAATAATTAACGTTGATGATAAAAACGAAGAGGCTAAATCCCTGAGGCCTCCTGTTGTTACAATAATGGGCCATGTGGATCATGGGAAGACTACACTGTTAGATTCTCTCAGAAAGACAAATATTGTTTCTAGCGAAGCTGGTGGTATAACTCAGCACATAGGTGCTTATCAAATTACCGTCAATAACGATCAAAAACTAACTTTCCTTGATACTCCAGGACATGAAGCATTTAGCACCATGAGATCTAGGGGTGCAACCATTACTGATATTGTAGTATTGGTTGTTGCAGCAGATGATAGTGTGAAGCCACAAACAATCGAAGCAATCAACCATGCCAAGGAAGCAAAAGTTCCTATAATTGTAGCGATAAACAAAATAGACAAACAAGGGTCTGATCCAAACAAAGTGAGAACGGAGCTTTTGCAGCACGGAATAATTGTTGAGAGTATGTCTGGCGATGTTCTTGAGGCAGAAATATCAGCCACTAATGGTACTGGTTTGGAGAAATTACTTGAAAACATAACCTTACAAGCTGAACTATTGGAGCTTAAAACAAACGAAAAGAGACCAGCAGAAGGAACAGTAGTTGAAGCAAAACTTGATATGGGGAGAGGTCCCGTAGCCACGGTTTTAGTTCAAAAAGGTACTTTAAAAAGGGGTGATATCTTCGTAGTAGGCCAACAATGGGGTAAGGTAAGAGCACTTTTTAACGATAAAAAAGAAAAAATTGATTTAGCTCTACCCTCAACACCAGTAGAAATTTTAGGCTTAAATGGAACCCCAGAGGCCGGCGATATACTAAACGTTTTGCCAAGTGAAGCTAAGGCCAGAGAAATTTCTGTTTACAGAGAACAAAATTTAAAAAACAAAAAAAATACTGTAGGCATGGGTTCATCACTTGATCAATTGTTGGCAAAAGCTAAGGAAGACGAAAAATTATCTTTCCTTCCAATCATAGTTAAAAGTGATGTTAGAGGATCCGGTGAGGCTATTGTCCAAGCGATGGAAAAAATAAAGAGTGAGGAGGTCCAGGTTAGAGTTGTTCATTCAGGCGTAGGAGCTATAACTGAAAGTGACATTACTCTGGCATTATCATCAAATTCCATCATAATAGGGTTTAACGTCAGGGCAAACACAGCTGCAAGGGATAGCGCCAGTCAGAAAAAAATTGATATAAGATATTACTCCATAATATACGATCTTGTAGACGACATAACTAAAGCTGCGGAGGGACTCCTGTCTCCAGAAATAAAAGAAACATTTATAGGTTATGCAAAAATACAGGAAGTATTCAAAATAACTGGGGTCGGAAAGATAGCTGGTTGCTTGATTACAGAAGGACACGCTAAAAGAGATGTAGGCGTGCGTCTCTTAAGGGAAGATGTAGTTATACATACAGGAAAACTAAAAACGCTTAAAAGATTCAAAGATGAGGTTAAAGAGGTACAGTCTGGTCAAGAGTGCGGAATGGCATTTGAAGCATATGAGGATATAAGAAAGGATGATGTTATAGAAATTTTTACGACCCAGGAAATAGCAAGAACTTTAAACTGACCTAAATATGAATAATATGCATGGAACAACTATAGTTGGTGTTAGAAAAAACGGAAGAGTAACAATCGCAGGAGACGGGCAAGTAAGTTTAGGTAACACAATAATAAAAGGCACTGCGCAGAAAATTAGATCTATAAAAAATGAAGGTTATGAAATAATAGCTGGTTTTGCGGGCTCAACTGCTGATGCCTTTACACTGATAGAGAGATTAGAAGAGAAACTTGAAAAATACCCTGGTCAATTATCGAAAGCATCAGTAGAGCTTGCCAAGGATTGGAGAACTGACAAGTATTTAAGAAATTTAGAAGCCATGATGATAGTTTCTGATGGGGTAGAACTCTTAATAATAACTGGTTCAGGCGATGTTTTAGAGCCAGAAAACAATATAGCATCCGTAGGTTCTGGTGGAAACTTCGCCTTGGCTGCCGCAAGAGCGCTTTACGAGGGGAAAAAGAGTTCGGAAGAAATTGCTGTAAAAGCTATTAACATTGCTTCAGAAATATGCGTTTTTACTAATGATAACATAATACACTTAACTTTGAATTCGAAATAATATGTTGAACAATTTGACCCCTAAACAAATAGTGAAAGAATTAGATCGATTTATAATTGGTCAAGAAGAAGCGAAAAAATCTGTTGCGATTGCACTGAGAAATCGGTGGAGGCATCAACAGTTGACCGATGATATAAAAGATGAAATATACCCTAAGAACTTGCTTATGATTGGGCCCACGGGTGTTGGCAAGACTGAAATATCTCGCCGCTTGTCTAAATTAGCAAAAGCACCTTTTTTAAAAGTCGAAGCTACAAAGTTTACAGAGGTGGGATACGTGGGTAGAGATGTTGATCAAATAATTCGAGATCTATTAGAAAATGCTATCATTTTAGTTAAACAAGAAATGAGTAAGTCTCTTTATGAGAAAGCAAAAAGCGAGGCCGAAAATGTTGTATTGAAATACATCGCTGGTAACGAAGCAAGAGAGACAACCATAGAATCATTTAGAAAAAAATTGAGGGACGGCCTGTTAGATGAAAAGGAAGTTGAAATAGAGGTATTTGAAAAAAGTAATTCTCTTCCAATGGTAGACTTACCCGGATCTCAAAGTGGTACCATGGGCATAATGAACCTAAGCGATATTTTTGGGAAAAATTTTGGTTCACTCAAAAAAAAGAAAAAATTAAAGGTCAGGGAAAGCCACAGAATACTTATTGATCAGGAAATGGAAAAGCTTTTGGATGACGAAGTTATACAGAAAGACGCTAAGACTAGAGTAGAGCAAAGTGGTATCGTTTTCATAGATGAGATAGATAAGGTTTGTACTAACTCCTCGTCGAAATCTGCAGAAGTGAGTCGAGAAGGGGTTCAGCGCGATTTACTCCCGCTAATTGAAGGTACGATTGTATCCACTAAATACGGGCCCATAAAAACAGATCAAATTCTTTTTATTTGCTCGGGAGCTTTCCATCTTTCAAAACCATCTGATCTTCTCCCAGAACTACAAGGGCGTCTTCCTATAAGAGTACAGTTGAGCCCATTGAAAAAGGAGCATTTTAAAAGAATTTTAACCGATACTGATAACAGTCTTACCAAACAGTATATTGAGTTGATCAAGACCGAAGGTGTTGAGCTTATTTTTGGTGACGATGGTATTGAAAAAATATGCTCATTGGCAGAAGAAGTAAATTTTAATATCGAAAATATTGGGGCAAGACGGCTACATACTATTCTAGAGAAGGTGCTTGAAAACATTAGTTTCAATGCACCTGACTTAAAGGGGAAAAAAGTAGTGATCGATTCAAAACTTGTTGAAAAGCATGTTGGTAGTCTGTCCAAAACTGCTGACTTAAGAAAATATGTTCTTTGATTTTACGAGAAAAAAGTAGTACGCTCCCTCACCTCCATGCTTATCTAAGGCCTTTGATATATACTGTACTTTATCCCGATAAAAGTCTTCTGAGAGCCATTTATTAATTTCACTTTTTATTGTTTGCTTTTTTCCGTGGATGTTAGGCTTTGAATTTCTACCCTTTCCAGTGATGATCAACAAAAGCCGCTTATTTCGTTGGAAACTTTCACCAACAAATCGTTGTAAACGCGCTTTAGCTTCTTTTAGAGAGAATCCATGAAGATCTATGGTTCCTTCAATATTAATTCTTCCACTTTTTATTTGTTTTAGCCTATTCCTTTCTATATGGATATCAATTTTAGGAGAACTAATTTTAGTAAGATTATTCACATAGACAAAGCTATCTAACTTTTTATCTGAATGAGAAACAAGGTCATTCAATGAGAAAGTGCTTTTGTTTTTTAAGTTACTTGAATTAGCTCTACTATCACTTGTTTTTTTTTTTTATATTGTTCTTACTAACAAAATCTTCCCATAAAATCTGGTCTTTCGTTTTTTGTATGATTTTTTCTTTCTTCATAGCGTAGATTTCAATAACCATATAGGGCTTTTGTCAGAGAGATTTTTTGTGAAAACCCAGGTATCCTTTTGTTTCTTTATATCATCTGGATGGCCTTCAATGATAGATCCCTTACTGTCCTTCACAACAGTGGTGATTTCAGATTTAAATGATAGTGTTACGTCAGCAATTTTTGTTTTTTGACTAAATGAGGCATCGATTATTCTTATGTCTCTCATTCCTATGAATTTTGCATCAACAATAAACCCATTTTTTTTTCTTTTATCTATAACTGACTTGAAACTTGTCAATACCTTCTTTTCCAAAAGAGTTTTTAGTTTTTCAATATCACCTCTTTCGAAGGCCATAAGAATTATCTCATAAGCGATCTTTGCACCTGAAACAAATTTGTTCACACTAAAGTCTCTGTCAAACTCCTTCATCTTTTTGAACACCTGAGCATTTTTACTGTCTTCTTCTACGTAATCGAAAATATCATCATCAGGGCTATCATTTTTTGTTTCATCTATAACCTTCGGGTTACTAATTACATCAGTTGATTCTTTAATATCTTTGAGAGTTTTTTCAAAACCATCTCTAGAACCAAGTACTGCTCTCAATCGCCAAAAAAGAAATATAGCTACAGCTGCTAGTATAAATATTTGTAACATTCTCTATGGTCCAATTCTTATTTCTATTCCTTCAAAAAGGAAATGAATCACCTTAGTACATATATAAGATTTAATTTTATTGTGTCCACCAGTAAGATGGAGTATATAGTTCCTTACAATAAATAAAAGTCAAAAATCTATGTCTTCGAAACAAATAGCTTCAGATGAATACAGTTTCTATATTGAAAATTTATTATTCAATCATGATGTAGAGATTTTATCTCAATTCGTTAAAGATATGTCTTTTGAAAAGAAGGAGGATTATGCATATTTTACAGAAGAAGATTTTAAGGGTAAGACAGACTTTTCTCTCAATATAGAAATTGAAAACAAACAACGTAATGAAAATCAAATATTGGTTTCGCTAATTGTTAATTTGGAGGCAAAAATTAACCAAAAAACAGCTTTTATATTGGAAATGACATACTGTGGATTATTTAAGTTTCCAAATGTAACTGAAGATATACTAGAAAAGCAGATAAAGGTTGAGTGCCCTAAGATGCTCTTTCCATATATTAGAAGACTAATATCTCACACTATGATTGAGAGCGGTATGCCTAATATCGACATTAAAAATATTAACTTTTTCGATCTATATAAGACTAAAAAGAAAAACTAATACCAGAAGTTTTTTTTCATTTTAGAAATAAATTTCTTATGCAGCTCCATTTCTTTGTGGGACACCCTGCTTCCGACTAATGGATTTTTTCTAACAAAATTCATTTTTTCTGGCGCTTTTTTATTCCTATCATCAGTTTCAGAACCTACTTGTGAAAATTCGAAACCGGGTTGTTTTCCTCCTGCCAACTCTAGATACACTTCTGACAAAATTTCGCTGTCGATAAGCGCTCCATGTTTACCTTTTCTTTTGTTGTCTATACCAAACTTAATACACAACGAATCTAGAGAAACTGATTTTCCTGGGTATAGTTTTTTTGCGATCTCTAAGGTGTCAATTATTTTTTCGCTATGTATTTCCTTATATGGTAATTTATCATATATATTAAAGTTGCTACTCTCAAGTCTTTGCATTTCATGGTTTATAAATCCTATATCAAACTTTGCGTTATGGATTACTAGTTTTGAGTCACCAACGAACATAATTAAATTTTCTATTACCTCAGAAAACAGTGGTTTGTCTGATAAAAAATCTGTAGACAGACCATGAACTTTAAAAGATTCAATTGGCATTTCTCCCTTTAATAAAGGGTTCAAATAGCAATGGAACGTGTTTCCTGTTGGAATGTGGTTTACAAGCTCTATAGCCCCTATCTCAACTATTCTATCCCCTTTATCGGGATTCAAACCTGTAGTTTCTGTGTCCAAAACAACTTCCCTCATTTTATACCAAAAATCCTTTAATTTTTTGGAATATTTCTAGAACATCCTGTTTTGTTTCTTGTAGACTCTTGTCAGTGTTTATTAAAAAGTCAGCTCTTTTTATTTTCTCTTGTTCATTCATTTGATTGCGTTTTATAAGCTGAAAATCTTTTTCTTTTATATTTTTTCTGCTCAGCACTCTTTTTTTCTGTGTCAACTCGGAAGCAGTTACAACTAGAACAGCATCAAAATTTGTCTCTTGTTGTTTTTCAAACAAGAGGGGTATGTCGAAAACTATTAGGGGCGAACCTTTACTAGATCTTAAGAAGTCAACCTTTGAATGTTCTAATAGAGGATGCACTATTAGTTCTATTTTTTTGAGCATTGCATTGTCTTTGTGAATCAAGTTTCTTAGCTTCTTTTTATCAACTCCCTTCTCTGTTACGACACTAGGGAATTTATTAGAGAGGATTTTTGTTGCGGCTCCATTGGTTTTGTAAAGTTCGTTAACTTCATTATCTGCGCACCAAACTTGAACGCCTAGATCCCGAAACATGTTCGATACGGTTGTTTTTCCCATAGCGATAGAGCCTGTTAAACCGAGAATAAACCTTTTCTTTTTAATCAACCATGAACTTTCTGATTTCGTCATCGATGACTGGTGATTTTTGAAACCAATGTTCAAAACCTGGTATCGCTTGGTTTATTAGCATTCCTATCCCACTTACAGTCTTTAACTTTAGTTTTCTAGCTTCTTTTAAAAGCTCTGTAATTAGAGGATTATACACAATATCAATCACTAGAGCAGTCTTTTTCGCCCTTGATATTGGCTGTGAAAAATCCGGTTGTCCAATCATTCCCATAGATGTAGCATTAATTATTAAATCTGCCCTTGCGATTGTGTCGGGGGCTGTTCGCCAGTCTACCACTGATACTTTAGCACCCAAATTCTCAGAGATTATTTGAGCTTTTGAGCGGGTTCTATTGGTTATTCCCACTTCTCTAACACCATTAGATATTAATGCAGAGGCGATAGCTCTAGCGGATCCACCTGCACCATATATTATTGCCGTCTTATCATAAAATTCATAATCTGGAATTTCATCAATTATATTTTGGATGAAACCGTATCCATCTGTGTTATCAGCATGGACCTTTCCACTCTTACTAAAATATAAGGTATTAGCAGCTCCTATTAATGCAGCCCTGTCTGTGATTGAATCTGCAAGAGAAAGCACATTAGTTTTATGAGGTATTGTTACATTAACACCGCTAAACCCAAGACCTACTAGGCTTTTTACAGAGGCTTGAAGTTTGTCCGTCGTTACAGAAAATGGAATATAGAAACCATTAATCTGGTATTTTGAAAGCCAATAGTTATGTAGTTTTGGTGATTTACTGTGAGATATTGGATATCCAATTACTCCTGCTAAATTTGGGGGTGTATCGGTTTTATTTTTATCCATAATAGTCTGTTGATAAAACGTCAGTTATGTTAGTGTTTTCTTAAACTTTATAATATGATTACTTTTTATTATAAACTATTATTTGTTTTTCAACAACACAGTCCACATTTCAAATAAATACTTAAATTAACTTGATAATTTTTCGAAATTTTTAAATCAGCAAGTTTTTCTAGTGAATTATACAGTAAGTAATAGGAAATTTTTTCTGAATAAAGAAACTCTCCACAAATATCCCCATTTTTTTGTGTATATACTACATACAACTAATATATTATATATTTATTATGAGTTTATTTTTGAGATGTGTCACTGGTCAACCTGTTGAAAGACCACCAATATGGTTTATGCGTCAAGCTGGCCGATATCTAAGCGAGTATCGTAATACTAGAAAGCAAGCTGGCTCCTTCTTAGATCTTTGCTACAACTCTGAATTAGCTACTGAGGTTACTTTACAACCTATAGAAAGATTTGGATTTGATGCAGCTATTTTATTTGCTGATATTTTATTAATATTGGATGCTCTTGGCGTCAAGGTCCAGTTCATAGAAGGTCAAGGACCATTATTAGAGCCTGTCAAAAACAATAAAGATATTCAAAGAATTAGTAACTTAGGGAAGATACATCAAAAGCTTTTACCAGTATATGAAACGATAAAAAAATTAAAGAAGCAACTCCCTAAGGATATTCCCTTAATAGGTTTTGCGGGCGCACCATGGACACTGGCAACTTACTTAATTAATGGAAAAGGGGAGCAGGGATCATTAACGGCCAAAAAGTTCTTAATTGAAAACAATGAAGAGTTTGAAAAAATTATAAATTTATTAACAGATGCAACAATAGAATATTTGATCATGCAAATTAAATCAGGAGCCGATGTTATTAAGATTTTTGATAGTTGGGCGGGTGCCCTAAATGCTGATATGGTGCTACGTTACTCTTTAAATCCAATAAAAAAAATAGTAAGTGATATAAAAAAGAAGTACCCTAATATACCATTTATAGTATTTCCAAGATCTGTAAATACAATATATAGTAATTTTTCTAATGAGGAATGCTTTGATGTTCTGGCTGTTGATCAATTTTTAGACCGAAAGTGGGTTGCGAATGAAGTTCAACCTAAAAAGATTATTCAAGGAAACTTAGATCCTATTTTTTTAACTCAGAATAAAGAAATATTACTTCTTGAATTAAAGAACGTTACCGAGGATTTTAAAAACTACCCATATGTCTTTAATCTTGGTCATGGGATAACACCAGATGCTAAAGTAGAAAATGTGGAATTAGTAGTCAATTACATTAAAGATATAAAATTCTAATTTAAAAATATTAACGCTACATAAATAATTGACAAATAGATACAAACAAGTTAAAAGTAATTCTTAAAACTCCCCACTATTTTTCAAACCCTTAAGATTTATGGTTGATGTTGATAACACAAAACAGCTATCTTTAGCAGAACTCAAAACTCAGAGTCCAAGCGATTTATTAAAGCTTGCCGAAAAGCTAGAAATTGAGAACGCATCATCGATGAGAAAAGGTGATATGATGTTTTCGATATTGAAAGATATGGCAGAGGACGGGGTAGAAATATCTGGTGATGGTGTATTAGAGGTTTTGCAAGATGGTTTTGGGTTTCTTAGATCAACTGATGCGAATTACTTGCCTGGTCCAGATGATATATATGTCAGTCCCACTAAGATAAAAAAGTTTTCACTGAGAACAGGAGACACCGTGGAAGGTGTAATAAGAGCACCTAAAGAAGGGGAGAGGTACTTCGGATTAGTGAAGGTAACGAAGATAAACTTTCTTGAAATGGAAAAGGCTAAGCATAAAATTCACTTTGATAATCTAACTCCGCTTTATCCAGACGAAAGAATAGGCTTGGAGTTAAATGATCCAACAATAAAGGACAAATCAGCTCGAGTAATTGATTTAGTGGCCCCTATAGGTAAAGGCCAAAGATCATTAATTGTAGCCCCCCCTAGAACCGGAAAAACTGTAATATTGCAAAACATTGCACATTCAATAGAGAAAAACCATCCAGAGTGTTTTTTAATTGTTCTTTTAGTTGATGAACGACCAGAGGAAGTTACAGATATGCAGAGATCAGTAAAAGGTGAGGTTATTTCTTCAACTTTTGATGAGCCAGCAACTAGACACGTAGCGGTTGCCGAGATGGTAATTGAAAAAGCAAAAAGACTGGTAGAGCATAAAAGAGATGTCGTGATACTACTTGACTCAATTACTAGATTAGGAAGAGCTTATAATACAGTTGTGCCTTCTTCTGGAAAAGTTTTAACAGGTGGAGTAGACGCGAATGCGTTACAAAGACCAAAAAGATTTTTTGGTGCCGCGAGAAATATAGAAGAGGGTGGTTCGTTAACTATCATAGCTACTGCGTTAATTGATACCGGTAGTAGAATGGATGAGGTAATATTTGAAGAATTCAAAGGCACAGGTAATTCAGAGCTAGTGTTAGACAGAAAAGTGGCTGATAAGAGAGTTTTTCCAGCTATCGATATATTAAAATCTGGTACAAGAAAAGAAGATCTCCTAATAGACAAAAAGGAACTGACAAAGATATTTGTTCTAAGGCGTATTCTTAACCCTATGGGAACAACAGATGCTGTAGAGTTTCTTTTAGAGAAGTTAAAACAAACAAAAACTAACAGTGACTTTTTTGATTCAATGAATACCTAATACAAGATATGAAAGATACGATTTTTGCTCTTTCTACTGTGCCTGGGCTTTCAGCTATATCAGTATTTAGAATATCAGGACCTAATGCTTTTCTTGTCTTGAAGAAGATAACAAAAGCAACAGTCCCTGAAAATAGGCTGGCGTCTCTGAGAACTATTTTTTGGGAGGGAGAGATAATCGATAAATGTATCGTTATTGCGTTCAATAAAAATGGCAGTTACTCGGGAGAGAAAACTGTAGAGATCCATTGCCACGGCAGTATTGCTATAATCAATAAACTAGCTTCAATTTTAACTCAATGTGGATCTAAACTAAATATAAGACCCGCAGAGGAGGGAGAATTTACAAGGCAAGCTTTTTATAACGGGAAAATGGACCTAATTCAGGTGGAAGGATTATCTGATTTATTGAGAGCAGAGACGGAAGCTCAAAGAAAAATATCGTTCGCTTCACTCGATGGTGTAATGTCAAAGAAAGTTGGCGAATGGAAGTCAAAAATCATGTCTATTTTAGCGTTTTTAGAAGCAGACATTGATTTTAATGATCAGGATATAGGTGAAGTAGAGGTCTTAAATATGATCTCAGGCCTTTTAGAGTTGCTTAAGAGGGAGCTAGACAACTTCAGAGGTGTTAAATCTATAAAGGAAGGGTTAAATATAGCTATAATTGGGCCGCCAAACGTAGGAAAATCAACTTTAATTAATCATCTATCAAGAAGGGATGTTTCTCTCACTTCGAGGATAGCTGGTACAACACGAGATATAATTGAGTCTAAAGTTCAAATTAATGGGATTTTTGTGACTTTTTTAGATACTGCAGGTCTAAGGGAAACAAACGATATAATTGAAAAAAAAGGAATTACAGCACTTAAAAAACGCCTGAGAGATGTTGTTTTAAAGGTATTTTTAGTAAATAAGGAATCTGACCTAAAGACTATTGGTGTAAAAGTCGGCTCCGATGACCTCGTTTTTAAGGCTAAAGCTGATAGAGGAAATAATACGAGGTTCAAAGGTATTTCAGGCAAAACGGGTTTGGGAATAAAAGAAGCTATTGGTCTAATAGAAAAGAAGTTACCAAGATTTTATGTTAGTGATGGGGTAATAGCTACATATAGACAACAGTTAAAAATTAATAATTTAGTGAACCTTCTGTCGGATTTGACATTCAACATAAATGATGGCCTGGATGCTGAGCTTCTTGCGGAAAAAGCGAGGGATTGTTTAAAAATAATAGAGGAGTTGACTGGGAGAATAGACACTGAGGAAGTTTTGGGTATTATATTCAAGAGTTTTTGTATAGGGAAGTAAGTTTCACGTGAAACATTTATTTGATGTAATTGTTATTGGTGGTGGACATGCGGGCTCAGAAGCTGCTTATGCGGTAGCACGAGCAGGGGGGAGTGTGGCACTGGTTACCAAAAAAAGAGACCAGATAGGAGTAATGTCATGTAATCCTGCTATAGGTGGGTTGGGAAAAGGCCATTTGGTGCGAGAGATAGATGCCTTGGGTGGTCTCATGGGTGTTTCCGCAGATTTATCAGGGATCCAATTTCGGTTACTTAATAGGTCTAAAGGCCCGGCTGTTCAAGGCCCCAGAACACAATCAGACAGAGGTATTTACAGACAAGCTGTACAAAATATTTTATCCTCTGAGGAAAACATTACGATTATTGAGGGTGAGGTAGTTGATATACATATTAAAAACAGTACAGCAAAAGGCGTAGAGTTAGAAGGTGGTGAAAAGATTGGGGCAGGTAGTATAATACTAACCACTGGGACTTTTTTAAATGGCTTGATAAGAGTTGGAGAACAAAAAATCGCGGCTGGACGGATAGGAGATTTCGCATCTAATAGGTTAGCAAAAAAAATAAGGGGGATAGGGTTAAACACGGGAAGACTAAAAACAGGTACCCCAGCGAGACTTTCATCTAAAACTATAAATTGGAATGTGATCGGTAGCCAGAAACCAGATGAAAAACCGACGCTGTTTTCTTTTCTACATAAAAAACCTTTTCAAAGGCAAATTAGTTGTGGAATAACATACACAAATAAAAATACGCACGAGATAATACGTGAAAACATTGAAAAATCAGCCATATTTAATGGGTCAATAACTTCAAATGGACCAAGATATTGTCCATCAATTGAAGATAAGGTCATAAGATTTTCAAATAAAGATGAACACCAAGTTTTCTTGGAGCCGGAGGGCCTAGGGGACGACACAATTTATCCTAATGGTATCTCAACTTCTTTACCCAGAGATACTCAGGAAAGGTATATAAAATCTATAAAAGGTTTAGAAAATGTAAAAATACTGAATTATGGCTATGCTGTAGAGTACGACTACGTAAACCCCAAAAGTCTAAAAACATCTTTAGAATTGAAGAGCATCAACGGTCTTTTTTTAGCTGGACAAATTAATGGTACCACCGGCTACGAGGAAGCAGCTGCTCAAGGGTTGATTGCTGGCATCAATGCGTATCAATATGTAAAGAAAGAAGATTCATTTATTTTAGATAGATCAGAGGCCTATATCGGTGTGATGATTGATGATTTGGTTACAAGAGGTGTTATTGAGCCCTATAGAATGTTTACATCTAGAGCGGAGTTTAGACTGAGTTTAAGGTGCGATAACGCCGACATTAGACTTACTGAGAAGGGCTACAAGATTAAAGTTGTATCAGATAATAGAATGAGGTTAGTGAACAAAAAAATAAAGTCAATAAATGAACTTACTGCATCAGCTAAATCATTAACATATTCTAACAGAGAATTAGAAGATAGGGGTATAAGTCAGAAAAAAGATGGTAAAAAGAGATCTTTTCACCATGTGTTATCACTTAATGGGGTTTCAAGCGAAATTTTGCGAGGTTTGTGGGAAGGTTTTTTTGATTTTGAGTTAGATGTTCGTGAGTTTGTACGAGCAGATGCTAAATATAATTACTATATTCAAAGACAAAAAAGCGATGTAGATAAAATGCGGAAAAATATTAATACTGCTATCCCAAAAGATATTGACTTTAAAAAAATAGACGGGCTGTCATCAGAATTAAAAGTCAAGTTGAGCGAAACAAAACCCCAACACATTCATGAAGCAAGTAAAATAGACGGGATGACACCTAGTGGATTAATGTTACTAATATCAAAAATTAATTCTTATAAGAAGATAGCTTGAAAAAGAACGAATTTGTTAAAAGTCTGAATGTTTCACGTGAAACAGTTAACGGTTTTTATGAATACAAGAACTTGCTGTCTAAATGGAATGAGAAAATAAACCTTGTTTCAAAAAACACATTGGTGGACATATGGGAAAGACATTTTTTAGACTCCGGTCAAATTATAAAACACGTGGAGGCATCAGGAAAGAGATGGGTGGATGTGGGCTCTGGAGCTGGTTTCCCTGGATTGGTAATTGCTCTGTTGCTAAGAGATAGAAAAATAGACTGTGCTCTAGTTTTAGTGGAAAAAAACCCAAAAAAATGTTTTTTCCTTAAAGAGGTTATTCGAAAACTCAATCTGACAGTTGAAGTCGTCAACGATAACATATACACCTTAGAACCCTTGAATGCTGATATCTTAACAGCGAGAGCATTTTCAGAACTAAACAATTTAATTGAAATATCATTCCGTCATCGAAAAAAGGGGGGAATATGTTTATTTCTGAAGGGTGAAAACTATAGGATCGAATTAGATAAAGCTTTAAATTATTGGTTTTTTGATTATGATATTGTTGATAGCTTAAGCAGTTCGTCTGGAAAGATAATCGGAGTGAAAAAAATTTTTAAACGATAAAGGGGAACCAAATCTCTAGTCCTTCAGTTATATCTATTGCCAATCAAAAAGGTGGAGTAGGTAAAACAACTACCGCAATAAATTTATCTACAGCGCTTGCTGCTGTGAATAATAAAGTGTTGATCATGGATTTAGATGCTCAAGGAAATGCATCAACTGGCTTAGGTGTTCCTAAAGATGAAAGAGAAAAATCCACTTATGATTTGCTGACTGGCAAAGCGAGTTTAAAGGAAGTAGTGAAGAAAACTAATATACCATCTCTTTTTATTGCTCCTGCATCAACAGATTTATCGTCAATTGATGTTGATCTATCTGAAGAAAAGGGAAGGGTTGTTAAGCTTCGTGATTTGCTAACAAAAGAGATTTTTGATTTTGACTATATTTTAATTGACTGTCCACCTTCACTTAATCTATTGACTATAAACTCAATGGTAGCATCAAATTCTGTGCTAGTTCCGTTACAGGCAGAGTTTTTTGCGCTTGAGGGATTAAGTCAATTGCTATTGACAGTACGGGACATTAGATCGAAAATTAACCAAGACCTGAAGATTCACGGCATTGTGTTAACCATGTTTGACAAAAGAAATAATTTGTCAGAACAGATAGAGGAAGACGTAAGAGGAAATCTTGGAGAGCTGGTCTACGATACAGTTATACCTAGAAATGTCAGAGTCAGTGAGGCTCCTTCGTTTTCGATGCCTGCTCTAATATACGATCATAAATGCTCAGGTGCTATTGCGTATCAAAAATTAGCAGCAGAGTTTTTAAAGAGGGAAGATCGCTTTGAAAGAAGGAAAAATGAGTTCAAAAAGTGAACGAAAAAAAGGTTTGGGAAGAGGGCTTTCATCCTTTTTAGATGTTGACGGCTTTGATGACATAGTGGAAAAGAAAAAAGATGAAGACAAGGGTAAAGGCACTTTTAATAACTTAAGTTATCTGCCAATAGAGCACCTTGTTCCAAATCTTAATCAACCTCGAAAAGATTTTTCAACCGATGAACTAAACAGTCTAGCTTCTTCAATAGAAGAAACAGGAATAATACAACCTATCCTTGTAAGGAAAAACAATGATATTTACGAGATAGTAGCTGGTGAAAGGCGCTGGAGAGCTGCGCAAATCGCAAAAATTCATGAAGTTCCGGTTTTAATAAGGGAGTTAACTGACGAAGAAGTCGTAAAAATTTCCATTATTGAAAATATTCAAAGAGTAGATTTAAATCCAATTGAGGAAGCTGATTCTTATAAACAGCTAATACAAGATTTTGGTTATACTCAAGAGAAAGTTTCAGCATCGCTAGGAAAATCAAGAAGTTATATTGCAAATTCTTTGAGACTACTGTCACTACCAGAAAGCATAATTATATTTTTAAAAGAAGGTAAATT
Source organism: uncultured Alphaproteobacteria bacterium (assembly GCA_902619165.1). Classification (GTDB taxonomy): domain Bacteria; phylum Pseudomonadota; class Alphaproteobacteria; order Rhodobacterales; family Rhodobacteraceae; genus CACIJG01. The sequence continues at coordinate 29,323 of CACNDI010000013.1, forward strand.
GACGAGTGGACATGCAAGAGCTCTTGTAGGAGTAAAAAACTCAGAGTTCTTAGCAAGGAAAATAATTGAAGAGAAATTATCGGTAAGGGATATAGAAAATATTGTAAAAAAAGGACTATCCCAACATGATAATATCATTAGAAAAGAGACATTTCTTAAAAAAGATGTTGATACTCTTAATTTAGAACAGGATCTTAAATTAGCACTAGGTTTAAAAACAAGTATAGATCACAATGAAAATTCCGGGGGAGGACGTATCGTTATCAAATACAAAGACTTAGAACAATTAGATATATTTTGTTCAAAAATAATGAAGATCTGAATTTTTAGAAGCACTCTAATAATGACCTAGCAATGTAATCCAACATTTTTTTACCTCTCTTTCTAATAACAATTTCATTGTCTTTGGTTTTTATTAATTTGTTCCCTTCTAGATGGAATACTACGGGGTTGAGTTTTTTATAGTCAAAAATGGAAATCGGTATGTTTTTGGATATTCTTAGATTCATTATTAATTTTTCTTCCAATACAACTTTATTTTCTATTGGGGTTATCTCTGGTGTACTTGAATTTAAGGAAACTGTTTTTTCAAACCAAATATCAGGGTTCTTTTCTTCTTCTGTTGCATAACTTTTTCCTGATATTGTTACCCGACCGTGTGCGCCTGGACCAACACCAATATAATCATTATACTTCCAGTACGAAACATTATGCTTGCACTTAAAGCCTTTTCTGGCAAAATTTGACGTTTCATATTGCTTATAACCACCATCTTTACAAAGTTGCCTCGTGATATCAAACATATCAGAAACCATTTTTTGTGTTGGTAAACCTTTCAATAAATCTCTTTTGAAGAGCTTATGGAAATTTGTGTTTTCTTCTATTGTAAGTTGATAGAGAGAAAGGTGCGGTGCTTCTAGGGAAAGAATTTGTAGAAGCTCATCCCTCCACTCGTTGGTACTTTGATGTTGCCTGCCATAAATAAAGTCTAAGTTATAATTGTTGAACCAAGTGCTAATGATTTCTATAGCTTCAATAGCTTGATTTTTATTATGATCGCGTCCTAATTTTTTCAAATCAATATTATTTAGAGCTTGAACTCCCACTGATACCCTATTAATACCGATTTCCCTAAATTTTTTAAATTTACTTTCAGATACACTGTTTGGATTGGCCTCGACAGTAATCTCACAATTATCATTAATACTCCATAGGCTATCGATTTTTTGTAATACCATTTGCACAAAATTAAGATCAAGAAGACTAGGTGTTCCTCCACCAAAAAAAATGGACTTAATTTCTCTTTTAGCAAGTCTAGAAGACCATAATTCTAATGCTCTTAAATAGGCCTTTAACCAACGAGACTGATTAGTATTTTCTCTTTTGTATGAATTAAAATCGCAATAAGGACACTTTATTTTACAAAATGGCCAATGTATATATAAGGCTAGCGAAGATTCTTCCATTTCAAAAACAAGAATACAATAGATTATTCACAGCTAATCCTCTGTGACTTATCTTATTTTTTTTCCACCTATCCATCTGTCCAAAAGTTTCATCGTATCCATTTGGTAGAAAAATCGGATCATACCCGTGACCTTTTTCACCTTTACCAGGCCAGATTATTTTACCATATATTTTACCCTCAAACTTCTCGAAATGATTATCTGGCCAATATAAAATTAAAGAGCAAATAAAATACGCGGTGCAAGGCCCCTGAAATCTCTTTTTCTCAATTTCCCTTACAAGCTTATTGGTTGCGAACTTAAAGTCCCTCGATCCATCACTCTTAATCGCCCAATTTGCTGAGTAAATGCCCGGTGCGCCATTTAAAATGTCAACGCATAGCCCACTGTCATCTGCTAAGCTCACTAGACCAGTCAATTTTGTCGCTTCTCTCGCCTTTATTAAAGAATTCTCCCAAAATGATCCCCCAGTCTCTTCGGGCGTTTTTCCAGAATATTGGCCTATGTCCGTAATGTTGAAGTTAACTTTGCCAAACAAATGTTTGAACTCTTCTATCTTTCCAAAATTGTGGGTCGCTAAAACTAAATCCTTTTCTTGAAATTTTCTATTCATTTAAAGCTGATTTCTGTATTTCAACTATTTTTTTTATTCCTTCTGAAGCCATAGAAAACATAATTTCGAATTCCTTTTTTGAAAATGGTTTTTTTTCAGCAGAGCATTGGATTTCAATTAATTCTCCTTTATCGTCCATAACAAAATTAGCATCAGTCTCCGCTGCACTATCTTCTTGATAATTAAGGTCCAGTTTTTGTTCTCCATCGACAATCCCACATGATATCGCCGCAACATGCCGAATAATAGGATCAAACTTTATCTGTCCACTCCTTTTCAAGCTGTTGGTGGCTAGTTTCAGTGCAACCCAACCTCCACAGATTGACGCACATCTGGTGCCACCGTCAGCTTGGATAACATCACAATCAATTATTATTTGTCTCTCGCCTAGCACAACTCTGTCAACAGCCACCCTTAAACTTCTTCCGATCAATCTTTGAATCTCTTGTGTTCTACCACTTTGGCCAACTTGTTTAGCTTCCCTTCTCATCCTTTCATTTGTAGAACCCGGTAACATTCCGTACTCTGCTGTCACCCACCCCAAACCGCTTTTTCTTAGGAAAGGAGGAACAGATTCTTCAATGGTTGCTTTACAAATGACAATAGTGTTTCCAAATTTTATTAGACAGGAATTTTCTACGTTCGTTAACAAATCAAAAGATATTGAAACATTTCTCATCTCATAACCTAACGGTCCCATTTCTTTACCAGTAAGCTGTTCACTTTATGCATTCATAAAAAATTATTCATATAAATAAAGCAAGTTTAAAATTTGAAAACAAAAGGAAAAATTTAAATTTTTACTTTTACACGCCTTTAAATTCTTTAAATTTACACTTATATCTTATATACAGAATTGCAATTTTTATTAATTACCATGAATAAAAGAATGATGATGAAAATTATAACGCTGCTATATTTTATCAGCCGAAAGTACACTGAAGAACGGAAAGGTCATTAAAATGGGCAAAGAGAATGTAGGCATGGATCCAGAGGATCATGATGAGACGCTGAAAAAAGAGGAAGAACTTGCATCTTCAACCGATAATGAGGAAGACGAAGCTAAAGATGAAGATGAGGAAACTGGAGAGGAAGAAAAAACATTAGAGGAACTTCAGGAAGAAAATAAAATTCTTTCAGACAAAATGATGAGAGCACTCGCGGAAACAGAAAATATAAGGAAAAAGTTTTTCAAGGAAAAAAAAGACGCAGAAATTTATGGGGGCACAAAATTAGCAAGGGACTTATTGTCCGTGCTTGATAATCTTAATAGAGCCTTAGAAAGTGTAGACGATGAAATGGTAGAGAAGCAAAATGCTGTTATCGAGGGAATTGAGCTCACAAAAAAGGAACTGCTAAACACTTTTTCAAACCATGAAATTAATGAATTGGCTCCTGAAGAGGGAGAAAAATTTGACCCTAAATTTCATCAAGCAATGTTTGAGGGTCCACACCCAAATATTGAAAAAGGAAATATTATACAAGTAATGGTAAATGGTTTTACAATAGGAGATAGACTTTTGAGGGCCGCACAGGTAGGGGTGTCCTCAGGAGTTATTCAAAATAAAGAAGAGAAAAGTTAGGAAATCTGATTTTTAGTTTTTACTCTTTAATTTTTGTAAAATATTCAGAGCTTCCAGAGGTGTTATAGAGTCCAAATCAATCTTCTCTAACTCATTATTGACTCTAATGAGCCTTTCCTTTTCAAAATCCTCTTCTTTTAAATGAATATCCTCTTGATCTGCTCCTTTACTTTGAAGTTTTCCTAGTAACGCTTTAGCCTCTACGATAACATCGCTTGGAAAACCGGCTAGCTCTGCGACCTTTATTCCTAAAGAGCCTTTTGATTTCCCCTCAACTACTTTGTAGGAATAAATTATCTCGTCATTCCATTCTTTAATTTCACAAGAAACGTTTCTAACTTTGGAATTGTTTTTTTCAATCTCTGTAAGCTCATGGTAGTGTGTCGCAAACAAAGTTCTGGATTTATTACTTCGCAAAACTTTCTCAATAATAGCCCACGCTATAGCTAACCCATCAAAGGTAGATGTCCCTCTTCCTATTTCATCCAAAATAATAAAAGATTTATCGTCAGCGTTTTTAACGATATTGCTTGTTTCTAGCATTTCTACCATAAACGTAGACTGTCCTTTGGAAATATTATCTGATGCTCCTATCCTGCTAAATAGCTTACTTGCAATCCCAATCTTAGCTTGCTTAGCGGGAACGTAGGACCCAATTTGTGCTAAAATAATGATGTGTGCATTTTGTCTCAGAAATGTTGATTTACCTGCCATATTAGGTCCAGTTATAAGCCACAAATGCTCATTTGTAGTTAACGAACAATCGTTAGGAACAAAGGCATTTAGGCTTTTCTTGAAAATTGTTTTTTCAACCACAGAATGGCGCCCATCTTTAATAATGAAATCTTTGCTATTATCTATTAATGGGCGGCACCAATTATGCATTTCAGCAATAAAGCCTAGAGTTGAGCAAACATCTAAAGAGGCAATTTTCCTTGATAAAAGTATGATATCTTTACTTATCTCTATTACCTTTTGGTGTAATGCTTCCAATATTTTTATCTCTAACTCCAAAGCACTATTTCTGGCACTAAAAGTAGTTTTCTCTATATGATCAAGGCTAATACTTTTTATCCGAACAGTGTTAGCCGTTGTTTGTCTATGAAAAAATTCCTTGTCTTCCAATAATTTATCCTTGTAAGAAATTGGAGTCTCAAAAAAATAACCTAGAACATTGTTATATTTTAGTTTTAATGACTTTATTCCAGTTTTTTGTGAGTATTTTTTTTGCAATTCTAGAAGATCGGAATATGCTGTTCTTTCTATTAATTTAAATTCATTTAATTCATCGCTGAAACTTTCTTTAATAAACCCACCTTCCTTAATAGTGAGGGGTGGATCCTCTTTAATGGCCAAGTCTAGCTCTTTAAGTACCTTTATAAGATTATCTTCTAATAAATTCCCTTGATTAATGCTGTTTTCCTCAAGATGTATTAATATTTCTTTCAATTCAAAAAATAGATTCATACCTATTTTTAATAAGAAAAGGTCTCTAGGATTTGGTCCAAGTCTTATTAACCGGGATAATGATCTTTCTGTATCAGGAAACTTACTTATTAAAGCTCTTACTTGCTCAGTAATTTGGAAATTATTATGAAACTCAGCAGTCCTTCTTTGCCATTTTAAAATCTGGTCTATTTGCGTGGATGGAGCATTTAATCGCCTCTTAAGTAGTCTTGATCCCATAAGACTACAAGTTTTATCGACCACACCTAAGAGGGAAAGATTTTTTTCTCCTTCTAGCGAAGTATTTATTTCAAGATTCTTCCGGGTTGAAGGATCGATAGTCATTATATTTGAAAGCTCAACCTGCTCAGGGATATCGAAGTGGTCTAGAAAAAGATTTTTACTTTTCTTAAGATATTCGACGATAAGAGAAATTGACCCTAACAACACGGTATTAAGTTTTTCAAGACGTTCTGGACAGAAAAAAGAAGATAAGTAATCGATAAAAGTGTTTCTAGAAAAATCTTTTTTTACTTTCTAGCCAGGTTATTTCTGTTGGGGTGTATGATTTCAATATCGATAATTCCTTTTTATTAGCATATGAGATAGTTTCCTTTGGTGAAATTTGATCGATGAGCGTTAATAACTGCGACTCATTGCTTATAGTTGATTTGAACAAGCCAGTTGAGATATCTATCCAGCAAGAGCCCCAAGTGTTATCAAAGAAAAATAAGGCCATTAATATATTGTTTTCTTTTTGTACCAGAAAAGATTCTTCCAATTTTGTTCCAGGAGTTATTATTCTAACCACATCTCTCTTTACAATTTCCTTATAACCTCTTTTTTTTGCCTCTTTTGGAGTTTCAAGCTGTTCACAAATGGCAACTTTCATATTCTTATCTAGAAGTGTTTTTATATAGCCCTCTGCCGAGTGAAAAGGAACTCCGCACATAGGTATGTCCTTTCCGTTATGTTGCCCTCTTTTTGTGAGTATAATATTTAAGGCATCTGATGCTATCTCAGCGTCAGAAAAAAAAAGTTCATAAAAATCACCCATCCTAAAAAACAGAAGCGAGTCTTGGTGACAAGCCTTTATTTCTAGGTATTGCTGGATTACGGGGGTTGTTTGCACCGCAATAGGTCTCGTAATTAAGGTTTTCTAAAGTTCAATACTGTAGAATTTGGAATAAGTATACAATGGTTTATTTACTATTTTTCTCCCAAAAACTCTTCACTTTTGAAAAAAAGTTAGAATATTTTGGATTATTAGCGGTTTCCTGAAGAGACTTTTCAAATTGTCTAAGTAGATCTTTTTGGTTTTCATTGAGATTAACAGGCGTCTCTATATTTAGCTCTATGTATAAGTCACCGTACGAACTACCCCTGATACTAGGCATGCCTTTGCCTCGCAATCGTAACTGTTTTCCACTTTGAATCCCAGCAGGAACTTTCACTCTCGTCTTTCCTCCGTCAAGAGTTGGCGCCTCAATATCACCACCAAGCGTGGCCGACACCATAGATATTGGTATTTGACAAAATAGATTAGTTCCCTCTCTCTGAAATATAGCGTGATCAAGAACCTCCGTAAAAATATATAGATCTCCTGCTGGACCATTTTGTAATCCAGCCTCGCCCTCTCCGGTCAATCTAATCCGTGTTCCAGTCTCAACTCCAGCTGGTATATTTACACTTAGATTTTTATTTTTCTGGGTTGTTCCTGAACCTGAGCAAAAACGACATGGGTTTTTGTTCATCTGACCTTTTCCGGAACAGGTTGGACAAGTCCTTTCAACTGTAAAAAATCCTTGTTGGGCTCTAACTTTTCCCATTCCGCCGCATGTTGGGCATGAAGAAGGTTGAGTACCATCTTTACCTCCTGTTCCACTACATTGCTCACATTTAACAGAGGATGGAACTGTAATGGTGGTCGACTTTCCTTTGTAAGCTTCCTCTAATGATACGGACATGTTATATCTTAGATCTGACCCTCTTCTTGAGGAGGAGCTAGATCCTCGACGGGAAGAACCACCCATAAAGTCTCCAAAAAGGTCTTCAAATACATCTGAAAATGCTGACGAAAAATCCGCGCCTCCTCCCCCAGAGTTACCAAAACCACCATTTTCAAAGGCCGCATGACCGTATTGATCATATGCTGCTTTTTTGTTTGGATCTTTAAGTATGTCATAAGCTTCATTGACGGCTTTAAACTCTTCTTCCGCTTTAGAGCTTCCTGAATTTTTATCTGGGTGAAGTTCTCTCGCCTTGGATCTAAACGCTTTTTTTATGTCTGCATCGGAAGAGCCCTTGGAAATACCAAGCGTTTCATAATAATCTCTTTTTGCCATTTAGCTTCCCATATTTAGAAGGAACAAATATATTTAATTATTTTTTTTGGTCATCCAAATCTTCAAAATCGGCATCCACAATGTCACCGTCATCTTTATTTACATTATCATCGCCAGCTTCGGCTTCAGCAGAGTTTTTCTCTGCTTCGGCTTTATATATAGCCTCACCTAGTTTCATTGATGCTTCGGATAAGTCTTGGCTTCTTGCTTTAATTTTTTCTGCATCATCACTTTCTAACACTTCCTTTAAAGCTTTCATGGCGAGTTCCATAGCCTCAATGGTAGATGGGTCAACTTTATCACCATGCTCCTCAATCGATTTTTCGGTACTATGGATAAGACTTTCAGCCTGGTTTTTCGCTTCAACAATATCTTTTTTGGCCTTGTCAGATTCGGCATTTTCTTCCGCGTCTTGAACCATCTTATCTATTTCCTCTTCAGAAAGTCCACCAGATGCCTGTAGAGTTATTTTTTGTTCTTTACCTGTGCCTTTGTCTTTTGCAGATACAGAAACAATGCCGTTTGCATCTATATCGAAGGTAACCTCAATCTGTGGCATACCTCTTGGCGCAGGAGGTATTTCCTCTAAGTTGAATTTTCCAAGCTCTTTATTATCCGTAGCCATTTCTCGTTCACCTTGGAATACTCGTATAGTTACGGCACTTTGATTATCTTCAGCAGTAGAAAACACTTGGCTTTTCTTCGTTGGAATGGTTGTATTTCGATCTATCAGTCTTGTAAATACGCCACCTAAAGTTTCTATTCCTAAGCTTAATGGCGTAACGTCTAAAAGAACGACATCTTTCACATCGCCTTGTAAAACCCCAGCTTGAATAGCAGCACCCATTGCAACAACTTCATCAGGATTAACGCCCTTGTGAGGCTCTTTTCCGAAGAAACTGGTTACTTCTTCAATAACTTTAGGCATTCTTGTCATGCCACCAACAAGAACCACCTCATCTATGTCGTCTTTTTTAACATCTGCATCTGTTATAGCAGCCTGACATGGTTTTAGTGACCTGGCTATTAGATCTGCTACCAGGCTCTCAAGTTTTGCCCTTGTTAGTTTCATCACTAAATGCAAAGGCTGACTAGTTTTTGGATCCATAGATATAAAAGGTTGGTTAATTTCAGTTTGGCTTGAAGATGAAAGTTCTATCTTCGCCTTCTCGGCGGCCTCTTTTAGCCGCTGTAGGGCCATTTTGTCGGCCTTTAAATCAACGCCACTTTCTTTTTTGAACTCCTCTGCCAAATGATCAACAATCCTTAGATCAAAGTCTTCGCCCCCTAAAAACGTATCTCCATTAGTTGATTTGACCTCAAAAAGCCCATCATCGATTTCTAAAATAGAAATATCAAATGTACCTCCCCCTAAGTCATAAACAGCTATGGTTTTTCCGCCTTTTTTTTCCAATCCATATGCAAGAGCAGCTGCGGTAGGTTCATTTATAATTCTAAGAACTTCTAACCCGGCAATTTTTCCTGCATCTTTTGTTGCTTGCCTTTGTGCATCATTAAAATAAGCCGGCACAGTAATAACTGCCTGTGTTACCCCGTCTCCTAGGTGACTTTCCGCGGTTTCTTTCATTTTCTGCAATATAAAAGCTGATATCTGACTTGGAGAGTACTTTTCACCTTTTGCCTCGACCCAGGCATCTTTATTACTCCCCTCGACAATGTTGTAAGGAACCATCTTTTTGTCTTTAGTAACCATTGGGTCGTTATATTGCCTTCCAATTAATCTTTTAACTGCGAAAAGAGTGTCCGATGGGTTTGTAACAGCTTGTCTTTTGGCCGGTTGACCGACTAGGCGTTCATCATCAGTAAATCCTACAATTGATGGTGTTGTTCTAGCGCCCTCGGAGTTTTCAACAACCTTAGCGTTTGCGCCTTCCATTATTGCCACACATGAATTTGTTGTTCCCAAGTCTATACCGATTACCTTACCCATAGTTTGACCTTTCAAATAAATAATATCGTTAATTGTATGGTATATAGGCAATTAATTTTATCGTGCAAGATTAGATGATGCTAAAAATGTATTTTTGTTGTATGACGGTTGACATATTTAGGTTTAGCGCATGATTGATACACTGATTGAATTAGCCACCGAGGCAGGGATAACTATACGTGAAATTTATGAGAGTGGTAAATTTAGTACATCTGTTAAAAGTGACAGGTCTCCTGTAACAACAGCTGATGAAAAAGCGAACGAAATAATTTTAAAAGGTCTAAACAAACAATTTCCTAGGATACCAGCAATATCGGAGGAATCCGAAAATAGATCTTTAGAGAAGGAAGCATTTTTCATTATCGATCCATTGGACGGAACAAAAGGGTTTTTAAACAAAACCAACAATTTCACTGTAAATATAGCTTTCATTAATAATCGTAAACCCGAGTTAGGAGTTATTTATAGCCCAATAAGCGGCGAACTCTTTTACACCTCACCCTATCGGGAAAGTTTCAAATATAACTTCTTAAAAAAAACTGAGAAAGTAAAAATATCGGGGAAGTCAGAAAATAGAGAAGCACTCACCCTGATAACTTCTGAAAATAATTTTAATGGAAGAGAAAGTAAAATTTTTAAAGTCGATTGTGAGCTTGATACTCTAAAAATTGGCTCATCAATTAAATTCTGTAGGCTTGCGGAAGGGAAAGCGGATATTTATCCAAGATTTGGCCGAACCATGGAGTGGGATACGGCTGCAGGACACGCAATACTTAAATATTCAGGTGGCTCCCTAATTGATGTAAATACAAAAAAGGAGCTAGTTTATGGAAAAAAAGACTATGAGAATGGGAGCTTTATGGCGCTCAGAGAGCTAAAAGACATAAAAAAAATAGATTGGCTGAGGCTGACGTGACACAGCTAAAAGCTTTCACCGTTAAGCTTTAGCCGCCAACAATCTATAAATGGGGTTTTGGTCGGAGTAAACTTCCACACACAGAAAATTTTAAAAGTTGTAGATGTAAAGAGTGAAAGTTAAAACTTTAGGGCTCAAGCAGCTTTTGAGTCTTCATTGCTTGTTAGTATTGCAAACAAAGACTCGGCATTTTCTGAAGACCTGAGTTTAGACCTGATTTCTTTATCGCTGAACACTCTTGAAACCATTGCAAGGGCTTTGAGATGTTCAGTGCCGCCATTGTCTTCTGGAGCTAACAACGTAAATACAAGATCTACCGGCTGCTTGTCGGCTGCTTCAAAATCAATTGGGCGCTCTAAGCTTACAAAAAAACCAATTATTTTCGTTAATCCTTTTATTTTTACGTGAGGGATTGCCACACCATTTCCAATTCCAGTGGGTCCAAGAATTTCACGCTGCTGCAGAGACTTAGCGATATTCATATATGGAATCCCTACATGTTCTGACGCTATATTAGCAACGTCTTGCAAAAGTTGCTTTTTGTTAGCTGACTTAACCTTTGATCTAATCGCCTTTCTGCATAGTATTTCGTACATTTTCATTTGAAAAATCCCCCGATCATTTTGGACGTTACAATAAAAAAATATTTTTTTCTAGCGTTTTATCTAATTTTTACAAAGCGAATTTTTCGCCCAAATAAACCCGCCTCACGTCTTGATCACTTATAACAAACTCAGGGGTTCCATACTTGATAATTTTTCCATCGTTTATAATGTAGGCTCTATCAACTATTTTAAGTGTTTCTCTCACGTTATGATCAGTGATTAGAACTCCTATGTTTCTATTTTTTAGCTCTCGGACTAACCCTCTTATTTCATCAATAGATATTGGATCAACTCCAGCAAATGGCTCATCTAGTAAGATATACTTAGGTTGGCTGGCTAGACACCGTGCTATCTCAACCCTTCTTCTTTCGCCACCTGAAAGGTTGACTGCTTTAGCATTTCGGAGATGAGTTATTGAAAACTCGCCTAATAATTGTTCAAGTTTTTTCCGTCTCTCCTTTGGCTCACTAATTTTCAGCTCCAATATTGCATCAATATTTTTCTCAACATTCAGACCTTTAAAAATTGACGATTCTTGAGGAAGGTACCCTAGACCTGCTTTCGACCTTCTATACATAGGAAGGTTTGATATTTCATCACCATCCAATCTAATGGAACCACCATCTGATCTATGTAATCCTATAATAATATTAAATGCTGTTGTTTTTCCTGCGCCATTTGGACCAAGTAAACTAACTACCTCACCTCTAGTTACGGATATATTGAAATCCATTAAAGCTAATCGGGATTTATATACTTTTCTTAAACCCTGGACTTTCAACCCAATTTCTTCATTCGTTAGGTTATCCACAGTTAGATATGGCTTTATCAATTCTTATCCTTTTAGTTCTTTATAAAAGATTCCTTTATTCCCTCAAAATCTACTGTTTCGGTCACTAAATCAACATTTATTTTTTCTGCTCTAATTATTGATTCACCTTGAGAAAATTCAACATCGCCCTCTATCGAGACAAACTTTTTATCTAAATCCATAATAAGTTTGTCTCCCTTTGCGGAGATATCCTTGTTATTTGTAAAATATATGTTTTTACTCGCTTCAATTATTTTAACATCAGGGGAATCTATACTATTGGTTTTTGCAATTAAAAGATCTGACTTGATTACATATTGCCCATAAGAAATTTTTACTTCACCAGATAAATGTAAAATACCATTGCTCTTTTTAATTTGTGCAGTATCTGAACTAAACCTTAACACTTCTCTTTTTACTTCAGAAGTAATCCCTGCTCCATGCATTAATAACAAAAAAAGTGAAATTTTAATCATTAGTAACAGTGATTTTTTCACAGAATCACCTGTCATTGATTTAATCAAAAAATATTTCAATTTCTACTCCGTCGGTAAAAAATATTTCTTCGCCTAAGTCTGAATTATAATGGTATTCCATTTTCCCACTTGCTATATAGCCGAATTCAGTCTCTGCCGATATTGTTTTAGGTCCAATAAATAATTTTCGCTCAAAATCGCCAATTAACTCCTCAGTTCTTATTAGTGTTCCCCACGAGTTTTTTAGGGAAAGATTACCATTAAAAAATATATTTTTCTTATCTAAATTGAGGCTTGCAAAATCAGATGAAAAGTTAAACCTCTGCTCACTATCAAAGGAAATTTCGCCGAGTGGTTTGGATAATATAACAGTTCTGTCATTTTGGTGACTAGGATTTAAAGCTTTGGCATGAAAATCAAAAGTTCCACCATCTGAGGTATTTCCTGTAATGTGGGTATTCCTTGCTTGGTATTTTAAGCCGATTCTTACATCGTTTGTTACAACTTTAAATGATGGGTCCACTTTTTTTGAATAAGAGAAGACAAAAATGACTAAAAATAGCAAGCCTGCACTAAACCCTAGAGTTAATTTAAGGCAAAAAACTAGCCTAGTATATTTGGTTGCATCAGTCGCCATGGCCTGTACATGTTATTTCATTTGCTGATTAAATTAAAGCTCAATGGGTTTTAAAAGTTCTGAAAAAACTAATGTGAAAAAGGATCTACATCATCCCATCCCAAGTTATCTAATTCGCATCTGGTAGGCAGAAAACGACATGTTTTCTCAAAAATATCGTATCTATCTTCACGCTTCAAAATTTTATCTAAATGTTGCTTAATTTTATGCAAATATAAGACGTCTTGCTTAGCGTAATTAATTTGTTTGTCATTCAAAACGTCTGCTCCCCAGTAAGATGACTGTTGCTCTTTAGATATATCAATTGATAATATCTCCTTCACTAGATTTTTGAGGCCGTGGCTTTGAGAAAAAGTCCTTCCTATTTTTGATGCTATTTTAGTGCAATAAATATTTTGGGTCATAAAATTTAAGTTTCTGTGAAGGACACCAATGTCAAATCTGGCATAGTGAAATATTTTTGTCACCTTTTTACTAGTCATTAGTTTAGCCAGATTCGGAGCTTTTTTCTGGTTTTTATCAATTTGAATTAAGTAAACTGTTCCCTCATTGCTTGCTATCTGTACCAAACATAATCTATCTCTACCAAACTTTAAGCCCATAGTCTCTGTGTCTACCGCTATCTCTCTTCCTAGGTCAAAATTTTTGGGTATGTCGTTCTTGTAGATAGTAACAGCCATTTTTTCCTTCAATGAATTATTTAAGCTCTATTTAATAAATTTTTAGTAATTTGTAAATTTTTAATGATATGTAGAGTAATTACTCTATCTTACATATAATTTTCGAGGAATAAACTTAATGAATCTAGTTACTATTTTTGGTGGCTCCGGCTTCTTGGGCCGGTACTTAGTGAGACAATTAGCTTCTAAGGGCTATTTCATACGAGTTATTACGCGTCACCCAAATGAAGCTCTTTTTTTGAAGGTCTACGGTAAAGTGGGTCAAATACAGTTGCTTAGAGGAGATATAAAAGAAGAGCAAAAGCTAGGGGGTTATATAAGAGAATCAGATTGTGTAATCAATTGTGTAGCGACTTTTTTTGAAACACGTTCACAGTCTTTTAACAATCTCCATGTTAACGCAGCTAGAAATTTGGCTCGAGAGGCAAAGAGGCATAGAGTAAATCAATTTATTCATATATCATCCTTAGGTGCATCGTCCAAATCAAACAGTCTTCTGCTTAAGTCAAAGGGTGCTGGCGAAGAAGCCGTTCTTGATTGCTTTCCAGATGCCAATATCATCAGACCGTCTTTAATATTTGGAAATGAGGATACATTTTTCAATAGGTTTGCAAAATTATCCTCAATTAGTCCATTTATTCCAGTTGTAGGGGCGAGTACAAAGTTTCAGCCGGTATATGTTGATGATGTAGCCAAAGCTATAACTTTATTGGTCGAATCTGATCAGCGGAAGAGATATCTAGATTTAGGAGGAGACGAAATATACACATTTAGAGAGCTCATTGAGATGTTGTTATCTGAAATTAAAAGGAAAAGGTTTATACTATGTATACCTTTTTTACCGGCAAGGATAATTGCTGCGACAAATGATTTTTTCCGGTTAATATCAGGCGACATTGTACCAGCCTTTCTAACCTTGGCACAGGTGAAAAGTCTAGAGAACGATAACTTGGTAGAATTGAAAACCGAGAAGTTTTCAGATTTAGGCATAAAGCCAAAGAAACTGAAAATAATTTTACCAAATATTGTTAATCGTTTTAAGCGTGGTTAAAAATATAATGCTGTTAGCAAAGCTAATCCGAGCAGGAGCCTGTAGATTACATAGGGAGTGAAAGAAAGAAGTTCTCCAAAGAACACAAAGAACTTTAGAGCTAAATAGGAAAAAATGAATGAAAATATTGTTGCATAGAAAAAAATTTCTATATCAATTTCGTATGGGCTACTAAAAAATTTGAGTCCAATGTAGCCACTCGAAATTACTATCGCTGGTATACTTAATACGGCAGAAATAATAATTGCTTCTTTTCTGCCATAATTTAAAAATCGTGCGCCAGTTATAGAGGCGCCAGATCTGCTCGTTCCAGGAAAGGCAGCAAAAGATTGCCAAATGCCTATAACCAAAACATCTCTCGCCGTAATATCAGAAAATTTGCGTTGGCTTTGTTTTCTGTCTGATACAAAAAGTAACAGAGCGAATATTAAATTGGAGAACGCTATTATCTCTACTTGTCTTGATAGATCAAGAAGACGAGCATATTCTAAGAATAAAGCCATAAATACAAGTGGAAACGTTGCTAAAAATAATAAAAAAACTGATTTACTCACACCATTCTTTATCAAAACATTGTTCATATGTTCCTTTAGGGGTTTTGAAACTAACAAAATAACTGCTAATAGGCTGCCAACATGCATTGCAATGTCTAGGCTTAAATCATTCTTTACACCAATCACAAAGTTGTTGTAAAGAACTAGGTGGGCGGAAGAAGAAACCGGCAAGAACTCTGTTGCGCCCTGTATAAGAGACAAAACAAAAACGTGAAAAATGGTCATCTTTAAGCCATAAACATTAGTTTTTTTGATAATGTACAGTAAACCATTGGGTCTTTCTATGCTTTTTCAACAAGAAAATCGTAAACAATACAAATTATAAACTTTCTTTTCTTTTGTTGAAAACTATATTAAAAAGTCTCCTCAGAAAGACAATAAGATAAAAAAGTAAAAAGCGAATGAAGATTTTTGATAAGAAACGCAATAAGATGGAAGGTCTCTACGATCCTCGAAATGAACACGACTCCTGTGGCTTGGGATTTATCGCCAATATAAAGGGAAGAAAAAGTAACGACATCATTAAAAAAGGAATTTTTATACTTGAGAACCTTGAACATAGAGGGGCCACAGGAGCAGATCCTTTAGTGGGCGACGGAGCAGGAATGCTCACGCAAATTCCACACGAAATGTACAAAGAAGAGATGGAAAAATTAAGTTGTTTTCTTCCTGATCTCGGCTGCTATGGCGTAGGTATGTTTTTTTTCCCAAAAGAAGTCAAATATCACACGCTCATAAAAGACATAATCGTTAAGTTTAGTGAAGAACAAGGTATAAAATTATTAGGCTGGCGCAATATTCCCGTAAACAATGAGTGTTTGTCAAAGGACGAAGAAATTCGTGGAGCTGAACCCATGCACGTGCAAGGCTTCTTCAAAAAACCTGAGGGTATGAGCGAGGATGACTTTGAAAGAAATCTCTACGTACTAAGAAAAAAAACAACCAACAAAATTTATAAAGAACTGGGGAGTGAAGAGTCATATTACGCGGTTTCCCTGTCATCACGAACGGTTGTTTATAAAGGCATGTTCTTAGCTGACCAGTTGGCTAAATATTATTTAGATCTCCAAGACGTTCGATATGTGTCCGCCTTGGCTTTAGTACACCAAAGATTTTCAACAAACACCTTTCCTTCATGGAGATTAGCACATCCCTATAGAATGGTCGCTCATAATGGAGAGATAAACACCAGTAGAGGTAATGTAAACTGGATGGCAGCAAGGCAAGCAGGTTTGAAATCATACCTTCTTGGAGAAGATCTGAACAACATATGGCCCATAACAAGGGAAGGTCAATCCGATACTGCGTCGTTTGATAACGCTATTGAATTATTATATCAGGGTGGATACCCTCTTCAGCATGCTTCGATGATGCTGATCCCTGAGGCTTGGGCTGGAAATCCACTAATGGATAGAAAACGCAAATCTTTTTACGAATTTCATGCTTCTATAATGGAACCTTGGGATGGCCCAGCTGCTATCGCTTTTACAGATGGAAAAAAAATTGGAGCTACCTTAGATAGAAATGGATTAAGGCCAGCAAGATATTTTGTTTCTGAAGACGATACTGTCGTATTAGCTTCCGAGGCTGGAACGCTGCCAGTTGATGAGAGCAAAGTGATTACGAAGTGGCGATTGCAACCTGGAAAGATGCTTCTGATTGATATGGAGGCAGGAAAGATTATTACAGACGAAGAAGTAAAAGCAAACCTTATTAATGAGTTGGATTATGAAAGCATTTTGAATAATACACAGATTGTTTTAGAGGACTTAGAATCAGATGAAATACAGAAAGTCTCTTTATCAGAGACCAATCTTTATTCGGGTCAGAAAGCGTTTGGTTATACTCAGGAAGACTTAAAGACACTTATGTCTCCAATGGCATTAACCGGCCAAGAAGCTATTGGCTCAATGGGTACAGACACGCCCATTTCTGCAATATCCAACAAAAAGAAATTACTTTATACATATTTTAAACAAAACTTTGCACAGGTAACGAATCCCCCAATTGACCCCATTCGCGAGGAGTCAGTCATGAGCTTAGTATCTTTTATTGGTCCAAGACCAAATATTTTTGATAATAAATCTTTGGGTAGTGTGAAAAGGTTAGAGGTTAAACAACCGATTCTAACAAATGAGGATATGCAAAAGATTAGAAAGATAAGTGAGATTGGTGACAACCATTTTGTATCAAGAGTTTTAGATACTACCTTTGGCAAGAATACGGGTTATTCAGGTTTTGAAAAGTGTTTGGAGAATGTATGCATAGGGTCGGAGAATGTAGTTAGAGAGGGCGGTAATATTATAGTGCTATCCGATAGGCAGTTTGGTAAAGATAGAATTGCTTTGCCCGCTCTATTAGCCATTGCGTCGGTACATCATCATTTAATAAGGAAAGGATTGCGAACATCCGTTGGATTGGTGGTGGAATCAGCAGAGCCTCGAGAGGTCCACCACTTTGCAGTATTAGCAGGTTACGGAGCAGAGGCTATAAATCCATACATGGCTTTTGACACTATATTAGATCTTAAAAAAAAGGACATGTTGTCTAAAGATGTAAGTGAGACAGAAGCGGTTAGTAGATATATAAAGTCAATTAACAAAGGGCTTTTAAAAGTTATGTCTAAGATGGGTATTTCAACTTACCAATCATACTGTGGAGCACAGATTTTTGATGCAGTCGGGTTATCAGAGGAATTCGTGAGCAAGTATTTCAAGGGAACTTCTACTCAAATCAGCGGAGTTGGAATAAATGAAATAGCAAAGGAAACGATCAGTCGTCATGAAGAAGCATATTCAAACTTAGAAGTTTTAAGAGACTCTCTAGATGTCGGGGGTGATTACGCTGTAAGAAAAAGAGGAGAAGTACATGCTTGGAGTTCAGATGAAATTACGAACCTTCAACATGCTGTAAGAAGTAATTCTTTCGATACATTTAAAGAATATTCAACGTCCATGGATGAGCAAGAAGAAAGATTGTTCACAATAAGAGGCTTATTTAGGCTTAAAGAGTCAAGTGAAACGGGCAGAAATAGTATTAAAATTGATGAGGTTGAGCCGGCCAAGGAAATTGTAAAACGATTTGCCACTGGAGCAATGTCGTACGGATCAATATCCGCAGAAGCGCATGAGAACCTAGCCATAGCCATGAATAGGATTGAGGGAAAATCGAACACAGGTGAGGGCGGTGAAGAAGTAGAGCGTTTTTCTACTGATAATAATGGCAATAACAGACGGTCTGCAATAAAACAAGTAGCATCTGGTAGATTTGGTGTAACAACAGAATACCTAGTAAATTCTGACATGATTCAGATTAAAATGGCGCAAGGAGCAAAGCCGGGTGAAGGAGGTCAGCTTCCTGGTCACAAGGTAGACGCTGTCATTGCAAAGGTCCGCCATTCTACTCGAGGGGTTGGACTTATCTCTCCCCCGCCGCATCACGATATTTATTCAATAGAAGATTTAGCGCAACTTATATTCGATCTTAAAAACGTCAACCCAAAAGCAGATATATCAGTGAAATTAGTATCTGAGGTTGGGGTAGGTACTGTAGCTGCTGGAGTGGCTAAAGCAAAAGCGGACCATGTTACTATTTCGGGTATGGAGGGTGGTACTGGGGCAAGCCCCCTGACCTCGGTGAAACATGCCGGCTCACCCTGGGAACTGGGTTTGGCAGAAACACACCAAACTTTAATGAAAAATAAGCTTAGATCTCGGATATCGGTCCAAGTGGATGGTGGGCTGAGGACCGGGAGAGATGTTGTTATTGGAGCATTATTAGGCGCGGATGAGTTTGGTTTTTCAACAGCCCCATTAATTGCTTCAGGTTGCATTATGATGCGTAAGTGTCACCTGAATACCTGCCCTGTGGGAATCGCAACTCAAGACCCAGTTTTGAGAAAACGATTTGTAGGAACGCCAGAGCATGTTGTGAATTTTTTCTTCTTTATTGCAGAAGAGGTAAGAATACTAATGAGTAAATTAGGTTTCAAAAAATTTGATGAGATGATTGGTCAAATTGATGTGCTTGATAGGAAAAAAGCAATTAAACATTGGAAAGCAAAGGGGCTCGATTTCTCAAAGCTGTTTTTTGATCCAAAGATGGGCGATGGAGTACCAAAATTTAATTGTGAAAGACAGCAGCATCCAATTAAAGATATTCTGGACAGGCAGCTAATTGAAATGTCAAAAGATACGTTGCTGAATAAAAAACCCATCAAAATAAAGCTGCCGATTTATAATTATAATAGATCTACTGGAGCAATGCTTAGTGGAGAGGTCGCACGTATTTTTGGACATAGAGGTCTCCCAGAGGATTCAATACAAATCTCTTTTAAGGGTACAACGGGTCAAGCATTTGGAGCATGGTTATCGAGAGGAGTTACACTAGAAGTAGAAGGCGAAGCAAATGATTATGTTGGAAAAGGATTATCAGGGGGAAAGATAGTAGTATACCCTCCAAAAGAGGCAAAAAATATTGTTCCTGAAGATTCGATCATAGCAGGAAATACGATTCTTTATGGTGCTATTGACGGAGAATGCTATTTGAGAGGCATAGTTGGAGAAAGGTTTGCTGTTAGAAATTCTGGAGCTACCGCTGTCGTTGAGGGAGTAGGTGATCATGGTTGTGAGTATATGACAGGTGGTATAGTAGTCGTTTTAGGAAAAACAGGCCTTAATTTCGCAGCAGGTATGTCTGGAGGCATAGCATATGTTTTGGACGAAGATGGCACCTTTAAAAATAGATGTAATTTGGCAATGGTAGAGCTTGAGCCGGTACCAGAAGAGGATGATCTATTAGAATCTGAGCACCATCACGGTGGCGACTTTGAACACCATGGTCGCGTGGATATATCGAGTGATATGACCAGATATGATGAAGAAAGGCTGAGAAACATAATTTCTAGACACTTAAAGTTTACTCAATCAGACCTAGCAAAAAAGATTTTAGACGATTGGGATAATTTTAGGCCTAAATTTTTAAAAGTCATGCCTACGGAATACAGAAGGGCGTTGGAAGAAATAAAGGCTGAAAAGCTCAATAATATCGTAGCTGCAGAATAGCCTCTAATTTAGAATATAAGGGAAGTTGAGATGGGTAAGGTTACTGGATTTTTAGAAATAGATAGGCAAGATAGAAAATATAGGCCTGCGTCAGATAGAATAAGAAATTTTAGGGAGTTTATAATACCACTTCCAGAGCAGGTCATAAGAGACCAAGCCAGCAGATGTATGGAATGTGGGATTCCTTTTTGTCATGACATGAAGGGCTTGAAAGGGTGTCCCGTTAATAATCAGATCCCGGATTGGAATGATTTGGTTTATAGGGGTGAATGGGAACAGGCTTCGAAAGACTTACATTCCACCAATAATTTTCCAGAATTTACAGGAAGAATATGCCCTGCGCCATGCGAAGCTTCATGTACGCTAAATATTGTTGATAGTCCAGTAACAATAAAATCCATAGAGTGTTCTATAGTTGATAAGGCATGGGACAATGGATGGATAAAACCACAAATTAATCAAAACAAGACGAACAAAAAAATAGGAATAATTGGGTCTGGCCCAGCAGGGCTTGCAGCTGCTCAACAATTAGCCAGAGCAGGTCATGATGTAATAATTTATGAAAAAAATAAAAAGATGGGCGGTCTTCTTAGATATGGAATTCCTGATTTTAAAATGGAAAAAACTCATATCGACAGAAGGCTAGAGCAATTATCAGCTGAAGGAGTTCACTTCCAATGTGGTGTGGAGCTAGGTGTAGATATTGAAATTAATGATATGATAAAGGAGCACGATGCTTTGATCTTAGCCTGTGGGGCTGAAAAACCACGTGACCTAGACATTGAAGGGCGTAACGCGAACGGGATCCATTTCGCGATGGATTTTTTACCTCAGCAAAACAGAAGGGTAGGCAAAGAGACGCTCGAGGGTTTAGAAGAGATAACAGCAGATGGTAAACACGTCGTTGTTATTGGTGGAGGGGACACGGGTTCAGATTGCATAGGAACATCAATTCGCCAAGGTGCATTGTCTGTCACACAGCTAGAGATTATGCCTGCTCCGCCTGAAAGGGAAGACAAGATGCTAACATGGCCAAATTGGCCTCTCAAGATGAGAACCTCTTCGAGTCAAGAAGAGGGAGCAGATAGAGAATTTTCAGTATTAACAACATCTTTTGGGGTTGAAAATGGTAAAATCAGTTCTTTAAATTGTATTAGGGTCAATGAGAAATTTGAAAAAATAGAAAACTCTGAGTTTGAAATTAAAGCGGATTTGGTATTACTGGCCATGGGTTTCGTTTCACCCATTACAGATGGGATTTTTAAAAATACTGAAGTATCCCTGGATAAGCGTGGAAATGTGTTAGCGGATGATAAATCTTACGAAACTTCTCTTAATAAAGTGTGGGTAGCTGGTGATATGCGACGTGGTCAGTCTCTTGTTGTGTGGGCAATAAGAGAAGGCAGGCAAGTTGCGAAATCAGTAGACAAGGCATTGATGGGCTACAGTAGTCTCTCAGACTGAGGAAAAAAATTGTCCTATTTAGATAATATTTTGTGTGCGATATTAAAAATTTAGCATACAAAACTACTAGATTTATCATACTATTATGTGTGTTCTTTATATTTTTGTCCGTCTCAACCGTTCTTTTACTTAGATTTTTTAATCCTCCTTTTACTAGCTTTATGGTTTTGGAGAGCAATTTTTTTCAAAGAAAAATAGAGTACAGTTGGACTCCAATTTCAAACATGGGCGAAAATATCGCCCTTTCAGTGGTTGCAACAGAAGATTCTAATTTTTGTAACCATTTAGGACTAGACATAAAAGAGATTTACAAAGTAATTACAAAAAAGGAAAAAAGAGGCGCGTCAACGATAACTCAACAACTTGCTAAAAATCTTTTTTTATGGTCTGGAAGATCTTGGTCAAGAAAAATTATAGAATTGTACTTTACCTTTTTGATAGAGATCATTATTCCAAAAAGAAGAATTCTCGAAATATATCTAAACACTGTTGAGACAAGCCTGCTGACATTTGGTGTTAATCAAGCTTCAGATAAGTATTATAACAAGCCAGTAAATAAACTCACCAGAGAGGAATCAGTCCGAATTGCGTTGACGCTTCCAAATCCAAAGACTCGAAGCCCCAAAAAGCTGAAGTCTAATTTTACAGTAAGAATTTCACGATTAAAAAAAGATATCAATTTCCTAAAAAAAGATGACAGATCAAGCTGTTTTTTATAATTATAAATGGATTAGAGTAAGGTTTATTAACTATGAGAAAACTCCACCATTTAGCACTCTCACCATTCTGTCGAAAAGTAAGGCTGGTTTTGGCAGAAAAAAAACTTGAAGTTGAATTAATCGATGAACCCGTTTGGGAAAAAAGATTGGATTTCATAAGATTTAGTCCTTCCGGTAAAGTGCCATTATTAAAAGAAGGATCTAATGTATATACGGAGAGCACTCCTATATGTGAGTATTTGGATGAATCTCACCCAATTCCAAAACTTATTCCGGCTGACAAGAAGCTAAGGTTCGAGACAAGGAGGGTAACCTCTTGGTTCGATGATAAATTTTATAATGAAGTTACAAAAAACTTACTTAATGAGAGAGTTTACAAAAAGATTTTTAAAATAGGTCAACCTGATAGTAGTGCAATAAAAGAAGGCCTTAAGAAAATAAAGTTTCATTTTGATTATTTGGAATGGCTTTTGGAAAAAAGAAATTGGGTAGCTGGGGAGAAAATGTCACTAGCTGATTTTTCAGCTGCCGGACATATTTCGGCACTAGATTATGTAGGAGATATTGATTGGCAGTCTAAGCCAATAATAAAAGAATGGTATGCAAAAATTAAATCGAGGCCTGCTTTTAGAAATGCAGGTTTGCTAACGGACTTAGTTCCTGGCTTTGTGCCGGCAGGTCACTATAGTGACTTAGATTTTTAGTATGGAAATATTGGATTTTAAATCACAACTTCAGCAGATAGCTTCTGATGCAGGTTTTTCTGCCGTTGGTATAACCGATCCTCTCAAAGTTGATCAAACAATAAAAGAAAGATTTAGGGACTTCATTAAAAATGATTGGAATGCTGGTATGGATTGGTTGGAGAAAAGGATCAACGATCGAATAGCACCGGAAAATTTGTGGCCAAGTGTTAAATCAATTTTAGTATTTACAGATGACTATACTCCATCAGAAGACCCTTTAAAAAAATTGATGGATAAAGAATTATCTAATATCTCAGTTTATGCCACGAAAAGAGATTATCATAAAGTAGTCAAATCTAAGCTAAAGATCGTAGCCTCTTGGGTAAAAAAAAAATTAGACTGTGAGCTAAAAATATTTGTTGATACTGCTCCTGTTATGGAAAAACCTTTAGCACAACTATCTGGCTTGGGTTGGCAAGGCAAACATACAAATTTGGTGAGTAGAAATATGGGA
The DNA here is from genome assembly GCA_902619165.1 of uncultured Alphaproteobacteria bacterium. Lineage (GTDB taxonomy): Bacteria > Pseudomonadota > Alphaproteobacteria > Rhodobacterales > Rhodobacteraceae > CACIJG01. The sequence continues at coordinate 52,903 of CACNDI010000013.1, forward strand.
AATTGGTTTTTTATCGGTGTAATGTACATAGATAAATCATTACTTGCAGATGAACCAGAGCAAGATAATTGTGGATCTTGTACCAAGTGTCTGGATATTTGTCCCACTAATGCTTTTGAGGGTCCATATAAACTGGATGCTAGAAAATGCATTGCGTATCTCACTATCGAACACAAGGGCGCTATAGATAAACAATTTAGAGCATCAATTGGCAACAGAGTTTTTGGATGCGATGATTGTTTAGCTGTCTGTCCCTGGAATAAATTTGCACAAATAAGCAGAAATGAGAATTATAGAGAAACTTTTTCTGACTTAGCTTTGGAGAAAGCTCTAACCTTTTCAGATGGTGACTTCAGGAATTATTTTAGTGGAACCGCAATAAAAAGATTAGGATCAGATAGATTTTTAAGAAATGTAATATATGCGATGGGAAATAGTGGAAAAAAAGAATACATAACATTACTGGAGGGTTTTAAAAGTCATTCTGTAGATTTTATATCTGAAGCAGCTATTTGGTCTATCTCTGAGTTAAAAAAAAATGAATAAAAAAAAAATATTGTTAATTTTTGGCTTTGGATACACAGCTAAATTTATGTGCAAGAAATTCTCAAAAAAAAATTGGGAAGTGTTTTGTACGACGAGATTTAAGGAAAAGGCCGAAGAAATTAAATCACTTAATGCCACACCGGTTTTTTTCGATGATGAGGAAATGATTGAAAGTATCCTCAGCAAGAATTCATATATTTTGAGCACGGCTCCACCAGAAAATAGTAAGGATCCAGTTATCGAGAATTATGGGTATTTATTCAAAAAAAATAGCGAAAAAATAAAATGGGCAGGATATTTGTCAACAACTAGTGTTTATGGAGATAAAAAAGGTGGCTGGGTTACAGAGGATACAGTGCTCGAACCTAATCTAGAGAGAAGTATTTCAAGGGTTGCGGCCGAAAAATCATGGCTAATATTTGGAGAAAACTTTTCCATAAAAACTATGATTTTCAGGCTGGCAGGTATATATGGGCCAGGAAGAAGTCTAATTGATCGTTTATTGGCAAATGAAAGGGTTTATATAGTCAATAAACCAGCTCATCTGTTTAACAGAATTCATGTTGACGATATAGTAGGCGCAATCGAGATGGCTATAAGCTCTAAATCGGAAGCTACGATTTTTAACTTGTCTGACGATTTGCCTGCAACGCAATTGGATGTAGCACAATTCGCTGCGGTTTTACTTAGAAAAAAATGCCCACAGACAGTCAGTTTGGAAAGTGATTTGATCAGTGAAATGGCGAGAAGTTTTTACAAAGAAGAAAAAAAAGTATCAAACACCAGGCTCAAAGATGAATTGGGGTATAAGCTCACTTTTCCCTCATTTAAAGAGGGGCTCTCTGCGATTCACAATAATTCTATAGAATTCTAACAGGCGTTCCAATCTCGACTAAATTGAAAAGCTCTTCAATTTGTTCATTATACAGCCCTATGCATCCAGAAGAGCTTTGCCTTCCAATCTTTCTAGTATCGCTTGTTCCATGAATACGATAACTTGGCCAACTTAGATAAAGTGCGTGGGATCCCAGAGGGTTATCAGGGCCTGGAGGCATAAACTCAGGGAGCTTAGGATCTCTTTTCCTCATTTTTTTTGTAGGCCTCCATTCCGGTCCAATTACTTTTTTTGTAACTTTTGTATACCCGAGTCGTGTCAATTCTTCATTCAGGGGGACGGAGGTTGGAAAGACCTTATACTCCTTTCCATTCTTACTCCAGTAATGTAATGATCGCGTTTTGGTGTCAACGAGTATTGCCCCTTTATTCAAATCCTTAAAATGATCCTGCCAAGTTTGTACTCTGAATGAGAAAATGTTGTGTTTTGGTTTTCCGTCTTTACCAAAGTCTACTGCTGTTTGGGCAATAATAGGGTTGCTTATTACTGTATAAACAAATAATAGTAGCGATGATATTAATATGTTGGAGACTGCTTTGGTCATTTTTACATTAATAGTTGAAATTTATTTACTATAAAACAACTAATTGCGCATGAATTAAAAATTAGCGTAGTATTTCTAACATTAGAACAAAAGACTTATAGATATATGAACAATATTATATTAAAACTGTTGCTTTTGGCTATTTTAGTAGGATGTGTTGGTACAAATACAGACGTCTACCATGGTTACTCTAAGTCAGGGGTTATTTCTAGCTTTAACGTGACTGCTTTAAAATCAAGACACCTAGAAATGGTTAATGCCTTAAGACTGGAAAACGGAAGATCCTCACTAAAGTACTCATCCAGTCTTTCAGCAGCATCGAAGACACACGCTTTTGACATAGCCAGACAACAGCGAGCCTGGAACTACGGTTCAGATGCATCTTCAGCGATAGATAGGGCAAAAATTGCAGGTTTTGAGGGCTTAGTGCTTGGTGAAAACGTTTCGGAGACGTATGAGGGTGAGTATGATGTATTGAATATCTGGTTCAAAAGTAATATTGGCAGAGAAATTATTCTGGACCCCACTGCGACCGATCTAGGGCTAAGTTGGTATCAGGATAGCACCGGAAAAGTTTGGTGGGTACAGATGATTGGCAAGTCTTAGTCACGAGTTTAGGTTTAAGCATAAATGTAGATAATGGTACCGGGTTCAACCAAACTATAAATTTCCTTTATTTCTTTATTTGTTACCGCAATGCAACCCTCAGTCCAGTCAAAAAAATAGTGCAACAGGATATTTTTTTTTCCAAGCCCATGAATAAAAATGTCACTACCAGGATTGAGGCCTCTTTGAAGAGCCCTTTTTTTGTCAGATTGATTGGGAAAGTTTATTCCAAGACTTAAGTAAAATTTACTGTTCGGGTTTTTGTGTGTAATGTAGTATTTACCTTCTGGGGTTTTACCATCTCCTTCTTTTTCTTTCTGACCCTGAGGGCTGAACCCTAAACGAATTCGATAGGATTTTATTATTTTACTGTTTCTGTAAAGTGCTAGAACTCTCTTTTTTTTCCATACCACCAATAAATTAGGCTTTCTAGGATGACTCCATGAAGGTTTAAAAAAAATGAAAGGAAATAGAATTGAAAACAATAAAAAGCGTCTTTTGCTTATTTTTTTCATATAGTTACTTTTTCTTTAACAGAATTAGATTTTAACTGGCCACAAGCAGCCATAATGTCCTCTCCACGAGGTTTTCGAATTGGGCTTGGTAATCTTGATTTGATAATAATATCTCTAAACGCTTTTATTCTATCTAAGGAAGAACGCTTATATTGACTTCCAGTCCAATTATTAAACGGTATTAAGTTTATCTTAGAAGGAAGACCTTGTAGTAATCTTACTAACCTATGTGCGTCCTCTTTTGTATCATTAATTCCGTCAAGCATAACGTATTCAAATGTTACTCGTTCCGAATTGCGCAACTTAACGTCATCTCTCAAGGATCCGAGCAACTGTTCTAGATTCCACTTTTTATTTATGGGAACTAAAATATCCCTGGTCTTATTTTCTGTCGCGTGAAGACTTACAGCGATCATACAGCCGATTTCCTCATGAGCCGTCTTTATCTTAGGAACAATACCAGCTGTTGATAAGGTGATTCTCCTTCTTGAAAAATCCAATCCTTTATTGTCCATTAAAATACTACAGGCTTTCTTTACTTCTTCGTAATTTAATAGAGGTTCACCCATTCCCATGAAAACAATATTGGTAATTATTTCGAAACAAGTAGAATGACTACTGTCCACCCTCTTCTTCTCCCAAAGCCCTAGATCATCATAAACTGCGATGACTTGACCTACAATCTCTTGACTTGAGAGATTCCTAACCAATTTCTGAGTCCCAGTATGACAGAATGAACAGTTCAACGTACAACCAACTTGTGAAGAAATACAAAGAGTACTTCTTTTCTCTTCAGGGATAAATACCGTTTCTATTTTGCTTTGGTCCTCTAAACAGAATAAATATTTTATCGTACCGTCATCGCTGATTTCTTTTTTTTCAATAGATGGCCGTGAAATATTAAAATTTTTTTGCAGTTTTGACCGAAGACTTTTATCTATATTTGTCATATTATCAAATGAACTCATTCCATGACAATAGATCCAAGACCAGAGTTGACTTACTCTCATAGATACTCGTTTTGGTTGTGTTTCTAAGTCTGAAACGAGCGAAAACAATTCGTCTCTGCTGAGCCCTAAAATGTTACTTTCTTGAGAAATCGATTTTAAGGTCAATTTAATTTGCACCGCTTCTCTAATTCCGATAAGGCATCAGAAAAACCCGTTAACATAAATGTATCTTTCGTAACGGTGTTACGGTGAGATATAGCGCTCATTACTGCCTTGCTACCTTTCCTAAGAAAAGTTACTAATTTTTTTTGATCAAATTTTTGAGCCCATGCATGGTCTTTCTCTGCTTTAGCTTTTGGCGATGGATGAGCAAAAAACACAATCTTCTCCTTATTATCAATTTCTAGAACTGCTTTTGACCCTACCTGTAAAGGATACCCAGCATAAAATGTTCCCTCATATTCGCTCTCTTTATTTAATATCTTAATTATATACAATGTTCCTTTTTCTCGATTAACCGATGAGAGCTTTTGATTATTTCTGAATGCTTCACCTTTGATGGACTGAGAAGCAATGAAGCACATTTTGGGGTTCTCGCTCGATACGAAAACGCTCCAGTCTCTAAAACTTTTTTCTGCTTTCTGCAAATTATCCTGTCCAGAGGAACTTTTTGTCAAAAACAAAAAACTCAATACAATATATAATACAATTTTAAAAACTAGCTGTTTAGAATAGGATGCCGAGATTTTATTAATATCGAGTTTCATTTAGTCTTTCATATTATCAATGTTCATGCGCATACTAATACAAGCAATTATGGATCTAGAAAAGACTTTTTATTTTGTTTTCCATTACAGGTGGCTGATGTTTTTAAGCTTGCAAAAATCTGAAATAGTAAAAAGTTCTGGATTTTGATAAAAAATTTATTTAGATATGAAAATTATGGTGAAAAGTAGAACTCTATACGACAAAATCTGGGATAATCATTTAATTCAATCAGAAAATGATACTTCTCTGATATACATTGACAGGCATTTGGTGCATGAAGTTACTAGCCCCCAGGCTTTTGAGGGTCTAAGAGAAGCGGGAAGGAAAGTTCGTGCTCCTGAAAAAACAATCGCGGTCCCAGATCATAATGTGGCTACAACATCTGATCGGTTGACCAACTTTGGCAGTGAAGAAGGTCGTATACAGTTAGAAACTCTGGATAAGAATGCGCGAGATTTTGGCATTCATTATTATGCTGTTGATGATATTAGGCAAGGAATAGTACATATAATTGGTCCTGAACAAGGGTGGACTTTGCCAGGTATGACAATTGTTTGTGGGGATAGTCATACGGCAACGCATGGAGCTTTTGGTGCATTAGCGCACGGCATAGGAACATCCGAAGTAGAGCATGTTCTTGCAACGCAGACATTAATTCAGCAGAAATCAAAAAATATGAAGGTGGAGGTCTCTGGTGAATTGGGCAAAGGAGTCACAGCAAAAGATATTACACTTACAATAATTGGAAAAACAGGAACAGCGGGCGGCACCGGACATGTAATCGAATATTGTGGAAATGCTATTGAGAGCCTTTCCATGGAAGGACGAATGACTGTTTGCAATATGGCTATTGAAGGTGGAGCGAGAGCCGGCCTTATAGCTCCTGACCAAAAGACCTTAGATTATGTGAAGGGTAGACCAAATTCACCAAAAGGTGAAAAATGGGATCAGGCTGTAAAACTTTGGAAAACTCTTTTTTCTGATCCAGATGCGTATTTTGATAAAGAGATTTTCTTAAAGGCGGAGGACATTGCGCCCGTTGTTACCTGGGGAACAAGCCCCGAGGATGTTCTTCCTATCACAGATTTCGTACCAAGCCCTGACAATTTTCGAGGAAGTAAAGTAGAAGCGGCTAAAAGATCTCTTGAATATATGGGGTTGAGGCCAGGACAGAAATTGCAAGATATAGAAGTTGATGCAGTTTTTATTGGTTCTTGCACCAACGGACGAATAGAGGATCTGAGAGAGGTAGAAAAGATTGTTAAGGGAAAAAAGGTAAAGAGTGGGATAAGGGCTATGGTCGTACCGGGATCCGGATTAGTGAAAAAACAGGCAGAAGAAGAAGGAATAGCCAATGCACTAAAAGATGCTGGTTTTGATTGGAGAATGCCAGGTTGTTCAATGTGTCTAGCAATGAATCCTGATCAGTTGTTGCCCGAGGAAAGATGCGCTGCGACGTCTAATAGAAATTTTGAAGGACGACAAGGGCGTGGGGGTCGTACTCATTTAATGAGCCCAGCAATGGCAGCAGCAGCAGCAATAACTGGCCGATTGACTGACGTGAGAGATATTTAGTGAAAGACACTGATGGAAAAGTTTAACATACTTGAAGGCATCGCAGCTCCAATACCATTAATAAATATTGATACTGATATGTTAATACCAAAACAGTTCCTCAAAACAATTAAAAGGACTGGTCTTGGAGAGAACCTTTTTTTTGAAATGCGTTATGATCAAAATGGGAATGAAATAAAAGATTTCATCTTAAATAAGGATCATTATTCAAAAGCCTCAATTATAGTAGGTGGAGCTAACTTTGGTTGTGGTTCTTCGAGAGAACATGCGCCTTGGGCTTTAAAGGATTTCGGAATTAAGTGCATAATATCAACAAGTTTCGCAGACATTTTTTTTAATAATTGCTTCAAGAACGGCATACTTCCAATCATTGTGTCTGAAGATTTGCATCAAATACTTCTACAGGACGCAGAAATGGAAACGACATCTATTATGAAAATTGATCTCGAAAACCAGAAGATTGTTCGCAACAATGGAGACCAACTAGACTTTGAGGTTGATGAGTTTAAGAAATATTGCTTATTAAATGGGTTAGATGATATAGGATTAACACTCAAGAGTGCGGATAAAATAAGTAGCTTTGAAAAAGAATATTCTAAAAAATTTAGCTGGTCATAAAAAGGTATAATTGATGTTTTCTTTGCTTATTCTTCCAGGAGATGGAATTGGTCCAGAGGTGATGACTGAGGTTAAGCGTATTATTTCTTGGTTCAAGGATAAGCGCAATTTAAAAATAGATATTGAAGAAGGTTTAGTTGGTGGAGCATCGTACGATAAACACGGTGTTCCTCTTACGGAAGAGATTTTAAACAAAGCACTAGCAGTAGATGCTGTTTTGCTGGGGGCGGTCGGTGGCCCTAATTACGATAATTTGAGTTTCGATTTGAAACCAGAACGAGCGCTATTGAGACTTAGGAAAGAACTTGACTTATTTGCCAATATCCGACCCGCTCAATGTTTTGATGCATTGGCCTCTTTCTCGTCACTCAAGAAAGAAATAGTTTCTGGACTGGATATTGTTATCGTAAGAGAGCTAACATCGGGGATTTATTTCGGAGAACCTCGTGGTGTTCATACTGATGGCTCAAATGAGAGAGTTGGTATAAATACCCAAAGATACACTGAATCAGAGATACGAAGGGTTGCAATAAGTGCCTTTGAACTTGCTTTAAAGAGAAATAAAAAATTATGCTCTATGGAAAAAGCCAATGTAATGGAGAGTGGTGTTCTATGGCGGGATATTGTTAATGAGGTTCATGTTGATTATCAGGATGTAGAGCTCAGCCATATGTATGCTGACAATGGAGCGATGCAATTGGTTAGAGATCCTAAACAGTTTGATGTGATTGTAACAGATAATCTTTTTGGAGATATACTATCCGATTGTGCCGCTATGCTAACAGGCAGTTTGGGAATGCTACCATCTGCAAGCTTGGGAAATAAAAAAGAAAATGGCTTGCCTCGAGCTATGTATGAGCCAGTACATGGATCAGCGCCAGATATTTCTGGTCAAGAAAAGGCTAATCCAATAGCGTGTATTTTAAGCTTTTCAATGGCTTTAAGGTATTCATTTTCAGACGCCCACAATGCCGATCTTCTTGAGCAATGTATAGAAAAGGTACTTGCGAAAGGGTACAGAACTCCCGATCTAATGATGGGAGACAAAGGGCGTCTGTGTTCAACGAGTGAGATGACTGGAAAAATACTAGAGGAGCTAGAGGCAGGCTAGTAGCTATCTCCCCATCCAACCACCGTCTACATTTAATAGTTCTCCACTGACGTAGTCTGATGCATCGGAAGCTAAGTAAACAGCAGCTCCTGCCATATCGTCTATGGTACCCCATCTTTTCATAGGTATCCTTGCCATTAGGTCAGCTGACCTATTTTTATCTTGGCGAAGAGCGGTTGTAATATCAGTGACAACGTAACCTGGAGCGATGGAATTAACATTTATTCCCTTATCTGCCAGTTCATTTGATAGAGCTTTTGTAAGTTGCGCAATTCCACCTTTAGATGCTGTATAGCTAGGAACAAATAAACCACCCTGATGAGATAAAATTGATGCTGTAAAAATAATTTTACCCCAGCCTCTTTCAATCATTTTTGAACTAAGTTCCCTTGCGAGAACAAACTGAGACGATAAATTAATTTCTAGTATTCTATCCCAATGGGCATCATTATGTTCGCTCAGCTCAGTTCTAATTAAGGAACCTGCATTACTCACAAGAATATTCGGCTCTAAATTTTTTTCACCAAGTTCCTGTAAAAAATTATGCGTATTCTGTCTTTGAGAAAAGTCACAGCTAAAGCAATAAAATCTTCTACCGATCGACTCAACATATTTTTCAATTTCACTACCTACATCTAATGTAGAACTGACACCAATTATATCAGCTCCTGCTTCTGCTAGGCCCTTGGCAATTCCAAACCCTATTCCTTTACTGCAACCCGTAACTAAAGCCGTCTTCCCATCCAGCTTAAATTTTTCCATTATCGACATAAGTCTTCTCTCCTAAATTCTGGCAATAGTTTAAATATTCCTTGAGCCTATTCTCACCATTTATAATCTTAGTACAAAAATCTCTAATATTCCCAACTCTTTCTGAAAACTCTTCTAGTCCAGCTTTCAACCAACTTTCATCAACTCTCAAAAGTTGTTTAATACCAATTTTTTGAACTTCGCCTTTGACTTTCTGAGTCGGTTTATATGTTTTGTTTGAGAGCAAGTAATCATCTATGATTGTTGCATTTGCTACACCGAAAAGAGATAAGATTAAAGCTGAGGCAAAGCCTGTTCGATCCTTTCCAGCGGTGCAGTGAAACATTATAGTGGAATCTGGATTATCAAATAATATTTTAAAAAACTCTTCAAAGGTCCCAATGTTTTCAATCGTATATTTTCGATACGCCTGTTGAAAAATTTTATTTATTTCTGTTTTTTTTGATCTATCAACCTCATTTAACTTTCTTAACAAATCGGTCACTTTGGGTTCAATTGGTAGGTGCACTCTTTTGCTTATAAATTCTGTTGGAATCTGAGAAGGGTTATTTTTTTCCTCCTGAACGCCTCTGAAATCTATGATTAAGGGTTTTTTAAGTGCCACCAATTGATTTTTAATCTGCACATTCCACTCCGTCGGAGCCGCACATCTTAAAAACAAACCCTCTCTAATAGTTTTGTTTTCAGATGTTTTTTTACTCCCTAGGTCTCTTAGATTATTGATCCCCATCTCATTTGACATATTAACCACCAAAAAGGTATTAAATTTGAACTAAGTTAAGTTACAATAAAAAAGTATTATGGAGGAATCATGACTGTAATTGCAACAAATACTGTAAGACCACATCTAGGCAAAGCAAAATTACAACTAAATAATATGTTGGAAGTAACCAAAGCATTCGGAGATATGGGGATAACTGCTCGAGTATCTAGGGTTCTTTTTGGCCAAAATGCGGGATGCTTAGTGTTTTCCACTTTCGCGGCAAATTTCACTGAAGCTATGGCAGATGTTCAAAAAGTTTTCTCAAGTGAAATGTGGTCAAAGGTACAAATGAGATTGGATGACAACCCAGCAAGTGACATTGTCATGCCATTAAACCTGGTAAGAGTGGCAGCTGGAGAAATGAAGCCAACACATCGAGTGATCAACTTCAGGTGGTACCTTATGAAAAAAGATAAGATGCCAATGGCTATGGAGATGTTTGAAGAAGTAAAGGGAATGTGCGAAAAAGTCGATGTAAATCCTGTACTTTTGACGCCAGTGACAGGAGATAACATGAGTAGTATGATTATTGCCTATGGCGCAACTTCACTTGAAGCTTCAGGGAAAGCATTTGATCAAATGGGGATGACTGAAGAATTTCAATCGCTTGTAAGTCGAGCGGCTGAAGTCGGCGAGTTACACAATGGATGGATGACAGTTCCGGCTGATCAATAAATACAGAGCCTAACTTCTTTCTAAAAAGATAAGTTAGGCTTTATGTATTAAACCAATATTAAGTCCAATAAGCTCAGACAGTTTTCCAGCAGTCAGGCCAGCGCCTTCCTCAGACAAAAAATGTTTGGCGCACTGAGTTTGTAAGTAAACAGCACTTCTAAAGGGTGTTTTGGATCCGGAGCTCCAAAGGCCTGCAATAATACCTGCTAAAACATCACCCATTCCAGCAGTTCCTAACCATCCATTTGAATATAAATTGAGCCAGAGCTGCTTATCTTCTGAAACAAGGGTTCCAGGACCCTTTAATATCCATTCGCCTCCGTAATACTTCTTAAGCTTAATGATGTTGGACCATTTATCCGAGAAGTCATCTTTTAAAAGCTTTTTCATCTCACCAATATGAGGAGTTCCGACCCACGCCGCTGCTCTCTTTTTTGGCTTTTTTCTTGATAACCAATCCAAGCCGTCGGCATCTAGAATAATATTGAGATCAGTATTCCATAAAAATTCAATTTCTTTATCGAACCTCTCTCCTAGCCCTGGACCTATAATTGCAATACGCATATTTTTATTTAGAATTGATTGTATGTCATCAATACATGGTTCTATTTGTATCAGTTCTGGAGGCCTTTGCAGTTTGTCGGTATCTGAAGCCCAAAAGACTTTACCTGCCCCGGACCGTAAAGCGGAAATGCATGCCAATATTCCTGCACCCTCCATTGATTTAGAGCCGCCCAGACAAATTAATGATCCTCTTGAGCCTTTGTGAGCAGAGCGAGATAAAACAGGGAAATGAGTTTTCTCTCTCGAAATAGAGGTCATATCTGGATTATAGAAAGTTTTATTTATGCTTAAATCGTCAAAATAAAGATCGCCTACGTAATCAGATGCGTCATCAAAAAATAGTCCAGGCTTTAAGGTAAGAAAGGAGATGGTAGTTGTTGCTTGAACTCTCTTATTAAAAATATTTCCTCTTGAACCGTGAAGGCCACTCGGAATATCTAGAGACAATATTTTCTTTGACTTTGTACATTGCAGATAATTCACAGCGCTTAGATAGTCGCCTGTAAGGTTTCTATTTAGACCTATACCAAATATGGCGTCAACATACCAATCAGCTTTTGGTATTTTCTTTGTATTATATTTCTCAATGTTGATTTCTAGATCAAGGCAGAGTCTGTAAGCTTGGGTCTCAAGACGATTTTTATAGTCAAGGTCAATTATATGAGTCTCAATGTTTTCAATTCTCAAAAGGGCTGCCAGGCAAAGCCCATCTTCACCGTTATTCCCTTTTCCTATAAAAATAGTGACTGTTCTTGCATTTTCTTTAACAAGGAACTTTTTAGCTGCTTCAGCAGCTCTTAGCATAAGCAAGATCGGCTTCGCAAATTTTTCACAGACCTTGCAATCAATTAGTTTAGATTTTTTGGATCCGAACAATCTAAAAGAAAAATCAGTGTCCAGTATCGATTTTTGCATTATAAAGTTATATATCGTACTTAGGCTTTAATAAATAAAATTGTTACCATATATGGAAAGAATTAGAGTACAAACGGCAAGGGGTGATATTTCAACTTGCTTTTGGAAAGGACCAAAAGAAGGGCCAGTACTGCACTGGGCCCACGCAAATGGCTTTAATGGGCAAACGTACAGCAGAATTCTAAATAAGTTAACGTCCAAATATAATATATATGCTTGGGATACACCTGGGTACGGAATGTCCGAGACAGGGAGTTACTATGATGCAGTCAACCCAGTTTTAGGATATTCAAAAGATTTAGCTGCCTTGATAACAGAACTTTACAAGAAACATAAAAGCAAAATAGTTCTGGGCGGACACTCTATTGGTGGATCATTAAGTATAATGGCAAGCAAACACTTGAATGATAAAGTTAATGGTTTAGTTTTAGCGGACCCAGTTGTGATTAACTATTATTACAAATATTTTACAAAATTCTTTGGTCCGCTTGGCTATGATAGCAATACTGTAAAACTTTATCGTCAGGCCTTAAAAAAGAGAAGCAAATGGAAAAGCTTTGATGAAGTATTGAAATCCTACACAAATAGAGGAATTTTTAAAACATGGAAGGAAGGGTTTTTGTATGATTATTTAATAGGTGGAACAAAGAAAGATAAAAATGGCGTACATTTGTCCTGTAACCCTGAAACCGAGGCTGCAAGTTTCATAAATACTGAGAAAATTACTACACCCAATATTGTTAGAAATATAAATGTACCAACGTTGCTACTGATCGCTGAGTTTGGGAGCACAACGGCTTCAATTAGTTCATTTAAAAAGCTTAAGCATTTAAAACAAGTCGAAAAAATAAGGGGAGGTAGTCACTTTTTCCCTATGGAGCAACCGGATAAGCTTATCTGTCTTATTAAAGGCTTTAAATCCTATTCGTAAGTATTATACTTAACGCATTGCAAAGGTAGGATATAAAATGAATAAATTAGAAGTTGCCGATCAAAACCAAAACCAAAACCAATACCAATCAAATTATTTTTCTATTGAGTTTCTCGGGCATGTTGCTCACATAAAGCTTAACAGGCCGGAAAAAAGGAATGCCATGAACTGGGATTTTTGGAGAGATCTACCGAGGATAATTGGAGACATTGATAGAACTTCTAGTGCGAGATGTATTGTTCTATCTTCAAATGGCCCCGTATTTTCAGCCGGTTTGGATTTAAGCCTTTTTGGTCAA
>CACNDI010000014.1 GCA_902619165.1 uncultured Alphaproteobacteria bacterium
TATTGAATAGAGCAAGAAGAGGTTCGGGTGGAAGAGCTGCTAGGCGTGAAGCTAGAACCACTCAACGAACAGAGTTTACTAAATATATTGAGAGAAAAATTCCGAATTTTGAAATACTCAATAAAGAGGCTTTGGAAGTAATTGAAGATAGTGCTGAAGAAATTCTATCAGAAATTGGGGTTAAATTCCCTGATAACGAGTTTGCATTGAAATTATGGAAAGAAGCTGGAGCTGATATTAAAGGAGATTTGGTCAAAATACCTAAAGGTCTAGCGCGTAAGCTTTGTTCTACCGCACCGGCTACTTTCACTCAGCATGCAAGATCCAAGATAAAGAATGTTGAAATAGGAGGAAAGAATTTGGTATGTGCGCCCGTGTATGGCCCCCCATTTATTAGAGATCTTGAGGGTGGTAGGCGCTACGCTGAAATAGCAGATTTTGAGAAACTGGTAAAATTAGCGTATATGTCAAAATCGGTTCATCACTCGGGAGGAACTCTTTGTGAGCCAACTGATATACCAGTAAATAAAAGACATTTAGACATGCTTTTTGCGCATATGACACTTTCAGACAAGCCATATATGGGTTCGGTCACTGCGCCTGAAAGGGCAGAAGACTCCGTTGAAATGAGTGAGATCATTTTTGGTAAAAAATTTGTTAGCGAAAATACCGTAATGACATCATTGATAAACCTAAATTCCCCACTGGTATTAGATGCGACAATGATGGGTGCTCTGGAAGTATATGCGAGGGCGAACCAAGCATGTATTATCTCCCCTTTTATTGTTGGAGGTGCGATGGCACCCGTGACAGTGGCGGGGACACTATCACAAGTGTTGGCGGAAGTCCTGGCAGGAGTGGCTTATAGTCAATTAGTAAGAAAGGGTGCTCCTGTAATTTTTGGTACTTTCGTTACATCTATCGATATGAATTCGGGAGCGCCAACATTTGGGACGCCAGAGTCGTCGAAAGTCTTGTATGGGGCGGGACAATTGGCAAGGCGGTTAAAAATTCCCTACAGGTCAGGGGGAGGACTTTGTGGCTCAAAAATTACAGACGCTCAGGCAGCATATGAAACATCTAATAGCCTTCACGCTGGGTTAATGGGAGGTGTAAACTTTATGTTGCATTCATGTGGGTGGTTAGAGGGTGGATTAGTTGCAAGTGTAGAAAAATTTATAATGGATGCTGACCAATTAGGAATATTAAACTCTCTTTCAAAAGGTATTGACGTTGAAGAAGAAAACTTAGCATTTGAGGCAATTAAAGATGTTGGCGCGGGAGGCCACTTTTTAGGATGTGATCATACGCAAAAAAATTTCAAATCAGCTTTTTGGCGTTCAGATATTTTGAATTACAAGCCATTTGAAACATGGCAAGAAGAAGGAGAAAAAGATTTAACGTATGAAGCCAATAAAAAAGCTAAACAGCTTTTGAAAAATTATGAAGCCCCTGAACTTGAGTTATCGAAAATAGAGGAACTTAAAGAATTTGTTCTTAAAAAGAAAAGCTCTATGCCAGATGCTTTTGTTTAGTTAACAGTTACAGATTGCATTAAAATCGTGCTTTTTAAGCGAGGCTCCACCTACGAGCAAGCCTCCAACATTGTCTATTGATAGTATTTGACTGCAGTTTTCTGAATTAGCTGATCCACCATATAGAATTGGGATATCAGTATCAAAATGTTGATTAAGTTTTGTTTTGATGTACAAGTGAGTTTCTTTTATTTCATTCTCATCAGGTCTCAATCCAGTTCCTATTGCCCAAACAGGTTCATACGCAACTATAACTTGTTCGTTAGGTTCAATCTTGGCTAGCGATCCATTGATCTGACTATCAAGTACTTGTAATGTTTTGTTGGCTTCCTTTTCGGACAGTGTTTCGCCAATACATACTATAGGGGTAAGTTTACTCTTAATTGCTGTCTTAACTTTCTTAAGGATTATATCATCAGTCTCGTTAAATAAAGTTCGACGTTCAGAGTGTCCTATCAGAACGTGTGACACGCTTTTCTCTTGCAGCATTGATGCCGATATTTCTCCTGTAAAAGCGCCTTTCTCTTCCTCGCTACAATTTTGGGCTCCAATTTTTATAAAATCAGGTAAAATTGTTTTCGCTGAGTCTAAAAACGTAAATGGTGGGCATATGATTATATCGTTACGTTTTGCGCGCGTTAATTGCGAGAACTCTTTCATGAGTTCTTCAGAGCCATTCATTTTCCAATTAGCTGCTATAATTTTGTTATTATTTTTCATTGTCCAAATTATATTCAGCTGACATCAAACTTTATAGACTCTCCACACCCACATGTTTCTGAAACATTAGGATTAATAAATTTAAATCCAGACTCCAATAGCCCACTCTCATAATCTATTTTGGTTCCAAATAGAAACATCTGAGCTGTTGGTGCTATTACAACCTTCGCGCCATCTACCTCAATTATCTCGTCAGCATCGGAGATTTCATTTACATACTCCATTGTATATTCCATCCCAGCGCAGCCTCCTTTCTTGAGACCTATTCTCAATGCTTTCCCAGCACCGTTTTCCATTATCTTTCTGATATGGTTAGCCGCTGATTTACTTATGCTTAGAAAGTTACTCATTAAAAATTACATAAACCCTAGCTCTAACCTGGCCTCATCGGACATCATTTCCATTCCCCACTGCGGCTCCCAAACTATCTCTACATGGACCGATTTAAGCCCCTCTATCGGCTTGACGGCATCAGATACCCATCCGGGCATTTCACCAGCAACTGGACAGCCAGGTGCTGTTAATGACATTAAAATCTTGGCGTCATTATCTTCGCTTATCTCTACCGTATATATCAAACCTAGATCGTAAATATTTACTGGAATCTCTGGATCATACACTGTCTTACAAGCGTCGACTATCTTTCCATAAAGAGGATGCTCAGTAGTTGATGGCTTTAATATTTGCCCCTCATCTTTATATTCTGGTTCGACTTTATTACTATTGTATGACATTGTTGCTCAGCCCATCTCTCTAATAGTAATATATTTACAAGCTTACAGAAATTCAAGAGGAATTAAATTATGAAAGAAAATCACTTTTCAGTTTCTCATGTTGAAGGAAAGTCTAGAGCTGGATTATTAAAAACTGCCAGGGGCTATATCGAAACTCCCGTTTTCATGCCGGTTGGAACTGCTGCGACTGTGAAGGCAATGCTTCCCGAAACACTTGGAAAAATAGGAGCTCAAATTATTCTTTGCAACACCTATCACCTCATGCTTAGGCCTGGAGAAAAAGTAGTCAACCAGTTAGGAGGTTTGAATAAATTTATGAATTGGTCAGGTCCAATTCTCACTGATAGTGGAGGTTTCCAAGTAATGAGCCTCTCAAAGCTCAGGGAACTAGATGAGAAGGGAGTGACCTTTCGTTCTCATATAGATGGCAAAAAGTTTTTGCTAACCCCTGAAGCTTCAATAATGATCCAGGAAACATTAAAGAGCACTATCATTATGGCCTTTGATGAGTGTACTCCATTCCCCGTAGAAAAAGAAGTAGCAGAAAAAAGTATGAAATTGTCGTCACGATGGGCTGAGAGGTCTAAATCCTCATTTAAAGGGACCAATGGTTCCATACTATTTGGAATTCAACAAGGAGGAATGTTTAAAGATCTACGAGAAGAAAGTGCACGTTATCTTAATGATATTGGTTTTGACGGTTATGCTATAGGGGGTCTTGCCGTTGGAGAGCCTCAAAAAAAAATGTTTGAGGTCTTAGATTATTCTACAGACTTTTTTCCTAAAGACAGGCCTAGATATTTGATGGGTGTTGGTAAGCCTAGTGATATTATAGGCGCCGTATTAAGAGGAGTAGATATGTTCGACTGTGTAATTCCCACAAGATCAGGCAGAAATGGTCAAGCTTTTGTTAAAAATGGAACGATTAATTTAAAGAATGCGCAATATCAATTGGATAATAGTCCAATTGATGAATCTTGTTTTTGTTATTGTTGCTCAAACTATTCTAGAGGATATCTCAGTCATCTAGTTCGCTCCAACGAGATTTTAGCATCTATGCTACTGACTCATCATAATTTATACTACTATATGGGTCTGATGAAAAACATTAGAGAGCTCATAAAACGTGGCGAGTTTACTGCTTTTGCTAAAAAATTTTTCAAATGATAGTTAGAAAAAAATAAAACAGCTATATTTCTAACGTACTAAGCTTGAATTTCTTTATTTTTACATCATATATAGTTGAGTGAGAGATCGGAGGATATAATGAGCGCTGTAAAATCACCTATTCCTGTTTTACCCCTAAGAGACATCGTTGTTTTCCCAAACATGATAGTTCGACTTTTCGTCGGACGAGAAAAATCGGTCCTTGCCTTAGAAGAAGTGATGAAAACTGAGCAACAAATACTCCTAGTTGCGCAAAAAGATGCCGGAGATGATAACCCTGGAGAAGATAATATTTTTAAAGTAGGCGTAATAGCGAACGTACTGCAGGTCTTAAAACTACCCGATGGAGCGGTGAAGATTCTGATAGAGGGAAAACATCGTGTGAAGATATCAGAATTTTTAAGTAAAAATAAATTCCTAGAAGCACTTTGTGAAGAAGTTGCCGATGAAAATTTTGAGGGTGATGAGATTGAAGCATTGAGGAGGACCGTTTCAACAGAGTTTGATCGGTACTCAAAGCTTAATAAAAATATAACGGAAGAATCCTTAGAAGCTATTAGAAAGGCTTCAAATCCCGTGATGGTGTCCGATTCAATTGCAGGACACCTTAACTTAACTGTTGAAAAAAAACAGGAGCTTCTTGAGATTTCTGACGTACAGAAGAGGCTTGAGAAGATACTTGAAGTTATTCAAGGTGAGTTGAGTGTGCTACGAGTAGAAAAAAAGATTAAAACAAGGGTTAAAAATCAGATGGAGAAAACCCAGCGTGAGTACTATCTCAACGAGCAAATGAAAGCCATCCAAAAAGAGTTAGGAGATGGTCCTGAAGGGCAAGATGAAATTGCAGAGATCCAAGGTAAGATAGATAAGACAAAACTTAGTAAAGAAGCAAAAGAAAAAGCGGTTGCTGAGTTGAAAAAATTGAAATCAATGTCTCCGATGTCAGCTGAATCAGCGGTCGTGAGAAATTATTTGGATTGGCTTTTGACTATTCCTTGGAGAAAAAAATCTAAAATAAAATCAGATCTAAATCATGCTCAAGAAATCTTGGATAACGACCATTTTGGTCTTAAGAAAGTTAAGGAAAGAATCATTGAATACTTAGCTGTCCAACACCGAAGTAAAAAGCTGAAGGGACCAATATTGTGTCTTGTAGGCCCTCCCGGCGTTGGCAAAACTTCTTTAGGAAAGTCGGTAGCAAAGGCAACGAATAGGGAATTTATCAG
Organism: uncultured Alphaproteobacteria bacterium; assembly: GCA_902619165.1. Taxonomy (GTDB): domain Bacteria; phylum Pseudomonadota; class Alphaproteobacteria; order Rhodobacterales; family Rhodobacteraceae; genus CACIJG01. The sequence continues at coordinate 5,383 of CACNDI010000014.1, forward strand.
GATCTCATTAGGCGGAGTTAGAGATGAGAGTGAAATAAGAGGGCATAGACGAACTTATATAGGATCAATGCCTGGAAAAATCATTCAGAGTATGAAAAAAGCCAAGACATCTAACCCACTGATATTATTAGATGAAATAGATAAAATGGGATATGATTTTAGAGGAGACCCTGCTAGCGCAATGCTCGAAGTATTGGATCCTGAACAAAACTCTACTTTCTCGGATCACTATTTAGAAGTTGAATACGACTTGTCAGATGTGATGTTTATTACAACAGCAAATACTTTCAACATGCCCAGACCATTACTTGATAGGATGGAAGTCATTCAGCTGTCTGGGTATACTGAGGACGAAAAGGCCGAGATTGCCAAAAGACATCTTATTAAAAAGCAAGTCGATAATCATGGCTTAAACGAAAACGAATTTGTACTCAAGGATAAAGGTCTTTATGAAATAATACGCCATTACACAAGAGAAGCAGGTGTCAGAAATCTTGAGAGAGAAATTTCTAAATTATGCAGGAAAGTTTTAACACACATCATTAAGGATAAGAAAAAGTCTGTAAAAGTTGATGATAAGAACATAAGCGATCTTCTTGGGGTTAAGAAATTCAAATATGGCTTAGCCGAAGAACAAAATCAAATAGGTGTTGCAACCGGTCTGGCGTGGACTGAAGTTGGTGGTGATCTTCTATCAATTGAGGCAATAAAGTTGCCTGGAAAAGGTAGAATGAAATCTACTGGAAAGCTCGGTGAAGTCATGAAAGAGAGTATTGATGCTGCTTCGAGCTTTGTGCGCTCTAGGTCACCATCGTTTGGTATTATTCCAACTTTATTTGACAAATACGATATACATGTGCATGTTCCAGAAGGCGCTACACCTAAAGATGGCCCTTCAGCTGGTATCGCGATGGTTACCTCAATAGTAAGTATGCTGTCAGAGACACCAATAAGAAAAGATGTCGCTATGACAGGAGAGGTAACTCTTCGAGGAAATGTGTTGCCAATTGGAGGTTTGAAAGAAAAACTCCTTGCAGCACTACGTGGGGGAATAAAGACCGTCATTATTCCAAAAGAAAATGCAAAGGATTTGGTAGATATTCCTGATAACGTGAAAAACGACCTAGAAATTATCCCAGTGACAACCGTAGAAGAGGTTTTGAGAGTTGCCCTCACAGAAAAGTTACAGAGTATAGATTGGGATTTCTCTGATTACGAAAATAACGAGAACCTTAAAAGTAAAAAGTCAAGTGAAGTTGAGCTACCCAACTAAATTGATTTATTCTTAGGCGAATTATTTCTTGAGTTTAAGATAGAAAGAGGCTAATCAAATATCAATGGGTGATTAGCTCAGCTGGTAGAGCGCTTCGTTTACACCGAAGATGTCGGGAGTTCGAGTCTCTCATCACCCACCAACTGTGAACTTGTGTTCATACGCGCGGTTGTAGCTCAGCTGGTTAGAGTGCCGGCCTGTCACGCCGGAGGTCGCGGGTTCGAGCCCCGTCAACCGCGCCATTAAGGTACGAGAATTGGTTAAGAAAAAAGATAAGCTCACTATTCTAGATCTTAAGAAAAAGAAGGCTGATAATGAACGCTTGGCCATGGTTGCAGTTGGAGAATTTCTGTCTGCCCAATGGGCAGAAGCAGCTGGTATAGATATAATCGGAGTTGGTGATAGTTTGGGAATGACGCTCTATGGTCATGAGAATACTCTTTCAGTAACGGTTGATCAGATGATACAACACTGTAAGGCTGTCAGAAAAGGTGCGCCGAATACATTTTGTATTTTAGCTATGCCCTATGGCTCCTATTCTACAAAAAGTTTGGCAATTAAAAATGCTTCAAAGATGATGAAAGAGAGTGGTGCTGATGCGATCAAATTACAGTGCGGGAAAGATAGAGCTCATATTATTAGCGCAGTATCCTCAGCAGGAATTCCCGTTATGAGCCATGTAGGATTATTACCTCATTTGGTTCACGTATATGGTGGTTTCAAGATGCAGGGCAAAAGTGCTGAAGATGCAGTTAAAATTATCGAAGATGCAATTGCTATAGAGAATGCTGGTGCGGTAGGAATAGAGATCGAGGCGGTCCCGGCAGAGGTAGCTCGCGAAGTTGATAGAGCTGTATCTATATTTACGTTTTCAATTGGTGGTGGTGCAGCGGGAAATTGCCAATTATTAAATGGCTATGATTTGATAGGAGGATTTAATACATTCAAGCCAAAATTTGCTAAGCGTTTTGGAAATGTTGCAGATGTGGCTGAAAACGCCTTTAGAGAATTTGTTAGTTCAGTAAAAGCTAATACTTTTCCAGATACAGAACATAGCTACAACATGTCTCAAAGTGAAATTATTAAGTTAAAACAATATCTTGAAAGAAAAAGCTAGAAAATCAAATCTACTGTTTCGAAAGATAAACCTAAATAATCAAAATAAATTAAAAGGCTATTATAGCTCAAAGATATTGTTCTATCATTTACAAGTGGATGACAAAAAATTGTGTCTTCTCCTAACATTTTAGCATCTAGAAAAATATTTATATCCTTTTTTTTGTTATTTACGACGCTTAACGGGGTTACTGCACCTGGAAATACCCCAAGCTCCTCAAAAAGTCTTTCTTTACTTCCAAAAGAAAGCCTCGATGATCTTATTCTTTCAGTTAATCGCGTGAGATCAATCAAGCTATCTTCGTGAGCGATAACCAAATAATTTTTTTTCTTTTTGTCTCGTAGGAATAAGTTCTTAGTATGAAACCCATGCATATTATCTCTATATTTCTTTGCATCATGAACAGTAAATAAAGGCGGATGTTCAAAAATCTTAAATTCAATTTTTAAGTCTTTAAGCAAATTATATAAAGATTTAGGCGATGTTGGCAGTGTGTAGGCGTAATCTGATGATGCATCCATATCTAACAAAAACAAAGTTAAAAATAATTATCTTATAAAGAGATGAAAGTTTCTATAGGCTAGCCGCTTGATACTCTATCCTTAGCAGCTTGTAGGCATTCATTCATCTTTGCTCTGATGGCTTGATCATCAACTAACCCTTCGAGGTCATCTTTTAGTTTTCTGAACACATCTTCGTCTCCAGCTTCTTGGAAATCTGACTTAACAACATCTTTGATATATTGTTCGGTTTCATCTTCGTCTAAGCCTTTAAGTTCAGCAGCCCAAGCCCCTAACAGCTTATTTCTCAATGCTTCGATTTTAAATGTTAAGTTTTGCTCATGTGCGAATTTATTCTCAAAACCATCTTTTCTTTCATCAAATGTCGACATGGTATCCTCCAAGTATTGAAACAATAATGTAGTTAGTTTAAAGCGGAATTCAACTGCCGGTTTTTAATTTTAAATAAAATTGATTAACTTTATTCCTTTTTCAATCATCGTTTTTCTTGCAAGTCTCTCAGAGTTGTTGAGATTAATAGCTTTGGTTAAATCTTGAAAAACAAAAACGTCAAAGCCTAGATTTATCCCATCTAACGCAGAATAAAAAACACAATAATCAAAAGCTAACCCACATAAATAAAGCCTCTTTATTTCCTTTTTTACCAAATATCCTTCTAGTCCTGTGGTTGTACTTTTGTCATTTTCAAAAAAAGCGGAGTAACTATCAATTTTTGGATTGCATCCCTTTCTAAGAATAAGATTTGAGTTATTAGTATTTAAATTTTTATGAAAATTTGCTCCTATTGAACCTTGAATGCAGTGATCAGGCCATAGAATTTGAGAGCCATAATCCATTTCTATGTTTGAGTAAACTTTGGCGCTATTATTTGATGCAAATGAGCTATGTTCCTTGGGATGCCAATCTTGAGTTAATATTATAGTATCAAATTTTTCTTGGGCACAGTTTATAGGTTCTACAAGTTTTTCACCATCTTTCACTGCTAGTGCTCCACCATGACAAAAGTCGTTTTGCATATCTATGATTATTAAAGCAGAACTCATTTTTTTTATTTTAAGATTTTAGTTGCAAGATGAGAGAAGATAATTAAATGATTTTGTAAATCCCATCAAGCTAAATTGATCTACTAGCATAGAGCCATCTATGCCTTGTAATTCAATTGTTAATCTATTCCCACCAAGGAGCAATGTTATATCCTCTTTCATAAAGCTGTTTATTATAGCATGCTTACTTCTAGAGTTTTTATTAGAACTCAAAGCCATTAGCCCAAATACCTTTCTATTATCAATATTCATAGAGCCAGAAATGTCGATTTTCAATGGATAGTCAGAGAAATATGACATTGAATATTCTGTGTTATTTTTATTTACGGACAAATATATGAATGAATTTTGCCTATTTTTGCCTAAAACCTCTCTGGAATTAAAATATGAGGCTGTTCTTTTTGCTTTTGATGCTAGAAAGCATTCATTAGATGAAGAAGAGTATACAGTCCAATCACGATACTTTTTTTTCACAACGAAGTCTTGCCCAACAGCGTTTTGTGCAAAGAAATAGATAAATAAGCCTAAAATTATTGGAAAGAATTTAAGTTTCATAATATCCTTTTGATTCAAATAAGTTGTGATTTTATACTAAAAAAAAAAAAATGGGAACTCTATATATAACTGGAGCAGGCGTAAGTTCTGATAGTGGCATTCCTACTTTTCGTGGTGCTGATGGATTTTGGACTATCGGTAGTGAAAACTATACACCTCAGGAAATGGCAACAAGATATATGTATTTAAATAATCCCGAACAATTTCTTTTGTGGTATTTCAAACGGTTTGCGAAATATAGAAATGCAGAACCAAATGATGTTCATAGATGGCTCGCAAATAAGAATTTGATTACACAAAACATTGATGGGCTAGACGGAAAAGCCGGTAATACAAGATATATCCCGATACACGGCCGGCTAGATAAAGTCACCATTTTTGCAGAGGAGGGTAAAGAGTCTTCGATAATTGATGCTCCTTGGGAGAAAATATCTAGTCTTGGGTTCACTCATGATAATGACCCAAAGTCTGATGCATCTTTGATTAAAACACTGCTAGAGTATTTTAAAATAAAAAAAAACAAACAACAAAAATATTATCCTACCCTAGGTTATTCGCTAAAACCGTTCGTACTTTTGTTTGATGAAATTTATACTGATCTATACAGGATAGGTGAGGCTCAACAAAGGATGATTAAAGCGGACAAAATGGTTTTTATGGGAACTTCCTTCAGCGTAAATATTACAGCAATAGCACTTAGGATAGCGGCGTCCAACTCAATAGATATTGAAATAATAGACCCAAATCCAATCGATATTGGCTATAAACATGCTGCCTATTTCGAAATGTCGGCGTTAAAATACGTAGAAAGTTTTTTATAAAATTTAGTGCTTTTAATCTTCAGAATGAGAATAAAAATTGTTATGCCTGTGTACAAATATAATTCTCCTGTCCAGGTTTTAGACATCAAAATGAAATGAAAAATTGATAACACTATTGCTATATAGATAAAGTTGTGGATCCTATTCCATGTCTTGATATTTAATTTACGAAGTGCAAAATTATTCGACGTTAGCGCTAGGGGTATCAAAGTTATAAAAGCAAAAAACCCTGCAATTATATAATATCTTTTTTGTAGATCAGATAACAAGATATCAATTGAGAGACCGATATCGAGGAAAAAATATACACAAATGTGGGAAACGATATAATAAAATGCAACCAATCCAATGCAACGTCTATACCTCATTAAATTAATCTTCGCGTATTTAAATAGTGGTGAAATTGAAAGAGTAATTAGTAGAAATATAAGCCCAAGTTCTCCGTATTTATGCTCTAAAAACCGTAGAGGGTCGGGACCTAGTTGATTAACTATTCCCCAGTAAAAATATAGAGGTATTGGGATTAGTAAAATACAATATACCAATGAAATGGGTAGAGACCTAAACAAACTGCTAAAAATCATTATTCTAGTAGTATTTTTTCAGATCCATACCTTTGTAAAGATCTCCAACTTCTTCAATATATCCATTAAACAGCTCAGTTTTTCGTCTTTCACCGAAGAGGCCTTCACCTATTACTCTTTCAGTTGCTTGCGACCATCGAGGATGATCAACATTTGGGTTCACATTGGAATAGAAGCCATATTCCCTGGGGCTCTCTGAACTCCAAGTAGTGTACGGTTGATCTTTCATAAATGAAATTTTAGTGATGGATTTTATTGATTTAAAGCCATACTTCCATGGTACTACGAGCCGGAACGGTGCTCCATTTTGGTTTGGTAACTCTTTCCCGTATAGACCAGTAGCAATAAAAGTAAGTGGATGTAAAGCTTCCTCTATAGTTAAGCCTTCGCGATATGGCCAATCCAAAGTTGCACGCTTTTGCCCCCTCATTTCAGTAGGTCTATAAACAGTCTCAAAGGCAACGAATTTAGCGTTATTATCTACTTCGAGTTCATTAATTAGGTCACGCAAAGGAAAACCTATCCAAGGTATAACCATTGACCAGCCTTCTACGCAACGCAATCTATATATTCTTTCCTGTATCGCTTTTCCTTTTAGAATTTCCGCTAAATCAAATTTTTTCTTACTTTGAGAAACTCCCTCAAATGTAATTTCCCAAGGATCAGTTGTTAAACTATGCGCGTATTTCGCAGGATCAGTTTTTGATGTGCCAAATTCATAAAAATTGTTATAGTTTGTTATCTCCTCAATGGTATTTGGCTTTGCACTAGTGGAATAACTTAGTTTCGCTGTTGTAGGGGTAGCCACAAAAGCTAGTGAGGTAAGCCCTAGTGCTTCGACGAATTTTCGACGATTTAAATAATGATTATGAGGCGTAACGTCGCTATATTTTAAAATCTTCAAAATATATTATCCTATGATATTGACAACTTCGTCCACCATGGTAGTTCTATTTCCATAGAAGGCAATAGTTATTCAAATATTTAATGACAAGCTTTTATCAATTTCTTATTTGGTTTTTTACTATCGTTAGCTTAATAGCGTTAATGTACGGGGTTTTAAGTGCTGACATAACATTTATTGGGTTGTTTATTTGTACGCTTATTATTTCAGTTATTTTTCACAGGCTGAACGAAACCGCACCTACGAATGTTACACAAGAGTCACAAGTAAAAGTTTTTTCTTTGGAGGATATTGATAACGATAACATTGAGATATCTGAAGCTGTTGAAACTTTAAAACGAGAACAAACAAAAATACTGTCTATTTTCAAAAAAGATGTTTACTCAAATCAAGATCTATCAAGCATTTTGGATATAAAGAGAAACATCGCATCTGATTTTGTTTCTTCGTTGTCTTTGAATTTTGAAATGGTTTCTAAGCAAGAGTTGAACGACATTATTTTAAAATTAATGAATGATTTAATTGAGAAAAATTCAAATCATTTGTTTGAGCCCTCTTTCTTTCCTCAAGAGAATTCAAGCTATGTCAGTTGGGTAAAACAATCATTAATCCTTTTAGGCTGGAAAATAAGAAGAAGGGAGGACAGTACAGAAAACTTATTTGAGCTTTTCGAAAAAAATGGAATGATTGCCGGGGTTCTCGTTTTTTCCCACACCAAAAAAGCTAATATAGATCTGAAGCAGTATGAGCAATACGTTCAAAATAGTGAAAATAATTTTTTGGTTATCATTACCCAAGATTTTAAAGACAGTAGCAAAGCCCAATTATCAAAGAGGATCGTTATTATTAATCATCATGATTTGCCAAAATTACATCTAATGCTAAAAAGTTTACCAAATATCAAATAATTGGTCTGATCCTTGCAATCAAAACTAGAATAAAAGGAAAATGACATGTTAGATGAAGAATTGAATGAAACTGCAGTTAAGGCAAAAGCTATTGCTGAGATTGTAGAAATAGCCTTGAGTAATTTAATGAAGGTTGACCTTTCTCGTGAAGAGGCTTTGGCGGGCATCCTTAGTCAGATAGCAATTCAGGTTGACAAAAAAGATCTAGAGTTTGCGTTGGATTTGAATAAAAAGTACCATAAATCTTTTTTAGAAAACGTAAAAAAATAATAAAAAGAATTAGGTTGCTTTTTTAAAAATAAGCCTTAATTGGTGTATCAATTATGATCAGTGAATTAGGGCATTTTCTTTTAATATCTGCGTTCTGTCTTAACCTCGGTTTGATAGCTAACAGTATTTCTACTAGATCTGTTCTTGCAGGATATGTAAGCTTTTTTGATAGACTTGAAAGTCTACTATTCATCTTGTTAGCCATCTCTTTTTTATTGTTGATAGTAAGCTTTATCAACTCTGATTTCTCGGTTAAGTTGGTTGCGAATAATTCACACGCGCTAAAGCCCATTTTGTATAAAGTCGCAGGAGCTTGGGGCAACCACGAAGGTTCTATGTTACTATGGGTGCTAATTCTTTCCGTATATTTATTTTTATTTCAGGCTAGCTCACGTGATTATCCAAAGGTCTTAGTTAGAAATGTAATTCTTGTTCAATTATCTACAATAGCCCTTTTTTTATTTTATCTTTTAGTTTTATCAAATCCATTCGAGAGACTTGAATTTCCGCCTTTGAACGGTCAAGACCTCAATCCAATTTTACAAGATGTTCTTCTCGTAGCACACCCCCCAATTTTGTATCTTGGATATTTAGGCCTTTCAATTCCCTTCTCTATAGCAGTAGGATTTTTATTAACAAATGACCGGAATTTAAATATCGTTAGTCTTTTAAGATTTTGGTCTTTAGTTCCTTTTGTTTTCTTAACACTTGGAATTTTATTAGGAAGTATCTGGGCCTATTATGAGCTAGGTTGGGGAGGTTGGTGGTTCTGGGACCCAGTCGAAAATGTCTCTTTACTTCCTTGGTTGATAAATCTTGCTTTGATTCACAGTATTTTAATACTTGAAAGAAGAAACTCTCTATTAAATTGGACAATTTTATTGTCGATTATGGGATTTTCTTTTTCGATGATTGGGACCTTTATCGTTCGGTCTGGATTAATAACTTCAGTTCACGCCTTTGCAAATGATCCGTCAAGGGGATTATTTATTCTGTTGATAATATTTCTATCAATTGCCTCAAGTTTGTTAATTTACATAACAAAAAGATCCAATCATAAAAATTTTATGAAGCTTAACTTCGCATCCAAAGAGCTTTGGATTATTGTGCAGAATTTGACGTTGTTAGTTATAGCAACAATTGTCTTTTTAGGCACTATTTGGCCTTTTATAATTGAGGCAATGTTCGACGAACAAGTGTCAGTCGGCGAACCTTTTTATGAGGTCTCTCTCACACCTTTTGTGGTTATCTTTGCCTTTATGCTGCCTATCGTCAGCAAAATTCGTTGGAAGGGTAAAAATTTTAGTAATCTCAGAAGAACAATAGGACTAATTTTTATTTCTATAGCTTTATCAGCTAGCGCATTCATATGGAAAGATTTTAAATTTTTGACATTTATCGGACTTTTTTTGTCTTCATGGGTTTGTTTAGGCAGTATTTTAGAATTTACCTCCTCTTTTAAATCCCAACTTATCTTCATTGATAGCTTAAAGCGCTTAATTATATTTAATTCGAGGTTGATTGGACGGACTTGTGCTCACTTTGGCTTTGGATTACTTATTTTTGGTGTTACTGCAGTTACGAGTTGGGAAACAGAGGATATTCGAAATGTTGAAGTAGGGGAGAGTTACTATGTCCAATCATACCAAATAGTATTCAAAGGTATTGATTATTCAGTAGAAAAAAACTTTAAGAAAGTCTCAGGTTCATTTGAAGTGTTAAAGAATAGCAAGCTTGTTGGTACATTATTACCAGAAAAAAGACTTTACCCTTCACGTAATGAAGTTACAACTGAAGCATCTATAAAGCCGACGCTGTCTAATGATTTTTATATGGTTCTCGGAAATAAGATGGATGAAAACGCTTGGGTGGTAAGAACGTACATTAAACCTTTCATATCTTTCATTTGGATTGGTGTAATATTAATTGCTTTAGGTGGATTTATTAGTCTACTATCTTTTAATAAGTATAAAACATTCAAAGCATAAAGCTGTAAATTGGCGCGTTTTTACTATATTTTTTTTATTTGTTTTTTAGCCTCAAGAGCTTTCGCTGTTGAGCCATCTGAAATTTTAAATGATGCAAAATTAGAGGATAGAGCTAGAAATTTGAGCTCGAACATCCGTTGTCTAGTTTGTCAGAATGAAAACATAGATAGTTCTGAGTCAGAGTTTGCTAAAGATCTTCGCCTCTTTATTCGGGAGCAGTTAGTTGAAGGTCGAACGGATGACGAGATTGAGGAATTTTTAGTATCAAAATACGGTGACTACATTCTATTTAAGCCTGTTTTTGCAAGCTATAATATTTTTTTATATCTCTTTGGTCCATTTATTTTTATATTTAGTTTCATTATGATTTTATTGGTTTTTTTAAACCCAAAGAAAGGCAAATAAGCCTGTGAGCAACAGAAAAAGTAAAATTTTTAAAGGTGATATTTATTGTGATGAAAAAGGTTTGATCTTCGAGGCTTATAATATAGAGAATATTGATTCTAGCTCCTGTAGGGTTATATTCTTCGATTGGCTTATTTCTCTGGATCAAAGCATTGATCAAGGTGAAGCTATGACTGACTTGTTAAAAGCTTACTCTTCAAGGTTTCCTAATCACCCCATGACACAATTATTAATGGAGGGGCTAAAAAAAAATTTGGGAATAGGACGGAAAAGAAGAGTTAAAAACTCAAAAGGAGCTATTTTATAAAAACCGGTCTTGATGCGGTACTGAGTTTCTTGCAATAAGCATAACCATCTTCTGAAAATTCATTAACTTTTGCATACTCTTCAATTCTATTCTTAATCACATAATTTGCCATCATTCCTCTTGCCCTTTTTGAGAGTATGCCAACTGTTTTCAACTCTCCGTTTTTCTCTGTCTTAAATATTGGGGTAACTAACTTGCAACCTAGTTTTTTGACATTGAGTACCTTTGAATACTCTTCTGAAGCAAGATTAAGTATCCCATTTTTGTTCTTTTCTATCCTCTTTTTTACAAATTCAAAGAGTGGGTCCATCCAAAATTCATAAAGTGACTTATATCCATTGAAGTCAATTTTTGTTCCCATCTCAAATCGATAGGGTTGAATTCCATCAAGAGGCTTTAGCATTCCGTATAGTCCAGAAATAATTAATAAATTTTGCTGTGCAAAAAGCAACTCATCTTGTGTAAAGGTTTCGGCTTTCAGGCCAACATAAGTATCTCCTTTAAAGGTGTAAATTGCTTGTGTTGTTGCATTTGAGCTTGGTCTATTCTGAAATTTTTGAAACCGATCAAAGTTAAGCTGAGCCAAAGAGGAGCTGATTTTCATTTTATCAATTAAATCTTTCTCACTTAATGATTTGGCGTAATCTATTAGTTCATTAAGTTTATCAGGAAATTCACTTCTTGTTGTCTCAACCCCGAGGCTATTATTAGTTGGTGTAAGCTTTTTTGCAGGTGAAATAATTATTGTCATATCAAAACCCAATTCATTTTGTTATCCATCCTCCTCCCAATACTCGTTTTTTTTCTCCACAATAAAAAACACAAGCTTGCCCAGGTGATATACCCTCTTCCTCATTAAAAAGGGTTACCAATGCTCTTTTATTTGGTAAAGGGCTAACGTCTGCCATTGCTGGCGTTCTTTGATATCGAGTTTTAACAAGAACATTTTTTGTTGATCCAATCAGGTCATCAAAAGACGTGTCATCTAGCCAATTAACATTGTCAATATAAAATTTTGCTTGCCGGAGAGCTTCTCTGGGGCCAATAGTAATGGTATTAGTATTAGCGCATATGTCCAAGACAAACATTGGTTCTGACGCTTGAATTCCTATGCCTTTTCTTTGCCCAACAGTATATTTAATTATTCCTTCGTGGGTGCCAACAACGTCTCCATCCAAATTAATTATGTCTCCTGGAATTGAGGCGTTTGGCCTCAGTTTTTTAATTGCCTCTGAGTAAGATCCGTCTGGAACAAAGCATATATCTTGACTTTCACTTTTCTCAGCAACCTTTAAGTTATATTTTCTAGCAAGATCTCGTGTCTCAGATTTTGATTTTATAGAGCCTAGTGGAAATCTTAAAAACTTCAATTCCCCAGGAGTAACTGTAAACAAAAAATAGCTTTGATCTTTCTCTGGATTGCTGGCTATATGAAGTTGAACAGTGTTTTCTACTTCAACGCGTTTAACATAATGCCCTGTCGCTAAGCAGTCTGCATTTAATTCTTTTGCCTTTGCAATTAAATCTTTAAATTTTATGCGTTCGTTGCATCGAATGCAGGGAATGGGTGTTGTCCCACCCGAATAGCTACTTATAAAATCTTCTATTACCTTTTGTCGGAATTCTTTCTCAAAATTGACCACGTAATGCGGGATACCAATTTCTGCTGCCGCTTTTTTTGCATCCATAATGTCTGTGCCCGCGCAACACGTTTTGCTATTTTTATTTATTTTCTTGTAATCAAACAATTTCATGGTCAGACCTATTACATTGAAGCCTTTTCCTTTTAAAACAGCGGCCGCTACCGAACTATCCACGCCGCCTGACATTGCGACTACAACTCTAGTGTCTTCTGGTCTTTTATTTATGCCTAATTCATTCATAGTCATGTCTCTAACCTAGATAAGATTGTTGATCAATCAAATAAAATTATTGATATATTAGAAACTACTTGAAACTACGTTTGAAGTGTATAAAAAAATCAGTAATCTAAAAGTACATATTCATAGGTTTTTAGTTGTTAACAAAATCTAAAGCAATATCGAGGCTCCAAGAGCTATCAGAGATAATAACCAAATCAAGAGAGGCGTATTTTAACCTCAATCAATCGGACATTACAGACCAGGAGTACGATCAGAACATTTCTGAATTCCAGAAACTGCTATCGATATACCCAGAATTAGAAGATCAATATAGCATTTTAGATAAAGTTGGAGTGACGCCAAACTCAAGGTTTAAGAAAGTCAAGCATCTTACACCAATGTACTCTCTTTCTAACGCGTTTAATAATGAGGATATCTTTAATTTCCTAAAACAAATAAGATCATTTCTAGATTTATCCGAAAGCGAGAATATTGACTTAGTATTTGAACCAAAGATAGACGGTCTATCCTTATCATTGATCTATAAAAATGGTGTTTTATTTCAAGCTTTGACCAGAGGTGATGGTCTAATTGGAGAGGATGTTACAGAAAATGCTCGACTGATACCAGATGTACCAATATCGATACCGATAAAAATCGATACGCTTGAAATAAGGGGAGAAGTTTACTTTCCTAATTCAACCTTCAGTGAATTAAATGAAGAACTTGAAAAGACGGGCAGCAAAACGTTTTCAAACCCGAGAAATGCAGCATCTGGTACACTGAGGCAGTTTAAATCAAATAAGAATAGAAACAAAAACTTATGCTTTTTTGCATACTCTGTTGGAAATGCTACACACCAATTGGCCGATAGTCAGGCGATGTTACTGAAAGTTTTTAACGATATAGGGTTTAAAACAAACGATATTTCTAAAGTTTTTACCAGTGTAGAAGAACTCTTGCAGTATTACGAAAAAGTTTTCTCTATGAGAACAGAACTCGATTACGACATTGACGGCATAGTATATAAGGTTAACAATTTTAGTTTGCAACAGAGGCTTGGTTTTAGATCTTCATCACCTCGATGGGCTATCGCACACAAGTTTCCAGCTGAGCTGTCCATAACAATTATTGAAGATATTGAAATTCAAATAGGTAGAACAGGAACTTTGTCACCAGTAGCAAAGTTGAAGCCTGTAAATATAGGTGGGGTGATAGTCTCCAGTGCAACGTTACACAATCGAGATTTTATAAATGGTTTAGATAATAAAGGCAATAAAATTAGGGATGGTGCTGATATTAGAAAAGGTGATTGGGTTACAGTTTATAGGGCAGGAGATGTAATTCCGAAAATTAAAGATGTAGATATTTCTAAAAGAAACTTAACATCTGAATCATTTGTTTTTCCAGACTTCTGCCCCTCCTGTGGAGCTGAAGTAAAAGTTGACAAAACGGACTCCGCAATAAGGTGTTATAATTTTCAGAACTGTGAAGCGCAGGTAATTGCAGGTCTGAAGCATTTTGTTTCTAAAAAAGCTTTTAATATTGATGGTCTAGGGGGAAGAATTATCGAAGAGTTTTATCAAAAAAAAATAATCCAACAACCCGCCGACTTTTTTCGATTGGAGTCAAAGTCAAAAAATAAATTAAATTTTATTGAATTTCTTGGAAAAGGTTGGGGTGAAAAGTCGCTGCAAAATCTATTAAATTCAATTGAGAAAGCGAAACTTATTAATCTCGACCGGTTTCTTTTTTCTCTAGGTATTCGTCATATTGGAGAAAATGCATCGCAAATTTTAGCCGGTTATTTTGGGTCATGGGACGATTTTTTTAATGCTATTAAAGCTGGCATTGCAAAAAATGATTGGCAATTTCTTTTTGAAATTGAGGGAATTGGTCAGCTAATGGTTACTTCTCTCATTGGATTCTTTTCAGATTTTAAAGAAAGAGAAAAACTAGAGGATTTGCTAAATTATGTAAAAATAGAAAAGTTCATTAAATTAAGTAAAGTTGAAACAGCTATTACTGATAAAAAGTTGGTTCTTACAGGTACATTTAATGCATTTTCGAGAGCGGAGTTGAAGTCCATTTGCGAGAGGGCTGGAGCAAAGGTTTTAACATCAGTATCGAACAACGTAGATTTCTTGGTAGTCGGTCAAGCTCCAGGTTCAAAAGTCAAAAAAGCAGGTGAATTAGGCATAAAGCAAGTTAATGAGGAAGAGTTTATAGTTTTAATTGATTATAATCTATGAAGGATCTTCTAAAAAGTGTGGGTCAAGAGCATTTATTGGACAGTGTTTCTTCTCTTAAAGGTATTGGCCCTAAGTCTTCCAAAACACTTTCACAATTGTCTATAGGGTCCGTATTAGACCTTCTCCTTCTTTTACCTAGAAAATATAAAAGAAGAGACCGTTGGTTTAAAGTGGATAAAAAGTTGCTTCCTCGAACCGTTACAATAGAAGTTTTAATCAAAAATCATATTTACCCAAAAAACAGGCGATCACCCCTCCGAATATCAGCAGAAACATACGGTAGCCCTCTAATAATTTTATTATTTTCTTTTAATAGGGCTCAGTTGAATAATTATTACCCACCCGGTGAATATATAGTGATTTCTGGGGAGCTAACACTCGATGGAAGTAAGTTGACTATGATACACCCCGATTATTCCGTTAAACCAGATGAAATCCATAAAATCCCTGAAATTGAGCCCATCTATCCTTCTGTGTATGGTTTAGGAAATAAATTTTTACAGAAAACAGTGAGTAATGTAATAAATGATTTTAACTCTACAGCGGAGTGGTACCCTAAAAAGTTTATTCAAGCAAAAAACTGGCCCAGTTTTCCTGAGGCGTTAAGTTTAATCCACATGCCTAAGGATAATAAGGACCTATCCAGTATCATAAAAGCTAGAAAAAGGCTTATTTTTGATGAATTTTATGCGCATCATATAAAATTGGATAAATTCAGACGTACTGCTAAGAAAAAGGAAGGTTTCAAAGTAAAGGGGGATAAAGTTCTTATTAAAAACTTAATCAATAATCTCTCTTTCCAGCTTACTAAGGGCCAGTTAAATGCGCTTTACGAAATTTTAGATGATATTGAATCAGAGTCTAAAATGAATCGTTTGCTGCAAGGCGATGTTGGTAGTGGCAAAACTATTGTTGTCCTTCTTGCCGCAATGTTTGTTGTTTCAGGAGGGCATCAAGTTGCAATTATGGCTCCTACAGAGATACTTGCAATGCAACATGCAAAATCACTAAAAGACGTCTTGAGAGCACAAGAGATAAATAAATTAAATGTTACTATTTTAACAGGATCGGACAATCGAGTTGAAAGGGAAAAGAAGTTGCTTTTGATTTCTTGTGGAGAAGCAAAAATCGTTATAGGCACACACGCTCTTTTCCAGAGAAATGTACATTTTCATAACCTTCGCTTGGCTGTAATTGATGAGCAACATAAGTTTGGAGTAATGCAAAGATTTAGATTAGAAAAAAAAGGCAATGTTAACTCAATTATAATGAGTGCAACCCCTATACCCAGATCTTTAGCTTTGACAGTATTTAGTGATCGTGATTTGACAACAATCAAGGAGAAACCAAAAAATAGGTTGAGTATCGAAACGCTAGCCATATCTGTAAAAAAAATTAGAAAGCTATTGGAAAAATTAGCCAAGCAGATGTCTGAAGGTCAGCAAGTTTATTGGGTGTGTCCGTTAATAGAAGAGAACGAAAATAACCATCTCTCTAATTCAAATGATAGGTTCTTGTATTTAAGAAATGAATTCAGTCAGTTTAAGGTTGGTCTAATTCATGGACAAATGCCTAGTGAGAATAAGGAAAGTGAACTTAAAAAATTTAACGAAAGAAAAATTGATATTTTAGTGTCAACCACTGTTATTGAAGTCGGAATAGACAACCCAAATGCCACAGCAATTGTAATTGAAAATGCAAATAGATTTGGTCTTTCACAGTTGCATCAACTTAGAGGTAGAGTTGGTAGGGGAGATAAAAAATCATATTGCTTTCTCGTGTATGATGGAAATCTTTCAGATCAAGCTATTCAGAGGCTTAAAATAATGAAAGAGACGCAGGATGGGTTTGAGATCGCCGAAAAAGATATGGCTCTCAGAGGCTCTGGAGATTTGCTAGGAACGATGCAATCGGGCCATAAAATATTTAAGTTGTCTGAAGTAATGGAAGAACCAGAGCTATTCTTGGAGGCGTATAAACTAGCGCAAGATACTAAAACTGCAGTACCAAAACGATATTAGATTGACTTTGTTTACATTTTGTTCTTTACATGTTCCTATTATGTTCTATAATGAAGGCTCAGGAGGCAGTAATGAAAAATAAGATACCTTTTTTAATATTAGAAAAAAGTCTAGTAGCAGACATTGTTAATTTAATTATTATTGGAATGTCCCTTTTTTTATATGGACTAGTTATTTTTTGTTTTTAGGCTAGAAACTTTTTGCAACGCATCGATTGAAGCGTCAAGGATAAGGAGAACTGAGTCATGCCTGTATGGAACTTTTTGAGCAGGCTCGAAGTACTTGTATCTAGTAAAGGGATCTTTTATTAAAAAAGTTCCTGTATCTAGGAATGTTTTTAAGTTTTTTCTTAGTTCTGTTATTATGCCAATATCCGTTCCGATGGCATGGTTTACAAAAACGCAAGCTGACGCCTGACCAAGTGCGCATGCTTTTATGTCAAGACCAACCTGTGATATCTTTGATTCAGAAATGTTTAAGTCCAAAGTAATGCTAGAACCACAGATTGCAGTTCTCTTTGTAATTGTAACGTCTGGGTTTATTAACCTAGTTGTGATGGGGATAGTGGAGGCAAGTTCTAAAATATTATTTGTGTATAGATCCATGTGTGCTAAAGATTCCCCTATTACCGACAAAAGGACTATAGAGTGAATGAAATAAAATTTAAACAAAAAATAGATGCTTTAAAGTTTAATGATAATGGGTTGATTCCCTGTGTAGCACAAGATCACGAAAGTAAGCAGGTTCTTATGCTCGCATGGGGATCTAGAGATACATTATTTCAGAGTGTTTCAAGTGGGCTGGCAACCTATTGGTCTAGGTCAAGAGGTGAGGTTTGGGTGAAGGGAAAAACATCTGGTAACATTCAAGAAATAAAAAAAATACACATTGATTGTGACGGAGATACAGTTCTATTTGAAGTCAAGCAAACTGGTGCAGCTTGTCATACGGGGTCTAAATCATGTTTCTTTACAGAACTTCTTTAGAGACTACTTTGCGACTCTAACCAATTGTGAAAACTTGATTTTGCAATTGACGTATAGGCTGCATATCTCTCTCGCCTGTTTTTCTTTCCTTTAAAATCTTTCACAGTAGATTTGAAAAGGCCAAAGTTTACATTCATTGGCTGAAAATCATTATTTTGTGTAATAAGATGATTAGCAAGGGCTCCCAAAGCAGTATCAGCAGAAGGTAATTTTACCTCTTTACCCAGAATTTTTGCTCCAACTATTCGTCCCACCAGCAAGCCAATAGCAGCGCTCTCTACATACCCTTCGACACCAGTAATTTGTCCTGCGAGACTAATGTTAGGGTATGATTTTAATTGGAAGTATTTATCTAAAATATCAGGTGAATTCAAAAAAGTATTTTTATGTATTCCACCCAACCTCGCGAACCTAGCTCCCTGCAAACCATTTATTGACCGCAAAATTTCAGCTTGCCTAGAATGCTTGATTTTTGTTTGGAACCCTACAAGGTTGAATAAAGTGCCTTCTTTATTTTCTTTTCTAAGCTGAACTACAGCATATGGTTTCATGTCGCTGTATGGATTTGTAAGTCCTACTGGTTTCATCGGTCCAAATCTAAGCGTGTCCTTTCCTCTTGATGCCATTACCTCGATTGGTAAACATCCAGAAAAAAATGGTACATCTGCTTCCCAATCATTAAAGTCGGCTTTATCACTTTCAGAGATTTTAGAAACAAACTTATAATATTCATCCTTTGTCATGGGACAATTAAGGTAAGCTTCCCTCTCTTCAATGCTATCTCCTTTATCGTACCTAGATTGAAACCATGTACTCTCATAATCAATAGAGTCCGCGTAGACGGTAGGTGCTATAGCATCATAAAAGTATAAATTTTTTGATCCGGTCAGTTTTATAAGAGATTGTGCTAGCTTATTTGACGTAAGAGGGCCAGAAGCTATTATTACGTGGTCTTCAGCTAATTGTTTTAAGTCTGTTATCTCTTTTTGTATTATCTTTATAAAAGAATTATTTTTTATTAACTCAGTTATTTCTGACGAAAATTTCACTCGATCAACTGCCATTGCACTTCCTGCTGGTATACGTGTCTTGTCACCAGTTGAGATGATAAGCCCATCTGCAGCTCTCATCTCCCAATGTAATTGTCCTACAGCATTATTGGTGTGGTCATCTGATCTAAACGAGTTTGAGCAAACTAGCTCCGCTAACAAAGAAGTCTTGTGGGCGGGAGTTTTTTTAGTGGGCCTCATTTCGTATAAATTTGATGATATACCCATTCTACCTAGCTGCCACGCCGCTTCACTTCCAGCTAGTCCACCTCCAACTATAGCGACTTTTTTCTTTGACATCTAATCTGAGTCTTCAGTTGTATCCGCTATCCAAGCGACAGACACAACATTTTCATCTCCCTTGGTATCAAATACTTTTACGCCAGATGCACTTCTCGACTGCCTTGATATTTCAGATACAGAGCAACGTATGCTTTGGCCTGTAGACGTAACTAGCATTATTTGATCATCATCTTCCACTGTAAAAGAGGCTATGATGCTATCTTGTCGTCTTTCAAGATTAGCAGATGTAATTCCTTGACCGCCACGCCCTGACCTTCTGTATTCGTGGGCAGAAGATCTTTTGCCAAAGCCTTGAGACGTTATTGTTAATATCCATTCCTCCAAGGCACCCAACTCAACATATCTCTCTTGACTTAAAACTAGTGTGGAGTCCTCTCCATTTTCGATCCCGTTATCTTCACCCGTAATCGCTCTTCTCATTTTGAAATATGCTAAACGTTCCTCTGTATTAACCTCTACGTGTTTTAATATAGCCATAGATATGACTGTGTCATTTTTCTTTAATGTAATTCCTTTAACTCCAATGGAGTCACGGCCCTTGAAAATTCTTACATCCTCAGTATTAAAACGAATGGCTTTTCCTTTTGCAGTAGTAAGCAGTACATCATTATCATTTTTGCAAATCTGTGCACCAACTAGTGTTGTGTTTTCAGGTAATTTCATTGCAATTTTTCCATTTGCTTTTACATTTGTGAAGTCTGACAATGCATTTTTTCGAACGTTACCTGTAGAGGTTGCAAAAAATATTTGAAGTTCTTTCCAAGTTTCCTCTTCTGCTTCAACTGGTAATATAGTTGTAATTCTCGAAGACGAATTTATTGGTAGCAGATTTACAATAGCTTTACCTTTTGAGCTTCTGCCACTTTGTGGTAGGCGCCAAGTCTTAAGCTTGTATACAAAACCATCTGATGAAAAAAATAATAAAGGAGTATGAGTATTCGTAACGAATAGATTAGTTACCACATCAGTTTCCTTTGTATTCATGCCTTGAGTACCCTTGCCACCACGTTTTTGCTCTCTATACTCAGATAATGCTGTTCTTTTAATGTATCCTTCTCTCGTAACTGTAACGACCATCTCTTCTTTCTCGATAAGGTCTTCATCTTCAAAGTCTCCCTCAAATTCCTGAATTTCCGACCTTCTTGGAATAGCGTAGCTTTCTTTGACTTCCTTAAGTTCTTCAGAAATTATTTTTCTTATTCGTTCTCTTGATTTTAAAATATCTAGGCAGATTCTTATCTTACCTGCTAAGTCTTCTAGCTCACTGCCTATTTCCGTCGCTCCTAGTGCTGTCAATCTCTGAAGGCGCAACTCGAGTATTGCTTTTGCCTGTTGTTCAGACAACAAATAAGTTCCATCCTCGTTAATAGTATGAAGAGGGTCATCAATAAGTTCTAAATATTGGCTTAACTCTTTTACTTTCCATTTAGTGTTCATAAGGGTGTCTTTTGCTTTCGATGGATTTTCGGAATTTCTAATTATAGCAATAACTTCATCAACATTCGAAACTGCAACGGCTAAGCCACAAAGAAGGTGGCTTCTCTCTCTAGCTTTCTCAAGTTCAAAAATGGTTCGTCTTGCAACTACTTCTTCTCGAAATTCAATGAACTTATTCAAAAAACTCTTTAAATTGAGGAGACTTGGTTTCCCTTTATCTAAGGCTAAAAGATTGAAACCAAAACTCGTTTGCATCTGCGAAAAACGATATAATTGGTTTAAAACAACTTCCACGGTGGCGTCCCTTTTTAAGTCAACAACAACTCTAATTCCAAGCCTATCCGACTCATCCTGAACATGTGATATCCCCTCGATCTTTTTTTCCCTTGCGAGCTCTGCTATTTTCTCAACTAGCGATGACTTATTTACCTGATATGGAATTTCAGTTATCACTATTGATAGCCTATCTTTTTTTTGTTCCTCTATTGAATGTTTTGCTCTGATAACTATTGAACCCTTACCAGATAAATATGCATGTCTAGAACCAGATTGACCTAAGATGATACCACCAGTAGGAAAGTCGGGGGCGGGCAACAATTTCATCAAATCCTCAATTTCTATTTGGGGTTCTTCTATTATAGCTAATGTAGCATCAATTACTTCTCCGATGTTGTGGGGAGGAATATTTGTTGCCATTCCCACTGCAATGCCCCCAGCACCATTTACTAATAAATTTGGAAACCTTGCCGGTAAAACCTTAGGCTCAATATCTTTTCCATCATAATTGTCTTGGAAATCAACAGTACCTTTTTCAATATCGTCCAGCAAAGCTACTGTTGGATTCGCCATGCGAACTTCGGTATACCTCATCGCAGCAGCGGAATCTCCGTCAATTGACCCAAAGTTTCCTTGTCCATCAAGTAACACCAAAGACATTGAAAAATCTTGAGCCATTCTGACTAATGCATCATAGATAGCCTGATCTCCATGAGGATGATATTTACCCATTACATCGCCTACAGGTCGAGCAGATTTTCTATATGGTCTGTCAAATGTATTATTTGTCTCATGCATCGAGTATAGAATTCGTCTATGAACGGGTTTCAAGCCATCTCTGAGATCTGGAATAGCTCTGCTCACAATCACACTCATCGCGTAGTCTAAGTAAGCGGATTTCATCTCTGATTCTAGCGAAACTTGTGAAACGCTATTATCGATCAATGTTTTATCACCCTCTGAGTGCTCTTCGTTACTATCGTTTTCTGTCAAAAGTAAGTATTCCTAAAAATAAAAAACTAAAACGGGATCTCATCGTCTAAATCATCTGGACCTAGACTATCCTGATTAGACCCACCTGATTCAATTGATCTATAGGGTTGTATTTCATTTTGTTGATTCGACATATTAGGCACATCATCAGACCTTCCACCCAGCATTGTGAGCTCACCTCTAAAATTTTTTAGCACTACTTCCGTTGTATATCGATCATTACCAGCTTGATCCTGCCATTTTCTTGTTTCCAACTGCCCCTCAATGTAAACTTGCGAGCCTTTTCTCAGATATTGCTCGGCTATCTCGGCAAGGCGTTCGTTAAAAATTGCTATATTATGCCAGCTGGTACGCTCCTGTCTCTCCCCAGTGCTTGAATCTTTCCACGTTTCGCTCGTAGCTAAGGAAAAATTACACACCTTTCCTCCAGATGGAAATTCTCTCAATTCCGGATCTTTACCTAATCTTCCTATAAGAAGAACCTTATTTAAACTTCCAGCCATGATAAATCCTCACTCTTAAAATTTTAACATCGAAGTATATAATTTTCAACAAAGTATCAAGGTGAATATTAAAAAGTACTTTAAATATTTACCATTTGCTTTAATTGATGATCAGGAGGATTTTCTTTGGATTCTATCTCACATATAAAAGTTCGTTCTGCTAAGGAACATAATTTGAAATCGATAGATGTTGATATCCCAAGAGATAAGCTAGTTGTGCTAACTGGTTTGTCGGGATCTGGAAAGTCATCACTGGCGTTTGATACAATATATGCTGAAGGCCAGCGTCGTTACGTGGAAAGCCTTTCGGCTTATGCACGACAGTTTTTAAACATGATGCAAAAACCAGATGTGGAAAGTATATCTGGACTATCACCAGCCATTTCTATTGAGCAAAAAACGACAAGTAAGAATCCCCGATCAACTGTTGGTACTGTTACTGAAATTTATGACTATCTGAGATTACTTTTTGCCAGAGTTGGCGTGCCTTATAGTCCAGCTACAGGAAAACCGATAGAAGCCCAACAAATATCAGATATGGTAGACGCAATGTTGAAACTTAAATCGGGATTGAAATTATATATCTTTGCTCCGTTAGTGAAAGATCGAAAAGGAGAGTTTAGAAAAGAAATCAATGAGATAATTAAAAAAGGTTTTCAGAGGCTTAGGATCAATGGAGATCTTTATGACATTGATGAGATACCAGCATTAGACAAAAAATATCGATATAATATAGATGTGCTTGTCGATCGTTTGATTGCAACTTCTGATGATAGGATCGGCGAGAGGCTTGCCGACAGTTTAAGAACTGCTTTAGATATATCCGAGGGTATAGTTGTTGTTGATGTTTTTGATGAAGATCAACAAGAGGAATCTCTTTTATTTTCTGAAAAATTTGCATGTCCTGTTTCTGGTTTTAGTTTAGGCGAAATCGAACCGAGACTTTTCTCTTTTAATGCACCCACTGGGGCATGTGAAGCGTGCGATGGTCTTGGTCGCCAAGACCAGTTTGATGAAAGCTTGATAGTTATTGACGGTAAACTATCCGTATATGATGGAGCCATTATTCCTTGGGCAAGGAGTTCTAACCCGTACTATAGACAGACAATTGAGGCTTTATCGAAACATTATAATTTTAATCCTCACGCTCCTTGGCAGCAACTTGATGAAAAAATAAAAAAGATTCTGCTATACGGTAATGAAGGAGAGAAAATCAACTTTAGATTTGATGATGGAGGGCGCGTTTATAATACTAAAAAATCATTTGAAGGAGTAATTTCTAACTTAAAGCGAAGATTTGATGAAACTGTTGAACCTTGGTTGTTGGAGGAGTTTAAAAGATATAGAAGTGATAAACCTTGCTCAAAATGTAACGGTTACAGGCTAAAGCAAGAGGCTCTCTGCGTAAGGGTAGGGCAACAAAACATCGGAGAGTGTTGCGATCAGTCGATTAAGCAGTTGCTAAAATGGATAGAATCACTGAGAAAAACTCTTTCTAAGTCTCAATTGCAAATTGGCACCGCTATTATTAAGGAGATCTCCAGTAGGCTAACTTTTTTAGATAATGTTGGTCTAGAATATTTAACTTTAAGTCGAGCCTCAGGTACATTGTCAGGGGGAGAAAGTCAGCGGATAAGACTGGCGAGTCAAATAGGTTCTGGTTTAACTGGTGTCCTTTATGTGTTAGACGAGCCTTCGATTGGATTACACCAGAGAGATAACAGAAGGTTAATAAAAACGCTCAAAGATTTAAAAGCACAAGGTAATTCAGTTTTAGTGGTTGAGCATGACGAAGAAGCAATAAGAGAGGCTGATCATGTCATTGATCTTGGTCCTGGTGCAGGAGTTGAGGGTGGATATATCATTGCAGAAGGCAAGCCTCTAGATGTTATTAAAAATGAGAAGTCACTTACTGGTCTTTATCTTTCTGGAAAAAAGAGCATACCTGTGCCTGTAAAAAGAAGAATTAATTCTAAATCCGAGGTAAAATTAACAGGAGCAAATGGCAATAATCTCAAAAATGTAAATATTTCTTTTCCAACAGAATTATTTATATGCGTAACGGGTGTATCAGGGGGAGGAAAGTCGACTTTAATAATAGAAACCCTATTTAAAGCTGCAGCCTCTAAACTTAACGGCTCTCGGCAAACTCCCGCAAAGTTTGAAAAAATTGAAGGTTTAGAGAATTTTGAGAAAGTAATAGATATAGATCAATCTCCAATAGGAAGAACTCCAAGATCTAATCCCGCTACTTACACAGGTGCTTTCACGCATATAAGAGATTGGTTTACGGGCTTGCCAGAGTCAAAAGCTAGAGGATACATGCCGGGACGTTTCTCTTTTAACGTAAAAGGTGGCCGTTGTGAGGCTTGTCAAGGTGATGGTTTAATAAAAATAGAGATGCATTTTCTTGCCGATGTTTATGTGGAATGCGACCAATGTCTTGGCAAAAGGTATAATAGAGAAACGCTTGAAATAAAATTCAAGGATAAAAACATTTCAGATGTCTTGGAAATGACAGTAAACGAAGCTGAAGATTTTTTCAAAGCGGTGCCTTCGATAAGAGAAAAAATGTCAACTCTTAAAAGAGTTGGTCTAGGCTACATTAAAGTTGGTCAACAGGCGACAACCTTGTCAGGTGGAGAGGCACAGAGGGTAAAGCTTGCAAAAGAACTCGCAAGAAGAAGCTCGGGATCGACTTTGTATATATTAGACGAGCCTACAACTGGGTTACACTTTCATGATATTAAAAAACTACTTGAAATCCTGCATGAGCTTGTAGAGAAAGGTAACACTGTTATAGTTATTGAACACAATTTGGATGTTATCAAAACAGCTGACTACGTAATTGATATTGGACCAGAAGGTGGAGATAAAGGTGGTGAAGTAGTGTGTCATGGTACACCTGAATATATAGCGACTGTGAAAGAAAGTTTTACAGGAGCATTTTTAAGTCCTATTGTGTGAAAGCCGTTTTATAAAGTGTTTAAGAAGGAAGGAAAATATAATGCGAATAGGATTGTACCCAGGTACTTTTGACCCTTTAACACTTGGACATATAGATATAATTAGCAGGGCTTCAACACTCGTTGATAAGTTAGTGATTGGAGTGGCAATAAATAATGATAAAAATCCTTTATTTTCTTTGGAAGAGAGAGTCCAGCTTGTAGAAAAAGAAATAGCTAATTTAAAGTCATTGAAAGTCGATATTGTGGTGCATCCTTTTAAAAATTTACTAATAGAGTGCGCAAAAGACGTAGGTGCCTCAATTTTGATAAGAGGGTTACGGGCGGTATCAGATTTTGAGTATGAGTTCCAGATGGTTGGTATGAATAGAGTTTTAGACAACAAAATAGAGACAGTTTTTTTGATGGCAGATGCAGGTTGTCAAGCCATTGCATCTAGATTGGTAAAAGAAATTGCTAAGCTAGGTGGTAACATAGATAAATTTGTAACTGAAGACATTGCGCTCGCAATTAATAGTAAATTTATAAACTAAAAAAGGATTAGAAATGGCATTAAAGAAAAAAAAGGTAACAAAAAAAGATGCCAAGCAAAACATAGTTCTAGAGACGAATAAAGGAGACATTACAATAGAACTTTTAAATGATCTTGCTCCAAATCACTGCAAGAGAATACTACAGCTATCAAAAGATGGATTTTTTGATAATGTTGTGTTTCACCGTGTGATTGATGGCTTTATGGCCCAAACAGGTGATGGCCAGTTTGGGTCCTTGAAAAATGGCCTTCAAAGTGATCGTGTCGGCATGGGAGGTTCAGACTTATCTGATCTAGAAGCCGAATTCACTTCTGAGCCGTTTGTTAGGGGTATTGTGGGTATGGCTCGATCACAAAACCCCAATTCTGCTAATAGCCAGTTTTTTATTATGCTTGAAGATAGTATGCATTTAAACAACCAATATACTGTCTGGGGAAAAGTTTTGAAAGGTATGGACGTTGTAGATAAAATAAAAAAAGGTGATCAATTAGATAATGGAAAAGTTGATGACCCAGATTTCATAAAGACAATTAAAAATGTTTAGGCATCTATTTTCTAAAAAAATTCTGGTAAACATATTTTTTTGCATACTTATTTGTAAGTGTGCTTTTGCAGAAAATAATCTTGTAATTGAGGTAGGAGGTGAAGCTAGTGGAAAAATTGAAATAACACTGCTACCAGATTTGGCCCCC
Organism: uncultured Alphaproteobacteria bacterium; assembly: GCA_902619165.1. Classification (GTDB taxonomy): domain Bacteria; phylum Pseudomonadota; class Alphaproteobacteria; order Rhodobacterales; family Rhodobacteraceae; genus CACIJG01. The sequence continues at coordinate 31,952 of CACNDI010000014.1, forward strand.
TTGCATGTCGAAAGAATAAAAACTTTAGTTAATTTAGGCGCATACGATGGTGTAGTGTTCCATAGAGTAATTGAAGGTTTTATGGCCCAGACGGGTGATGTGAAGTTTGGCAAAACGCAAGCATTTAACCCAGAGCTAGTTGGTAGAGGAGGCTCTTCATTGCCGGACTTGCCATCTGAATTTTCTGATATTGCTTTTGTCACAGGTACTGTTGGTATGGCGCGATCAAACAATCCGGATTCTGCCAATAGTCAATTTTTTATCATGTTCCAGCCCGCTCCTCATTTAGACAATAATTACACGGTTTTTGGTAAGGTTAGTTCTGGAATGGATGTGTTATCAAAAATTAAGAAAGGTGATTTGAAAAGGAATGGTGCTGTAGACAATCCGGACTTTATGAAAAAGGTTTATCTTGACAAATAAGATTAGAAAATCACGATATTGAAATGTTTCTTTTTCCCTATTGAAAGTTGCTGAGGATTGGAAAAATTAATCTTCTCAAACTTCTCAGTAATGTCTTTTACCATCCTTCCTTCAAGCTTTACTGCGTTTTCATTTACTAATCGCTTCGCTTCTTTTCCAGACTTCACCATTCCGGAAAGTGTCATTAGTTGAGTGATAGAGATACGTTCAGGACAATCTTTAGAATTGATCTCAATTGTAGGTAATTTAGAAGACCCAATATTTTCACTAAATACTGCTTTTGATGCTTCAAATGCTTCATTAGCCTTTATTTTTCCATGGCATAATGAGGTAACCTCGTTTGCTAAAACTATTTTTGCTTCATTTAGGCGATGACCCTTACTTGAAGTCAGGTCTTTAATTTTGTCAATCGAAAATTCAGTAAAAAGAAGAAGGAATTTCTCTATATCATCATCATCACAATTCCGCCAAAACTGCCAAAATTCATAAGGAGAGAGATTTTCTTCGTTTAGCCAGACAGCGCCACTAGACGATTTTCCCATCTTTTGACCAGAAGAGTTAGTTAACAATGGCGAGGTCAAACCAAAAAGTCTATTGCCATTCATGCGCCTAGTTAACTCAATGCCATTGACTATATTACCCCATTGATCAGATCCGCCCATTTGAAGAATGCACTGATAGTCGTAGTTCAGTTTGTAAAAGTCGTAGCCTTGTAATATCATGTAATTAAATTCTAGGAAGCTTAAAGGGTCATTTTTTTGTAGTCTGCTTTTAACTGATTCAAAGCTTAGCATTCTGTTAATTGAAAAATGCTTCCCAGTATCTCTCAGAAAATCCAAGTAGTTTAGCTCGCTTAGCCAATCATCATTATTTAGCATGAGAGCACCTGGGAAATCAGACGAAAAATTTAGGTATTTAGAAAATATCGATTTGAGACTTAGTAAATTAGCATTTATCGTTTCGTCAGTTATCAATGGTCTCTCTGTTTTCCTAAACGAAGGGTCTCCTATTTTTGTTGTGCCGCCTCCTAACAAAGTGATTACCCTGTGACCATCTTTTTGAAACCACCTTAGCATCATTATATTCATAAGATGGCCCACATGAAGGGAGGAAGCAGTAGCGTCGTACCCAATATAACAGGTCACTTTTGAAGTGCTCAACAGCTTATCGAGGCTTATTAAATCAGTACAGTCATTGATAAAGCCACGGGTTTTCAAATTATTCAGAATATTACTTTTTAACATTAACCCACAATAATTTATAAATCTGACCTAGTAGCAAGATACTCATTAACTGCCTTTGTCATTTCTTCTTCAAAATTGGTAAAAAAATGATCAGCACCTTCAACTTCTTTGTGAGAAACTTTGATACCTTTTTGAAGCTTTAGCCTATCTGATAAATTCTTTATATCAGATGGAGGTACGAGGCGATCCAAACTGCCATTTATAATTAGTCCTGACGAAGGGCAGGGAGCAAGAAAGCTAAAGTCATATGTATTAGCGGGAGGTGATACAGATATAAAACCACTTATTTCTGGTCTTCTCATCAATAACTGCATACCTATCCAAGAGCCAAAAGAAAAACCAACTACCCAGCAACCGCTTGAATTTGGTGAATTTGCTTGTAGAAAATCTAAAGCTGACGCTGCATCTGCCAATTCACCCAACCCATCATCAAATTCTCCTTCGCTCTTGCCGACACCTCTAAAATTGAACCTTAAACACGAAAACCCAAGATTAAAGAAACAGTAGTGAAGATTGTAAACAACTCTGTTGTTCATTGTGCCGCCAAACTTTGGATGCGGGTGTAATATTATAGCTACGGGAGCATTTGCATCTTTTTGAGGGTGAAATCGTCCTTCAAGCCTACCGCTTGGACCAGATATGTTTACTTCGGGCATTGAAGTTCCTTTATCAATCAATGACATACAGTTACTAATTGCTTGACCTCTAAGTCAAGCTATTTTAAATATAATGAGACTTTTATTGTTATTTTAAGCATGAGACTAAGCACAAAAGGTAAATACGCTTTGATAGCGATGGCATACATTGCCAGAAAAGATTTTAAATCGAATGTATCCGTTTCTGAGATTTCGAATGAAACCGGCATTTCACAAACTTACCTTGAACAACTTTTTATGAAATTGCGTAAGGCAAGTTTAGTTAAAGCTGTAAGAGGGGCATCGGGCGGATTTAGCTTAAATATTCATCCGAAAAACATCAGAATCCATGATATTATGCAAGCCGTTGATGAGAATTTCGCTGCAATTTCTATTAACGATAAAATTGAAACAAAGATTGTACCAAAACCTTTTGAGCTAGTTTTAACTGAAAAGTTTTGGGAACAGTTTTCATCTCAAGTTTACCTATTTTTACACAATATATCACTAGAAGACGTTGCCTCTGATTCTATGGAGCCATGTCAAGCAGTATCAAGTTTTGCACAAGCTTAATGACGCTTTTGCAAAATGGCAGACGTTACTTTGATTGGAATGCAAGCGCCTTATTGTGCGAAAATTCCCGAAAAAGCCTAATTTCAAATTTGGATTTGATAGGTAATGCAAGCTCAGTGCACTATGAAGGTAGAGAGGCACGAAATATTATTGAACGTTCAAGAGATAATGTGATGGACCTTCTAGGTCTTGATGAGGGTAAAATAATCTTTACATCCGGCGCATCGGAGTCTGCGGCGCTATTTTTACACAATAAAAGATTTGAATGTTCGGCTATTGAACACGATTGTGTAAAAAGGTGGTGTGAAGTGTCTATACCCGTGGAGAAAAATGGCCTAGTTTCTACATATACATCTAAAAATAGCCAGACTTTGCAAATTGCTAACTCTGAGACCGGTATATTACAAAATGTTCCCAAAAACATAGCGTGCACTGATGCCGTTCAAGCTATTGGAAAAATAGATTTTAAATTTAACGAGATCCAGCCTCAGGCATTTTTCTTGGCTTCGCATAAAGTTTGTGGACCAAAAGGGGTAGGGGTACTTTTCGTAAAACATGAGGATTTAATTGAGTCCGCAATTTTAGGTGGAAATCAAGAATTTGGATTAAGAGCAGGGACTGAAAATTTTATGCTTATTGCTGCATTTTCTGAAGCCTTAGCCTACTCTATTAAACTAGTTAAAGATGGTGTATGGCAAGAAATTGAGATTTTAAGAGATATGTTAGAGAATGAAGTAAGAGAAATCTCAAAAAACTCAATTATAGTTGGCGAAAAGGAAAGGAGACTACCGAATACATCCTGCATTATTACACCTGGTTGGAAAGGCGAAAGCCAAGTAATTGCTTTAGACCTTGAAGGTTTCAGTGTTTCATCGGGTACTGCATGTTCGTCAGGAAAATTAAGTGAAATAAGTCTATTAAAGGAGATGAAATATAGTGAGAATCTTGCAAGCTCTTCAATAAGGGTCTCGTTGGGACCCAATACAAAAAAAAGTGATATTGAAGCCTTTATTTTCTCATGGAAACAACTATATTCAAGACATAAGAAACACAGGGATTCTACATAAATGACAGATAATTATCAGGTAAGGGACGTAATCGATAAGGAAACCCTTTCCACGGTTAGATCCGTTGGAGGTACATATAAATACGGGTTCTCAACAGATATAGAGACGGAGTATGCTCCTTTAGGCTTAAATGAAGATATTGTTAAGCTTATATCAAAAAAGAATGACGAACCTGAGTGGATGCTTGATTGGAGACTAAAAGCGTTTAATAGATGGAAGAAACTTAAACAGCCCGATTGGGCGCTATTAAAAATTCCCGAAATCGACTTTCAAGATCAGTATTATTATGCTCGGCCTGCCAATATGAAAGAAAAGCCAAAAAGCTTAGATGAAGTAGATCCGAAACTTCTTGAAACCTACTCAAAGCTAGGAATTCCGTTAACCGAGCAAAAAAAACTCGCCGGTGTAATTGAAGAAATTACTGAAGAAAAATCTGAAAATCGTAGAGTTGCGGTCGATGCGGTTTTTGATAGTGTTTCAGTTGGGACAACCTTTAAAGAGGAGTTAAAATCTGCAGGGGTTATTTTTTGTTCAATATCAGAAGCCATAAAGGAATACCCTGACCTAGTTAAGAAATACCTAGGATCAGTTGTTCCAATATCAGATAATTTTTTTGCTTGCCTCAATGCTGCTGTTTTTTCTGATGGATCATTTGTGTACATTCCCGAAGGGGTAAAGTGTCCTATGGAGTTGTCGACCTATTTTAGAATAAATGCTGAAAACACTGGACAATTTGAGCGAACACTGATTATTGCAGACAAAAACTCATATGTAAGTTATTTGGAAGGGTGTACTGCGCCACAAAGGGATGAGAGCCAGTTGCATGCTGCTGTTGTAGAGTTAGTGATCCTTGACGATGCAGAAATTAAATATTCTACAGTACAAAATTGGTTTCCAGGCGATGAGAACGGAGTTGGTGGTATTTATAATTTTGTCACTAAACGTGCTGATTGTAGGGGTAGAAATTCCAAAGTCATGTGGACACAGGTAGAGACAGGATCTGCAATAACCTGGAAATATCCATCATGTGTTTTAAAAGGTGATAACTCATCTGGTGAGTTCTACTCAATAGCTATTACCAATAACATGCAACAGGCCGATACAGGCACTAAGATGATACATCTTGGAAAAAACACAAATAGTAGAATTGTATCCAAGGGAATTAGTGCTGGAAAAGCTCAAAACACCTACAGAGGGCTCGTACAAATTGGGGGTCGATCACAAAACTCCAGAAATTTTACCCAATGCGATAGTCTACTTATTGGCAATAAATGCGGAGCCCACACTGTCCCTTATATCGAGGTGAATAATAGTAGTGCAAGAGCGGAACATGAAGCTACAACGTCAAAGGTTGACGAAGATCAGCTCTTTTATTGTATGCAAAGGGGGATTGGAGAGGAAGATGCTGTAGCATTAATCGTAAATGGGTTTTGTAAAGAGGTATTACAGGCACTCCCAATGGAGTTCGCAATGGAGGCGCAAAAATTGGTTGCAATCTCTTTAGAGGGCTCGGTTGGTTAATATGTTAAAAATAGATAATTTAAAAGTTTCTTTGGAAGAAGAGGATAAACAGATAATTAAAGGTTTATCACTTTCCATTAATCCCGGTGAGGTACACGCTATAATGGGACCGAATGGGTCAGGCAAATCCACACTTTCGAGTGTTCTAGCTGGGAAAGATGGATACACTGTCAATCACGGTAATGTTAAATTTGACGGAAGTGATCTGTTGGATGCTGAGGTAGAGGAACGAGCGGCACTTGGAATTTTCTTAGCATTTCAATATCCAATAGAGATACCTGGAGTTGGCAATATGAATTTTCTGAGAACTGCTTTAAATTCTCAAAGAAAAACACGAGGTCAAGAGGAACTAAATGCAGCAGACTTTTTGAAGCTGGTACGTAGCATAGCAAAAGATTTAGAAATTAGTGACGAAATGATGAAACGACCGGTCAATGTTGGCGCATCAGGGGGAGAAAAAAAGCGTAATGAAATCTTACAAATGTGTTTACTCGAACCCAGATTTGTAATTCTGGATGAAACAGATAGTGGGTTAGATGTTGATGCTATGAAATTAGTCTCGAAAGGAGTTAATAATTTTTTGTCATCCTCACGTTCATTTCTGGTAATAACCCATTATCAAAGACTTCTAAACTATATAATTCCTGATTATGTTCATATTATGGTAGATGGAAGAATAGTAAAAACTGGCGATAAAAAACTCGCTCTTCATGTAGAGGAAACAGGTTATAAAGATTTCTTGCAACTTGGTAAGGAAAAACATTGAACCATGTAAATACAAGTGATTGGTATAATTCTTTAAGACAAAAATTAGAGAGTGATAGTTCAAGCATTGAGAAAGTCAGCCGTAGATCAGAATATTGGAGAAAGAGTAACCTAGATATAGTATCTGATCTTGTTCATAATACCTCTCAGATAGACTTGAGCAACTTAAAAGGAACCTGTTTATTTGAACCTGACCTAACGGTTCTCGGTGATATCATAGAATTAGCAAGTGAGGAAAGCGATTTAGTTTCAAGCATTATGGACGTTATTGCCGATGAAGAATCGTTTGCAAAAAACTTCTTTGGGCGGCTTGAAGAAAAATCTCAAAAACTTATTCCAAGACCTTTGGCTAGAGATAATAGTCTTAGTCCAAAAGTTGGTTACGCTCTAAGCCTTTCTGATAGTTTTAAAAAGCCACTTATAATACATAACAAAACTAAAACCTCTGCAAGCAATTGCTTTCAAAGAAACCTAATTGTTATTAAAGATGATGTAGAAGCCACTATAATAGAAACAGGAAGTAATCTTTCTGTTTGCAACTCAGTAACCGAAATTTATTTAGGAGAAAACGCTAAGTTGAATTTCTTAGATTTAACTGGAGAAAATAATATTTTTCCAAAAATTGCCCATAAATTTTGTGATATAGCTGAAAACGCAACTTTCAATCATTTTGGACTTAGACTAAATACCAAGGCTACCAGAACGGAGATTGAGTTGCATTTAAATGGCCATGGTATAAACACTTCAATTGCAAACGTAAGCCTGATTAATAAAAGGGATCATTTTAGTGATGAAAATGTCTTGGTAAATCATAATTCTTATGAGTGTAAAAGTAGGCAGGTGTTTAAATCAGTACTAGAAAACGATTGCACCTCCATAGTTCGAGGAAAAATCTATGTTGCACCGGAAGCGCAAAAGACCGATGGCTATCAATCTAGTAGATCTCTTTTGCTAAGCGAAAAGTCAAAATTTTTATGTAAGCCAGAACTAGAGATTTACGCCGATGATGTTATTTGTTCTCATGGATCGACTTCGAGTTCCCTAGATAAAGAGAGTTTATTTTACCTACTTAGTAGGGGTGTGCTGAAGGATAAAGCTAAAGAAATGCTAATCACAGCGTTTATTTCGGAAGCCTTAGATGAGGTTGAAGATGAAGGCATTAGATCAGCTCTGGGTCACTATATTGGTAATTGGACCTCATGCTTTTTTCATGAATAAACAGTTAAGAATTAACAAAGGTTTCTTTACAGCTATACTTTCAGCGTTCAGAGACCTAGATGCTTCTATAAATGAGCAAATTGAATTACGAGATAAAGAAAGTCAATTGCTTCCCCTTCTGTATTTTACTTGTTTAATTTTGCTTCTGTCACAATTGATAGAAGTCACTAGTCAAGTTCAAGAGGCTCCTTACTTGTCTGTTATAACAGCTGTGATAGTTTCCTATCTTTTTTTTCTTCCTATATTTATGTATGTCCTCGGGTTTATTCTTCACTTTATATTGAAAATTTTTGGGGCTTCTTCGTCTAGTTTTCAAACTAGATTAGCTTTATTGTGGTCTCTTTCCGTATCAACTTTAATAATTTTAGTAGTTAGCATCGCAAAAATTTTTATAAGTGGAACCATAGAGCTCGTGATTGTCGTTCTTTCAGAATTAATTATAGTGTATATTTTTTCAAGGATTGTCAGTTTTGTTTCAAATTTTAAGGATAGAAATCTTTTTACTTTTGTTGTTTCCAGTTTGTATTTTATACCTGTTGTTCTTATTAATTTTAGTACAGAAACTTGAAAGCTAATGGACTTTAAACAATTGCTAATAGTAGGTCTCAGAAGGCCAACAGAGTTGCCAGATGCATTGAGACCAATTAAATTAAAATTAAGTTCCGTCATTGAGGGCGCCGTTTTTATCGCAGCCACGACTTCTATTTTAAACTCTTTTTTAGAGAGGTTAATCTTCAAATCATCGGCTAATGCCTCAAAGTTACTTGAAAATAACTCATTATCGTTCATCTTTAATCCCTTTAGTATGTTTGCTTTTGAATTGATTTTTATAATAACTGTGATGGCCTCTATTTTATTTTTTAGTAACTTTTCTAATAAAAAGATAGCTATAGAAGAAATAGGAAAAAATGTCTTATTCTTGTTTTTAGTAACATTCGTGTTTAAATTTATTCAGGTATTATTTCTGTTTATTTCATTTGACTTATACTATATTTTTAGGTTCTTTGAATTAGTGTGGTTTATCTGGGCATTGTCTTCTGTGGTGTCAATACTATATGAATTCAAAAGTGTCTTATTAACTGCATTTCTGGGTGCTATAACCGTATCATTAACTATGGGATTTCTTTTCATGATATTTATATCACTTATACAATTTTTATTAGTTGGTGACCTGCCAAATGTTTGATGTGTCAGAATTTAGGAAAGAATTTCCAATACTTTCTAAGAAAGTAAACGATAAACCTTTAGTTTACTTAGATAATGGAGCATCTTCACAAAAACCTTTCAAAGTAATAGAGGCTGTAAAAAAATGTTATGAAAGCGAGTATTCAAATGTTCACAGAGGGTTACACTATTTATCGAACCTTGCTACCGAAAAATATGAAGCAGTAAGAGACAAAGTTGTTGCTTTCCTAGGAGCCTCTTTTCAAGAGGAAATTATATTTACATCAGGTTCTACTGAGGCATTAAATCTTGTTTCATACGGGTGGGCTAACCAAAACCTTGAGGCAGGAGATGAGATTATTTTGTCAACCTTAGAGCACCATGCTAATATCGTTCCATGGCATTTTTTAAGATCTAGAAAAGGTATAAAAATTATTTGGATTGATCCAGATGAGAACGGCCAAATATCGCTAGATATGATCGAAAAAAAAATTTCTTCAAGAACAAAAATGGCATGCATAACGCACATGTCTAATGTCTTTGGTTCTATCCTTGATGTTAAGAAAATTTGTAAAGCACTCAAAGACAAAGGAATTGTCACTGTATTAGATGGTTCTCAAGCAGTTGTTCACTTGAAAATAAATGTGGAAGATATAGGGTGTGATTTTTATACTTTTACAGGCCATAAGCTTTTTGGGCCAACTGGTACTGGAGTACTCTACGTTAATAAAAAGAGAATAAATGAAATGGTTCCATTTAACGGTGGAGGAGAGATGATAAGAAGTGTCACAAAAGACGATGTAATTTATAACAAATCTCCGTTTTTATTTGAGGCTGGCACACCGGGAATTGCCGAGATAATCGGTCTTGGCGCTGCCATAGACTTTGTCCAAAACCTAGACAGAGAGTCAGTTTTAGAGTACGAAATATCAATATCAGATTATACACGAACTGAGTTAGAAAAGTTAGATTGGTTGGTTAGACACTGTTTTCATAAGGATAATCTAGCTATATTCTCTTTTTCCATGCAGGGTAGCGCGCATGCGCACGATATGGCTACAATATTAGATGCAAACGGTGTTGCGGTTAGGTCCGGTCACCATTGTGCGCAACCTTTAATGGAATTTATTGGAGTGCCCGCTACTTGCAGAGCAAGTCTGGCCCTTTACAACACCGAAAATGAAATTAATACACTTGTTGGATCCTTAATGAAATGTAAGAAACTATTCGATTGATGAAGGATGGATGACTATCTCCCCCTTTGTTCCACCAAGTATTAAATCCCTAACCCCAGATAAGTATATATATTTTCCACTTTTCCAAAGACTTGTTTGATCATCATAATGTCTTGATATTAAATGGCCACTTTGGCCGGAAGGAATGATAAACATGTTTTTAGTTGGTGAAGAAAAGTCAATTATCATTTTGAACGAACTTCCCTTTGCTATTTTATGATTAGATATGTCAATAAACATTGTTGAATTTAAAGTATGTTCACTTCCCGAAACCTCGCTCGATATTTCTTGTAAGAATTTTGGGATTAAAATGCCATTTACTGAAAAAGAGGGATGGTTAATTCTTCTTTCATCACCCCATCTCCAATTGTTAATATCGGATCCATATGCTTCCTTTAACTTTCGAAGACTTTTTGTTAATGATTTTTTGGATAGCTCCACACATGTTTCAATTTTATCGGAATGTTTTATATCACACCAAGTTCCAGCATCTTTGTAGTTTCTAAGTACTTTTTCCAAAAATAGTGGGCTAACCATATTAGCAGATAAAGAATTGGAACTCAGCTCATCTTCGAGAAGCATTTTTATGAAAGTTTTAACCCATGTTGAATAAATAAGTGGCTCTGGTGAGCCAGTCACCATATTTCCATTCCAATTTGTTAAAAGTTCTAGACTACGTGTCTTGATGTCATTTATGTCATCAGGATCTTTGTTGTCATATTGAAACCAGAGTTCTTTGCCCATGAGTGGTAATAAAGTTCGAGCAGGCTCTGAAATAAAATCATTTTGTAGTTCTTTAAAGCTTTCAGAGCTATGAAACTCTCTGTTGCTTACCATTTTTGTAGCTCTAAGAAGTCTTTGTTCATCACCCCAATTGAAACTCATATGATTTGGAAAAGGCCTTTCTGAAAAACTATTGTTTGTATTTAGAATGAGTCCGTTTTTATTAGAACTAGCAAATGCCTTGACCTCTTCTTTTTCATCTAAACGCCATTGATTCCTAGTCTTCCAGCCTGGCGTAATTACTTGCCCTTTTGTATCATTTTCCTTTTTTCTCTTAGGCGCTTTCCCAATAAATACAGAATTAACTTCTGTTTCATCAGCAACTACCAAAATCAAATTGAAGCTATTGTCTTGTGAGATATTAGTTTTAAATTCATCTAAGCTTTTTGCAGACATTAATTTTACGAAAGTTTCAAGGGTCTTATCGTTACTTTTAAATCCTGTCCAAGCCAACGAAATGAGAAAACCATCAGGAACTATAGATTGCATTTTATAAAGTTCGTGAGGTATTATAACGCGATTTTCAGTTCGCCTGACTGTGAAGCTGACTGTATCATTATTTTTTACCTTTATTAATTTTTTCTGGTTTGAAAATCGTTTGTATCCCGAAGGTGAAAGATATTCGTTTTTGTTTGCTGAGTTTATTTTTTCAAAATAAAGATCTTGGTCGTCAACGAATGAAAAAGACGATCCCCATGCCAATTGCCTATTTTTTCCAGAAAATATAACTGGTATGCCAGGAACTGTTGCTCCTACTACTGAACTTTTCTGCAGATCAAGATGGGCAAGCATCCATAATGATGGTGAAGATAGAGGAAGAAATAAATTTGTTGATAATAGCGATTTTTTTGAGGCAGTTCGGCTACCATCGGCCGCAAATACGTTCGAATAAAATCCAGCATTTCGAGGTGAAAAAAAGCCATTATAGCTTCCGTATTTATTTTTTTTGTGCTCATCAAATTGTTGTTCTCTTAAATTTGAGATAACTTCATTAAGTTTGGAACGAAGAATGCCTGAATCACTAATTAAATGCTTTATTTTATCGTCTATCGCGCTCGAAAATATTAATGATGTTAGCTCTATTTCTGTTAAGGCTTTGCCAGAAGACATGAACTCAATAAATTTAAGCACGGTCAAACTGTCTACCGGGCTCCATGGTGTGACTTCGGGAGTTTGAAAAAAAAATTCAGGAGATCCACGACCTAAGCCTTGTTCTTGTATTTCTTTCAACCTAAAATTAACTCCCTTGGAATAAGATGATAAAATTTTCTTTAAGTCTGGCGATAAATTTTGAAAAATCTGCTTTGCTAGAGTTTGTAGATCCAGAGATTTCATAAATGTGTCTAGGAGCACTGTTTCTGGGCCATTAATTTCAGATAAACGACCTTGGGATATCCGTTTAAGATAAGTCATTTGCCATAAGCGCTCTTGTGCATGAATATATCCTAAACCAAAAAAAGTTTCTTCATCGCTTTGTCCTGTGATGTGTGGAACTGCGTATAAATCTGTTTTTATAGAAACCTTTGATTGAATATCAGGCGTGAATACGTCCTTTGTATATTTGGGCAAGGATTGATAACACAAATAAAAGAAAAATCCTAAAATTAGGAACGAAAATAAGATCAATGCCATGAAAATGTAAGGCATTGTTTTTAATAGTATTTTCATTATATCAACTTTTTTAAAAAAACAGATTATATTATACTAATAATATTGTTCAATTATTAGGATTAAGCTATGAAAAAAATTACCTTTATTGGATTAGGTGTAATGGGCTTCCCAATGGCAGGGCATCTCTCAAAAAAGGGTTACAAAGTGACTGTTTACAACAGGTCACAAGAGAAATCAAAATTGTGGATTAAAAACAATATTGGAACCTATGCCACTTCAATAAAAGAAGCGGTCTCAGATAGTGATATTGTCTTTAGTTGTGTTGGTAATGACACGGATTTGAAAGAAATAACTTTAGGAACAGATAAAGCCTTTTCTTCTATGAAACCTGGTAGCGTTTTTATTGATCACACTACGACGTCCTCTGATATTGCTATTAAACTTTCCAAAAAAGCTAAAGAGCTCGATATACATTTTTTAGATGCCCCCGTCTCAGGAGGAGAAGTTGGTGCTTTAAAAGGGGAATTAACCGTGATGATTGGCGGTGAAAATTCAGTTTTTGAAAAAATAAAATCGATAATTGCAGCCTATGCAAAAAATATCACTTTAATTGGAGGTCCTGGAAAAGGACAAATAGCAAAAATGGTTAATCAAATTTGCATTGCAGGACTTATCCAAGCTCTTTCAGAGGCAATTTCATTTTCTGAAAAAAGTGGGTTGGATACTAAGAAAGTGTTAGGTGCAATTTCGCAAGGCGCAGCTGGTAGTTGGCAGCTCAGTAACAGAGGTGAGACTATGGTTGATCGTAAATTTGATTTCGGTTTCGCTGTAAAACTAATGAGAAAAGATCTTGGCATATGTCTTGATCACGCAGGTAATAATAATATCTCACTTCCAATAACCTCAATAGTCAATCAATTCTATGCAGAAATTCAACGAAATGGTGGCTCAAAATTTGATACTTCTAGTCTTGTAACGAGGTTTGATAAATAAATTGGCTACCTAATTAATCTTGAATACTTCGCGCCAACTAATGAGGTCCCCGCTAGTAAACCTTTTTGGTCAAACACTACAGCATATACAGGTTTAGAGATCGTTTTTGAGCTAATACCGATTGAATAGCCTTTATCTCTAAATACCACTTCAGCATCCGCACCGAGCTCCCAGCCATCTGTAATCCTGAATTTTTGTAGTGCTTCTTCTGTCATAAAAAAAATGATATTTGAATATTGTTGAGCTCCTATCTGAAATCCATATGAAGCAGATGCCAATGAATAATAATCAACTGGTGCTTCATTTATTCTTAACACACCCTCTCCATATGCTCCGCCTAGCATAATTCCTGCTTTAGTAATTCTTGGAATAATAAGAGTTGCTGGAGCATTTTTATAGATGCTTACTGAGTCCGGATCAATTTCGAATAAACTTTGTAAAACTAGCTCTGCATCTCTGTTGATCACGCTGCCACTATTCCTCTGACCTACGTTCTGACATGATAAGAGGATTAAAGTGATTACTAATAAAAAAATACAATTTTTCATCCCTTTAATTGGTAAAATGAACGACATTTTCATCCTCAGCTACTCTTATCTATTATTTCTGCAGCTTCAGGTGCAAAATATGTTAATATTCCGTCGCATCCAGCTCTTTTAAAGCAAGTAAGGCTTTCGATTATTGTAGTATCTTTATCAAGCCAATTGTTTTCAATCGCTCCTCTTATCATTGAGTATTCTCCTGAAACTTGGTAAGCAAAAGTTGGAAAGCTAAACTTTCGTTTTACTTCCGAAATAATATCAAGGTAAGGCATGCCGGGCTTTACCATGACCATGTCAGCCCCTTCATTTATATCTTCTCCAACTTCCCTAATTGCTTCTTGAATATTAGAAGGATCAATTTGATAAGTTTTTTTATCACCTTTTAGTAATCCTTGTGCTCCAACTGCTTCTCTAAATGGACCGTAATAAGCTGAAGCAAATTTTGCAGCGTATGACATAATTAGAGTATCCTTGAAACCATTCTCTTCAAGGGCAACTCTTATTTTTTTAATTCTGCCATCCATCATATCAGATGGACCAAGTATGTCTGCTCCAGATTCAGCTTGAACCAATGCCTGTCTTTCTAGTGCTACCAAGGTTTCATCATTAATTATTTTTCCGTCTACTAGAAGACCATCATGACCATCAATGTTATAGGGATCGAGCGCCACATCGAGCATTACAATCAGTTCAGGAAATTTTTTTTTCAGTTGCCTCGTAGCGATATTCACTAAGTTTTCTGGATTCCAAGCTTCCTCACAATCAGAGGATTTTTTATTGGAAGGTGTAAGTGGGAACAAAGCTACTGCCAAGATTCCCGAACTGATTAACTTCTCTATATATGGAATTAGTGTGTCTATTGAATACCTATTTACTCCGGGCATAGAAGGAATATTTTCAATAATCTTTTTACCCTCTCTCAAGAATATAGGGCAAATCAAATCGGATTTACTTAGGATCGTTTCTCTAACTAAGGCTCTTACTCCACTATTCTGCCTTAATCTTCTTCCCCTTCTGTTGGGAAAACTACTAAACATTGTAATTATCCTAACTGTTAACAAAAATATTATTTTATTCTAGTTTTTATTCATTTAATCAGCAATAACTTTGTTAGAGAAATTTGCATGAAAAAATACTTTACAGAATATTATAATAAAGAATTTAGAGCTTTTGCTTTGTCAAGGATATTTGAAAGCTCTGATAGATCGATCCATGTACATATCCTTATGCGTGAAGGAGAGCTGAAACAGTTTTCAGATATGCTTAAATTTTTTAATGATGATGTTGAAGTGATTGTTTATCCTGCATGGGACTGCTTGCCTTATAGTAATATTTCTCCTAGAAAAGAGATAATATCTAAAAGGTATAGTGCTCTAAGAGCATTAGAAGGAGTTGGAAAATCTCATAAAATTTTTTTGTTATCGGTTGACAGTGTTATTCAGAAAATCGTTCCTATTAAAGAAATCCTTAAAAAGAGCTTTTCTCTTAAGATTAACCAAAATGTAATTTTGTCCAACCTAATTGAGTGGCTTGAAAACATGGGTTATTCAAGACAAACAAATGTTTATTCAATAGGCGAATATGCTCTAAGGGGTGGTATTTTAGATATTTTTGTTCCTGAAATAAAATATCCTATCAGACTAGATTTTTTCGGTGCCAAAATAGAAAAAATAAGAACCTTTGATCCATCAAGTCAAAGGTCAAATGGGTCAATAAAGAATGTAAACATATTTCCTATATCTGAAATAATATTAGATGAAGAATCTATAAGTGTTTTTAGGCAGAATTATCGTAAAACTATTGGCACGGTTAAGATTGACGATAGAGTTTATAACTCAATCTCGGAAAAAATATTGATTGAAGGAATAGAGCACTGGTTACCTTTATTTAATCCAAAACTTGTGCCTATATTTTCATTTTTTAAACGAGCTTCTCTTTCATATGATAGTGATCTGCAAGTAATGATTGAAAATAAATGGGAGCAGATCGTTGAGAGTAGAAGATTCGACTGGAAGACTGTTTCTAACAATCCAAATAAACTTACTTTATTGGAGGCCTCCTCACATTATTTGTCACCGTTAGAATTTAATAAAGCTATTAGTTTTTATGATATTAAGAAAGTTGATAAGCTTTTTACAAATAAAATAAAAACAACATATTCTTCTACAAAAGATTTTGCAGTAGAACGAAATAAGGAAGACGTTTCTCTTTTTAACGAAGTTGCCAAGTACTTGAGGCAGAGAGTAAAAACGCACCCAATCATCTTGTCTGGTCATTCTGAGGGATCAATAAACAGGCTTATTAATGTTTTGAAAGAAAACGACTTAAGTGTTGTGAGAAAAATAGAAAATATTAACCAAATACATGATGCTCCTAGGCAACTCTATTATGCCGTATCACGCTTAGATGTAGGATTCTCAACTCCCTCATTTGAGATCATAACAGAGAAATCAATTTTAGGAGGCAACCTGAGAAGTAACAAATCAGCAAAGCTTCGTAACCTGAGTGCTGTTTTTGAGGATCTAAATTCATTAAGTATAGAAGATCTCGTTGTTCACGTAGACTATGGAATTGGAATGTTTATGGGGCTAAAGAGTTTTGAAATAAACGGCGTAAACAATGATTTTCTTCAAATTAATTATGCAGGCTCTGATAAAATATTTCTGCCTGTAGAAAATATAGAACTTATATCTGCACTAGGTTTTTCTGATGCAAGGCTAGATAGACTCGGTTCTGCAAATTGGCAGATGAGAAAGGCAACAGTCAAAAATAAAATCAAGTTGATAGCTGAGAAGCTGATTAAGGTTGCTGCGGAAAGAAAACTTATAAAAACAAAAAAGATTAATCTGCAAAGAGATATTTTCCAAGATTTTTGTGATCGATTCCCTTATGAAGAAACACCTGATCAGATGCAAGCAATAAATGATGTTATAAAAGACTTGTCTACTGGAAACCCTATGGACAGGCTAATTTGTGGCGATGTGGGTTTTGGAAAAACGGAGGTCGCAATAAGAGCGGCTTTTATAATGGTAACGGAGCATAGACAAGTTGTCTTAGCAGCGCCAACAACGCTTCTAGCAAAACAGCATGCTGAAATTTTTAAAAAACGTTTTGACGGTTACCCCATCAAAACAAAAATGTTTTCTCGATTAACTAAGCCAACAGAGATAAAGCAAATAAAAGACGATCTCGCAATTGGCGATGTTAATATACTGATCGGAACACATAGTGTTCTTAATAGAGATCTAAAGTTTAATGATCTCAGTTTGATAATTGTAGATGAGGAGCAAAGCTTTGGTGTAGATCAAAAGGAGCGGCTAAAAGCCATATTCCCCAACGTTCACGTGTTAACTTTATCGGCCACGCCTATACCACGGACCTTACAAATGGCTTTTTCAGGAATTAGAGATCTTTCATTGATTAATACTCCTCCAAAAAATAGAATGCCTATTGAAACAAACGTTATTGAGTTTGATCAAGGCACTATAAGATCTGCTATAATTCGTGAGATCAAGAGAGATGGGCAAGTATTTTTTGTCGTTCCAAGAATAAAAGATATTCGTGCTATAGAAGAGTTTCTTAATAATTTTTTACCTGAAGTTAAATACATGGTTGCCACCGGCAAAACCAGCAATAAAGAGTTAGAAAAAACTATTTCAGCTTTTTACTATGGAGAGTTAGATCTTCTTGTTTCGACAAATATTATTGGGAGTGGTCTTGATGTACAAAGAGCGAATACTATAATCATATATAGAGCAGAGTTATTTGGTTTAAGTCAGTTGTACCAAATAAGAGGGAGAGTTGGTCGTTCTAATAAAAGAGCGTTTGCATATTTGATTACTAAAGAAAAAGCGTTACTAACTGAAACTGCCAGGAAACGGCTTGATTTAATTAAAGAGTTAAATTCGTTAGTATCTGGTTTCACCCTATCTTCTCAAGATCTTGAAATGAGGGGGTCTGGAAATATTTTAGGGGAGGAACAAACTGGACAAGCTAATGAGATAGGCGTGTCTTTGTATCAGGAAATGTTGCAGAAAACTATCAGTTCTTTAAAGTTAAATAAAAATGAAGACGATTATTCTAATCTTGAAGAAAATTGGTCTCCTGTGATAAGAATTCCTGTATCAGCAAGAATACCTGAAAACTATATAGAGGACTCAGCTTTAAGATTGAGTTTCTACCGTAGGCTCTCAAATTTTGAAAGCCAACTGCAATTGGAGTCTTTACTGGCAGAATTGATAGATCGATTTGGAAAGTTACCTAAGGATGTTATTAACTTAGCAAACATTATAAAAATTAAAGAAAAGTGTAAGTCGCTTGAAATAGAGTCCTTAGAAGCAGGAACTAAAGGTATAACTTTTTCATTCAGAGAAGGAAAGGTTAAAAATATCTCTGGTTTATTAGCTTTTATAGAATCAGACAAGAGCAACATAAAACCCACTAATGAAAAACTATTCATTAAAACGGATAAAGGAAACCCTTTAAAATTATCTTATAAAGTATTGAAAAATATGGAGAAGTTTGTAAAAAAAGAAGCGCCTTCAAGGGAAGGCGCTAGTTATTGAGGCAGGTTTCATACAGGCAAGAAACCTATCGAGCAGTTTCTCTAGTTTACTAAAAAGACAAAAAAAATCCAACATTTTTTTACTTTTTCTCTGGCATCACCAGTCCTGCTGAAATTATAAGTTTAGCCGCGTCTTCAACTGACATATCCAAGATAATTATGTCATCTTTGGGTACAAATAACATAAAGCCAGATGTTGGGTTTGGCGTGGTTGGTAAAAAAACTGTAACAAGAGATCCTTGATTAATTTTTTGCTTAATTTCACCATATGTTTCCGTTGAGATAAAGGCTACTGCCCATACGCCTTTTCTAGGGTATTCAACGAGGCATGGCTGCTTAAAATTTGTACCATCAGGCTTGAAAACGGCTTGGATTATTTGTTTAATTGAGTTATAAACCGTACTGACAATAGGCGTTCGTGAAAGAATTTTTTCGCCCAGATTAATAGCCTGTCTTCCCATAAACCCTGATGCTAGTGATCCGATAAGCGTAGTTACAATTAAAAATAAAATTACACCTAGCCCAGGAATATAAATTTCAAACAAGTCTAAGGGATTATATCTGGGTGGAATAATAGGAATTATCACTTTGTCAATAAAGGTGATAACACTCCAAACCAGATAAACTGTAAGAACGATAGGTATTAGAACAACTATTCCAGTAAGAAAGTCCCGTCGTAATTTTTGAAAAAGTTTTCCCATATTTAAGATCTGCTTTTATTACTAATCAATGGTCCAGAGCTTTAGCAACTTTAGCACCTAGCATTGCATTATTTTTTATCAGTTCAATATTTGAAAAGAGCGTTTTTCCACTCGTCTTGTCAACTAAATACTTCAATAGTCTCGGAGTAAGTTCTTTTCCAGTTATGTTGGATTTTTTTAGTTCCATAACTCCATTTAATATTAATGGTTCTAAGTACCTTTGGTCCAGAGAATATTTTTTTGGTATTGGATTGCAGAGCAATAATCCATTACAAAAATTTATGCTCCTTGCAATCGAGTAAATCTTTGCAATTGCTTCTGGGCTATCTACACGGTGAGTAGATCGCAATTGGGTGTCTCGATACCAAAAAGCAGGTAAATTATTTTGTTTGTATGAGAACGCAGGGATTGATAGTGTTTCTAGTAACTCATAAGTTTTTGAGATGTCTAGGATTGTTTTTGGACCCGCGCACACAGTAATTATTTTGGATTCTTTAATGGCTTGTAGGTCTGAAGATACATCCATGCTTTCAGAGACGTCCCTATGAACTCCTCCAATTCCGCCCGTAACAAATACGGAGATAGA
The DNA here is from genome assembly GCA_902619165.1 of uncultured Alphaproteobacteria bacterium. GTDB lineage: Bacteria > Pseudomonadota > Alphaproteobacteria > Rhodobacterales > Rhodobacteraceae > CACIJG01. The sequence continues at coordinate 51,577 of CACNDI010000014.1, forward strand.
GGCTAACTTACATATTCTAAGCGAGCCTGAAACGGTAGTTCCACCTGGCTTTTTCGAAAAAATCGTACTGTCTAAATTGATGCTCGAGACTTTCTCAACATTTCGAAACTTAGCAAAAGCGTCTAGAATTTCAGGGTCGAGACCAATCTGAATTTTGCCATCTAGTATAGCCAGTGTCGCTGGCTGAACACCCTCATCTCTTATTATTCCCTCAATATCTTTTGCCATTTCTAGTGACTGGGGAAAAGGCATTCCATGGGAAATTATAGAGCTTTCTAACGCAACCAGTGGAATTTTTTTATCAAGGGCCTTTAAAACGTCCCGGGAGCAGTTAATAAGATGTCTATTCTTATTTATAAATTTTTTAATCATTAGCTTTTAAGTAGTTCTGAGTTTTTCTATTTGCTACGTACAAACTTTTCTTGAGGCTTGCAGACGGATTCAATTCTTTATAGGATAGAAAATAAGAAAAGAACGCATCACCTGCTCCCAATCTTGAATTAGTACCCCTAATGACATCTGGTTGAACTTTTGCAACTTCTTCATTTGAAACACCACATGCCATATTTGGACCATCGGTAACGATGGTAACACTGGTTTCAGTTCTTATTTTTTCGAAAATAGCAATTGACGCATCCATGGCATTTTTTAATCTGTTTGAGTTTACTAATATATTCGCTTCCTTAAGGTTAATAAAAAGATTAAACCCTTTAAAATAAATTGCATCATTTTTATATTCTGCCAGTTTTAAAAAATTAGCAGGGATGAAATATTTGGTAAAAATTTTTTCACTTGCCTCTTTTTTAACACAGTCTAAAAACTCTCGTGTACAATTACCATCAAAAATAAAAATTGCATCACTATTTTCATTTTTGTGAGCTGAGCATATCTGAGAGAATTGTTCTATTATATCACTTTGGCTCGATAAAAAAGTACTTGAGGAATTGATTGATCCAAATATTTCTCCTTTTTCTGTTTCAATAGATAAATATTGGTCATTTTGCTTCTTTTATTGCTATAGCCTCCTTATTGGTATCTATAACAAAGAGCATGTCGGGTATATTTTTCATATCTTTTATACCACCAAGTGATAAATTTAACTTTTGATGTTCCTTTTCTATGTTTAGCCTCTCCTTTTTTGTGAAAAGGGCGAGTTGACTTTCGTCAAATTCCTCAAGATCCTTTAACCTAAGAATTGAATTTGATACTGTATTCCAATTTGTCAACGTGCCTCCAAGCCATCTGTAGTTTATATAATACTGAGCGCACTTGGATGCAGCTTCCGCAATAGACTGTTGCGCTTGGCGTTTCGTTCCGACAAATAAAACACTACCGCCTTTGGCGACGAGCTTGTGTATCTCACTGAGA
>CACNDI010000015.1:0-42500 GCA_902619165.1 uncultured Alphaproteobacteria bacterium
ATGTTATAATGCCAATAAAGTGATAAGCTATGTTTTTAGACTGTCCTATATATAGCATTCTCAGGCACAAAAGGGTAACTTGCTTGTTACCCTTTTGCCTAACAGAATTAGATTTTCAATATTACTCTGGAGGACTTGATCGAGCCAAAAGTATTGGCTTTTTCAACTAGAGCTGCAAAGGTTGGATTTTCAACCATTGAGTCTAATACCTCTCCGTAATGATCCATAGAGTTAAATCCATAAACTACAGTAAGCATTTCGTGATCTGCGGTTGCGATAGGAACCGCAAAACCGACATTTACATCTTGGCTTGTCATTAACGCGTCCAATTCGGGTGCTAACTCAAGCGCAGACGCCTGATTTTTTCTTGGCATATGATACATTCTTTGAACTAATAAAGACTTCGGTGGATTAGAAGGTTTCCCAAATGCAATTCTATAAACGTCAGGCCCTTTTATATCAGCAGAAGGACTGGCACCTCTCTCTTCCATCAAAGTGGTCATATCTGGGTCAGCTGAAAAACTTTGAAAAGATTTTGTTGCGGTTGAAAATGACTCATACATGCTAAACAAAAGATAATCCCCAACTCCTTGACCTACTACTGTCTTATACATTCGTGTGTGTGCCCCATGTTTAGCGATGATAGCCTCCGCTTTTCGCATTCGGCTTTCAACCAATTTTTCTTTACCAACATGCGGTGTTACTTCTCTCACAGATACTACGGTCATTTTTTTACGCCTTTTTTAGTTAAAATTAAAACCATCTTAGTATCTAATAATGAATTATCTAACTTTTACTTTGTATACTGCCTCTACGTAAAGTAACGTTGACGTCACGTTGTTCTTGCAGCATAAAGTATTCAATTTAATATCAAGTCACTGGCCTTATCAGACATTTCTAAATAATAAGAGTTAATCTTACCACCTACCTTCAGCCTATTATGATCAAAGCAAGACCTCATCTTTTAACACTCTCACTCTTAGCAGGAACATATATACTTGTCCAAGTTATAATCGTTCCATCCCTTACTGACTTGCAAGAACAATTTAAAACCGATTATAAAACGATCCAATATACTATTTCCGGCTACCTTTTGGGTGTTGCATTTGTAAATTTCATAGCCGGTCCGCTATCGGATCGCTTTGGAAGGCGTCCAATAATGTTGGTGTTCTTCTGCATTTTTTTTGCTTCCTCGCTAGGGTGTTATATTTCACCAGATTTTAATAGCTTTTTATTTTTCAGACTTTGTCAATCCTCCTCTGCAGCAGGTCTCGTTCTGTCCAGAGCCATTATTGGGGATTTCTCATCGAAAGATGAAACTGTTAAGATGTTGGGGTTATTATCCATCGCAATGGGCATTGCTCCTTCTCTGGCGCCTTTTGCAGGTGGAATAATCAATGACTATTTTGGTTCAAAAGGAATTTTTCTCTTTCTTACTTTCCTCAGTCTTTTACTACTTGCGTTGATAATGATTGATCTCAAAGAAACGCATTTCCATAAAAGCAAAGATATATTTTCTCAAATAAAAACATATCCCACTTTAATAACTAGCTTAGATTTTTGGTTGCCAGCCTCTACATTCGCTCTCAGCTTTTCTATTTTCGGAATATTCTTTATTGGCGGCCCATATGTTGCAGTAAAAGTTTTCAACCTCTCTCCAACAATTATGGGAATATGCTTATCGTTTCCCGCTCTTGGATATGTGCTAGGTAATATATTAGTTAGCAAAATTGCTAATATAGTATCAACCAAGAATTTAATGGTATTTGGTAGTTTAATATTGTTCTTGGGCCCTTGTATTTCATTATTGCTTTCAAACTTTTACCTTCATCCTTTAAGCTTTTTTCTGCCTATACTTATAATGACTTTTGGGTCAGGGATTATTTGGCCTGCATCAAATGCTGAAATAGTCAAGGCAATACCACATCTGGCAGGAAGTGCCTCCGGTTTAGGTTCCGCTATAATGACATTAATGTCTTCATTTGCCGCATTTTTAACCGGTATCTATATCGAATACTTAAACCCAATAGATTTTGTATGCTACTTTTTGATTTTAGTAGGAGTTCTCTCATTTTTTTCTTCTCTGTGTACTAGATCAAAATAATACTCAAAAACAAAGCCATATTAGAACTATGAGAGAAAGAATTGAGGTTTGTTTTAAGTGTCATGAACCCAAAGAATTTTTTATTGTTGCAGATGCAAAGAACTTAAGGATTGGGAATTTTTATGTGGAAAGTGTCTTAAAGTAGTTAAAGAGAAGTAAGAAGACACTTATCAATATGGTGGAACTTAAAAAGTAAGAAGAAATAGATTGTCTCAAATTGGTAAACTTAATCTAATAGCTAGTAATTGTATCAAACTGGACTTTAGAAATACGTTCTGAGATTATAAGAATTAAGATCATGTTATATATTCTAGAGAAGTAGCGTAAGAAACTCTTCCTAATTATGTAACTAGAGCTAAACTGTCTGTACTATAATTAGATGGATAAGAAAGGATTTTGAAGATGAGCAAGCATACTGGTGGCTGTCATTGTGGAAAGATAACGATTAAAACTGACTTGGAACCTATGCTTGTTGGTAGATGTAACTGTGCGAGATGCCGAAAGCTTTTAGGTGTTGTAAACGTAGCAGCAATGTTTGGGGAAGATGAAGTCGAAATTCAAGGCGAAACAAGCGTATACGAGTACACTGGTGGAAGTGGTATGCCGGTTAAAAGTCATTTTTGTTCCACATGTGGTTGTAGGATATTTGGTAAAGCAGACTCTTTTCCTGGAATGATAGCAATGGTTATTGGCGTTTTCGACAAATCTTTGGAATTAAAACCCAAGAGTGAAATATTTAATAATTACAAATTACCGTGGCTAAAAGACGATGGATGTATTCAAGAAAGATTTGAAGAATCAGCAGTTGAGGAGAGACTTTTGATGCTGCTTGAAACACTGGAAAACCGTTGATTATCCATTTGATATTTTTACAGCCACTTATGAGAAATGAAGGTCAAGTGCTTGCACATCATTCTATGATTGCCAATTCATAAACTAATTTTGGGAGAGCGTTTGGCTTTACACCTCCCTGTTTTTGGGCCCACTCCAAGCTTGGCGACAGTCTTCGCATGCACAGATCAATGTTCTGTAAACCTTTTCTATTTCTAGATTTGTATAGCATCTACCAATGTGAAATGTTATTTTGTTCATAGATTTCTCATGAAGATAGTAGTTAGTGCTACTTATCTATCAGAAAAATTAATGAAATAATATTTTTATGGATCTATTAACTTGTTCTATTTTTTTCATAGCCATATTCTGAAATTATTAATAAAAGAGGTACTTTTATGAATGTTTGTATTGTTTCAACTTTCAGTTGTCACTTTGATGAGTTTAAAGAATTGTTTGACTTATCAAGTCAAGTAATAGGTGAATGGTGCTCAGAATCAGAACTTATTAAGGTTAACGACCATAAGTCTATAATGTTGGTTGATGTTACTGATTTAGACAAAATGAAGGAATTTATGTCGGCACCAGAAATGCTTGAGTGGGATAAACAAAATAATTGTGTAGATCATGTTTATTCGATGCAACGGATAAACTAAGCTCAAAATTCTAAACGGATCTCGGCTGTCCTTGCTTCGAGCTTTTTCTTTAACACGTAGAGGTAAATTAAAAAAAGCGATGTGGAACCTAATAACTTTTTTTCTGTTTCTACATTTATTTTGTTTGGTCTTTACTACAACAAATGCACAGGTACGGGTAGTAGATGGAGATACAATCCATATTGGGAAAGACAAATATAGGCTCGAGGGGATAGATGCGCCTGAGATTAGACAAGAATGTCTTTACAAAGGTGAACAATGGGAATGTGGTAAAGAGTCTACGAAAAGCTTGAGAAAAAAAATTGAAGTAACCTCACAAATAAGGTGCGAAGGCGAAAGAGAAGACTCGTATGGGAGAATTTTAGCGATCTGTTTTTTAGGAGGTAAAGATATCAACGCTTGGATGGTAAAGAATGGTTGGGCATTAGCGTATGTAAAATATTCAAAGAAATATCTAAAAGAACAAAGACATGCGAAAAAAAACAGTCTTGGGATATGGAAAAGTCAATTCGTAGTACCATGGGATTGGCGGAGAGGAAAAAGATTGGTTTCTCATGAAAATTTTCAAAAAGGAGACTGTAAAATAAAGGGGAATATTTCTTCCAGAGGTGAAAAAATTTTTCACGTTCCTGGGGGTGCTTATTACAATAAAACTAAAATTTCCAAACAAAAAGGAGAACTTTGGTTTTGCTCAGTGACTGAAGCTATTAACGCTGGCTGGCGCAAATCTAAAAGATAAAGCTAATGCGGTCTGTCTATCTATTTTTTAATGTTGCGGATTGACCCTCTACCACGCTCCTTCGTAAGCATCTGTTACTTAACGAGATTTTATCAGATGATCTATCTACCCACAAATGGTCAAATATTTACTTTTTTCTTACAAACTAAACATGGCTGAGCCAAAATAGTTCACAAAGAAAACTTTTTTGTAAATTTAAGCGTATGATATATCATAATCCATGAGTTTCAGGTAGAGAAATAAGATGTCAGAAAAGAAAATAGAAAGAAAGATTGCCGTCATATTCGCAGCAGACGTTGTTGGCTATTCTCAACATATGAAAAATAACGAAGATAATACTTTAAAGAGTTTCAAGTCTTGTAGAAAAATTCTAGACCGTCTATTTGAAGAGCATGGGGGGTTAATCTTTAATACCGCTGGCGACTCAATTCTCGCTGAGTTTACAAGCGCTGTTTCAGCTTTAGTATGTGCATCAGAATTTCAAAAGCTCATTAAGGAAAGAAATTCAAGTGGTGATGCAGTAGTGAAATTGGAGTTTAGAATTGGAATAAACATGGGAGACGTTATTAAAGAAGGGTCTAATCTTTATGGAGATGGAGTAAACATAGCTTCAAGATTGGAAACGTTAGCCCAAAAAGGAGGGATCTCTTTATCAAAAAGCGTTTATGAATTTGTTAATTCGAAAACGCAGTTTCTATTCCAAGATTTAGGAGAGCAAAAGGTAAAGGATGAAAGTTTTCATGCCTATGATGTATTAATTGATACTGCGGAAAAGAGGATTTTGAAGTTGAAAAAAGAGAAAAATTATTTTTTATTTGGTTCAATTTTCGTGATCTTTTTAATCATTTTAGGACTTTCGATCACCTATTTCCCGCAAAGGACTCAAACTTTAGACCAGATATCTGACAATGTGATCCAAGATAAATTAGTTGGCAAAACATTGCTAATTAAGCCATTTGAAGTAAGAAGCAGTTCTGAAGATTTGAGTAATATCTCGAAAAGTTTAACTGATCACCTGATTGCTTCTTTACCCTCAACAATTTTACTTAATGTTGTGCCAAGGCGAAAAAGTTATTTGGTAACTGAAGAAGCATATTCAAATGAAAGAATGCAGAAAGATTTAGATGTAAGTTTCATACTAAGTGGAAGTATGTCAGAGTCTAAGAACAGGGCCCGCATAAACCTTGAGTTATCTAATATATATGACGAAAATATCGTGTGGTCATCCACTGAAGAATTTCAAAAAGATGATGCGTTTTCTGCTCAGGATAAGCTTGAAAGAATAGTAAGAAGGGCGATCCAATCAAATCTTACAATGGGGGAGTCCTTCATTTCATACTATGAGAAAAATTTTTCAGATTATGAGGATTTACTTGAAATTAGAAAGCTAGACGTTGCCACTTACAAGGAAAATGTTTCAATAGTTAAGGGTCTTGCTCAACCATATGAAAGATTTGTTGAAAAATATAAAAATTCTGCTGCTTATGCCATTTATGCAAGAAGACTACTGCAGGAAACTAATGTGGTGAAAGATGAAGGGATGATGGATGCTTACAACAAAGCAGAAAGAGCGCAGATTAAAGCATATGAGTTAGATCCAGAAAATGCGCGTGCCATATTATTGAGAGCTATATTTACCTCTTTATCTTCATTTAACGTTGATGATGAGCTTTTAGAGAAAGCAGTCTCGATTGCTCCAGAAAGTCTTGATGTTTTAATGGGAGTTGGTACTGCTTACAGATTAGGAAGAAAACCACTGAGAGCTGTTGAGATTTATGAAAAGGTATTAGATATTGTTCCTTTACCACCAACAGACGCAAAGTTAAATTATCTAAGAGCCCTTATAGATTCCAAAAAATTTAGCAAAGCACAAAGCATTGCTGAAGAAATGAAAGGTTCCGACAAATACTCTTCATATTGGGGAAATTTATTTTTGATATATTTAAAATTCGAGAACAATGACAAAGATGATGCTACTCGACTATATAAAGAATTCTCAAAATTGAATAAGGTTTCATTAGATGACATAATATCTGAAATTAAGAGTTATCCTTGGTCCTGGGATGTATGGTACAAAGTTACCCTTGTGGACACGTTGAGAGAAATAGATAAATTGTAAAAAGACTATAAATTCAAGAGAAAATATTTTCTCTAAAAAAAAGCCTAAGATTAGGAAAGTATTTTTAGCTAAATTAAGGAAGTTCGAGTGGGCTGACCCTTCAACAAATTAATAGCATAGACCTTACCTGGGCTGCTCTAACAATCGATATCCAAAACACCCAAGACCTTAGCCTTGAAAGCATTGAAGAGCTGCTAGCTAGAGCTAATTTATCCACTAAGCACCTTTTATGTGATCAATGGTATGAAAGTGAGGAAACCAGTAAAGCTTTCATTAAAACTTTAACCAACTCTGATTTATGCCAAAACCCTAATTCCGTATTTAACACTAACGTTTATGACCACCAAGCCACATTGGCTGAACTTACCTTTGTGACATCTACGAACGATCACTCAAGAACCATTGCGCCAACCAACATAACTACCAACCTGAGCCTTACAGGTCGCTATATTGGCAATTATTTTTCTATCACAGCTAATATCAATGAGGACTCAGGTATGGTTGCCCAAACTCGTACAATTATGACGAACATAGCCAGTGTGCTAGACAATTGGGGACTCACTTTCAAAGATGTATGCAAAGCCACTACCACCTATGTTGGCGATAGCTCCGCAGAAGCTTTACATGACAATATGGTTATCCGTAATAGTTATTACAGCAAGCCTGGCCCTGCATCCACTGGCTTAAGAATAAACCATTTTTCCAATAGTCAGGGCAAGATTTCAGTGACCCTATTTGGTCTGGTGTAGGCCATAACAGAGGTTTTATAAAAGGCTGATGGATAAAGGAAAAACTTCTTTCCAATCAAACGTGAGTCGAGACTTAGCAAAGTTGGAGGAAAGAAAATGTATTCAAAAGTTAAACAATAGTTATTTTCCTGTCACAATAACACAGTGATATCCTTGATATACCTGATATAAATCAGTCTACATATATCAAGTATATCAGGCATATCAGAGACCATAAATCTTTATAGAATTATCTTTTAAAAAACATAGTATTGAACCTTTCAGATTTTTCTATTAATCGCCACATATAAGCTTATTATATTGCAACTTATGAACTATTTGTACCAATTACGACATTTGAAACAAATGGTCGGTGGCACCATATAATAATCAATAATTGGTGCCGCTTTAGTTAAGTTAAGTTAGAAGCATCCAGCGAGATTAGATGCCAAATTTCTAATAAGTCGTTCGTACAGTTCAGGTCCAGGGTTCAATTTGACACCTAATGGGTCAATAACTGTCGTATTTGAATTTGTTTCTTCAATAACAGCTTTTACAAGCCCTTTTTTGTACTGAGGCTCTGCCAAAACACATTCAATACCTTCATTGACAACTCTTTTTCTTACCTCTGCCAACCTCGCTGGACTTGGGTCTGAGGCATCGCCAAGCGAAATTGCACCAGATGCACTGATATCAAAATCATTTTCGAAATACTGATAAGCATCGTGAAAGACGACGAATTTCTTATCTTTTATTGGATCTAAAATCGTCTTAACTTCGACCATAAGATTATCCAAGTTTTCTATGGCAGTTTTTGCATTTGAAAAATATCTTCTTGCATTTTGTGGATCTGCTTCAGACATTTTTACCGCTATGACATTTAACCAAACTTTTGCAATATTTGGTGATAACCAGGCATGTGGGTCGTGAGCGCCGTGATCATGGCCTTCATGCCCATCGTGGCTTGCATGATCATGATGACCACCATCTGGTTCTTGTGCAATCGGTTCTATATCAGTCCCTGAGGCATCTTTTAGGAAGTGCTCATCCGTTTCAAACTCAAAAGGCATATGCTCGGTAAAAAAGGTATACTTCCCACTCTGTTCTATCTTAATTTTAAAAACAGTCATATTTTTGTTGCTGTCAAAGTTCAAAGAGAATGACTTTTCTTGCGCAACTAGTTGTTCATTATGTTTCTTTGTTTCAAATGAACTTGATTCTAAAAGCGCTTCAGCCTTTTCCTCAACAGCCTCAATATCAGAAGCTTTGAGTATAACCATTTTCATTGCTGGATCAGCATAACTGCCGTCGACCTTTGAGAATGACCAATAGTATGTTCCTTTTGCAAGCTCAAATACGCCGGCCCATTCAAAGGAATGGCCTTCATCTTCTCCATGTGCCTTATGACTACCTTTATCGTGGTCATCATGATCGTCATGCGCCTCAAAAAGCGCGCCCTCTCGGAAATCAAGCAACTCTATGCCGTTTACGTCTAAAAGTGTACTCACCGACGCATTTGAAGCAAGACTAGACAAGCCCTTCTCCAACCAAGGGGTCAAATCTTTTCCTACCCAAAAAATAAGATTTGCGTTTTCTAATGACTCTGCGTTTGATGGCTTTAATTTGTAAGCGTGTGGAGATGCTTCAGCGGGAATTATGAGATCGGGGTTACCGACTCCAGTCATTACTTTTGATACCAAAGAATGTACAGGAGCGATATCAACGGCGACTTTTGGTACGTCGGCTATCCCCATACTTGTACTTAATACGAAGGCAGAAGCAGTTAAAATAAATTTGTTGGACATTAAGGTCTCCATGTATTAATTAAATATAGTAATGTTATTACGTAACATTGTTATGTTATAACATTACGTATAGTACTGCAGAATTTAAAAAGGCAATAGTTAAATAACTATGATAAAAAATATGAGCTCAAATCACAGTATGTCATCATTTAAAAAACATGATCATAGCATTTGTAGCGACCGATATAAGGCATCAATTGAAAAATACTGTCATCAAAACAATTTAGAACTCACTCCCCTTAGACAGAAAGTGTTTGAGATATTGATCCGAGGTCATAAACCGCTAGGAGCATATGAGATTCTTGATGTTTTAAGTAAAGAAGGGTTTTCTTCGTCGCCTCCCATTGCCTATAGGGTCTTAGATTTTTTAATTGAAAATGGACTTGTTCACAAGATTCAAGGGTTGAATTCATTTATTGCCTGTGCTTATGCTGGCTGCGCCCATATTCCTGCATTTGTTATTTGTCGAAAATGTGACAACGTAGCGGAAATACGAGGCGAAGAAAACATCCCAAAAGCTTCCAGTTCAAGCCTAGACTTCAAAATTGAAAATGCAATGATTGAAATATCGGGTGTCTGTTCAATGTGTAGTGATGCAGGTGTTGCATAATGTTTATTGGGAGTTCAAAACCGAAAACGGACCTTAATAAAGTTCGGAAAATCAAAGAAGCTTTGGGTGAGACCCTTTCAATACAAAATAATGCAACCATAACATTAACAGAACTAACATGTTTAGAAGAGGGATGTCCTCCAGTTGAAACTGTAGTGGCTTTATTAAAAGCTGGGTCTGATCCATTACAGCACAAAATTCATAAACCAGCGGCTGAATTCAAAGCTGCTGACTTGACTGAAATTGCAATTCGATGGGGATACCCCGTCAAACCAGATTTGTTTGAACAATTTGATAAGGAGAAATAAATGAATGCACCACAAAAAGTCCCCGTAACAATTCTAACAGGGTTTCTAGGATCAGGGAAGACCACACTTTTGAATCGGATATTAAGTGAGGAACATGGAAAAAGAATCGCAGTTATTGAAAATGAGTATGGTGAAGTCGGGATTGATCAGGCTTTGGTGATCGATGCCGAAGAAGAAATTTTTGAGATGTCGAATGGATGTATTTGCTGCACAGTTAGAGGTGACTTAATACGAGTTTTAAGTAATTTAATGAAGCGCCGAGATAAGTTCGACTATGTTTTGGTTGAAACAACAGGACTTGCAGATCCAGGACCGGTGGCGCAAACTTTTTTTATGGATGAGGATATCAGTTCTGAGTATGCGCTCGATGGCATAGTCACCTTAGTTGATGCGTTTCACATAGATCAGCAATTGGGTCGTAGTGATGAAAGCACTGAGCAAATAGCTTTTGCCGATGTGGTCGTGTTAAATAAAACCGACTTAGCAAGTGGTGAGGGCCTTGATGAAATTGAAACGCGCATACGCGAAATGAACAGAATGACAAAAATCGTTAGAGCGGAAAATGCGGACGTACCTGTTGATACGGTTCTAAATTTAAGCGCCTTTAATTTGGACCAAGCACTAGAACGTCGTCCGACGTTTCTTGAGCCGGAGTATCCATTTGAATGGACAGGGGTATATTCAGTTGAACCAGAAAACTATAAAATACAATTTGACGAAGGTCCCGACCCTTCAATGTCCCTAGTAATTACGACAGATCAGGGAACAGATGACTCCGATTTACGAGACAATGCCGAAAAATGTGTTCGATACTATGCTGAAGACGAAAAAAGTATACTACCTGACGAAACTATACCAATGAACACACATGTCGAATTAAATCTTGCATCAGGTGGCAGTAAATCTTTCAATATCATTATTGATAAACCCATGCATATTGGCCTTTACGCACAACATACGGCAGAAGAATTCAATATACAATTAATCAAAAAGGGCAGTAATGCAGTTGTTCCGGCAGTCATTGAAAGAACCTGGGTTGCGCAGCACGAACATGATGATGAGGTTGGTTCTATCGCGATAGAGAAAGATGGTGATGTCGACCAAGAGAAATTAAACAAATGGCTTTCTAAAGTATTGGGTGAGAAAGGTATTGATATTTTTAGAATGAAGGGTTTTTTGAGTATATCTGGTGACTCCCGTCGTTTTGTCTTCCAAGGAGTGCATATGCTTTTTGATGCAAAACCAGATAGGTCATGGGATGATATGCCGCGAAGAAATCAACTTGTATTTATTGGCAGAAATCTTGATGAAGACGAAATGCGTAAAGGGTTCGAGGAGTGTCTAGTGTGAATGCCCAGTCTTTAGGGTCATTACGAACGGGATGGTCTGTAACCTTGGATGATTGCGCTTTGTCCGGAGGATGGACTTCAGAGGGAAACGAGTTTGCAGTTGTAGATGCAGCAGGAGGAGTGTCGGTGTTCGATGGTAAGCGTGGTGATCTTATTTGGGCAAAAAAAAATGTACATGATGGTGGAGCTCTTGCTACATCTGTTCACCCTAGCAAAAGAAAATTTGCAACCACTGGTCAAGATGGACGGCTTATAATTTGGAACTTATTGGAACCTGACACAGAGAAAGTAATAGATATTGGGACCGGATGGGCTGAGAATGTGAGTTGGTCACAAGATGGCAGTCTTATTGCGGCTTCGCTTTCGAAAACCGTTAATGTATATTCTGCAAGCGGTGAAGAAGTTTGGCGAACAAGTGATCATCAAAGTACTGTGAGTACTATTGCTTGGACGAATAAAGGGGAATTAGCCACAGCTTGCTATGGACAGGTACAGTTCCTTGATGGTGTCAGTGGTAATTTGATTCAGAAGTTAGAATGGAAAGGGTCCCTCGTCTCGATAGCTCTGAGCAGTGATAGCGATATTGTAGCCTGTGGTAGCCAAGATAATTCTGTTCACTTTTGGCGCCGGTCTTCAGGCAATGACTCAAAAATGTCGGGTTATCCTTTTAAGCCTTCTGCATTATCATTTAATAATAAAGGAACTTTATTGGCGACAGGCGGTAGTGAGGCAGCCACAGTCTGGAATTTCGAGGGAGATGGTCCTGAGGGCACAAGTCCTTTGGAGTTAGACTACCACGCGGACGCAATTACATCTCTTTTGTTCTCTAATCATAGTAACAGACTTGTATCAGGATGTAGAAATGGAACTGTTGTTTTATGGGAAATTAGCCCCAATAATACTCCAACTAAATTAGGAGTTGGTCAAGTTGCAGACACTGTTGCTGAATTGTACTGGCGGCCCGATGACAGAGCAGTTGCAGCTCTAGACAGACAAGGCGGTGTAACCGTATGGCGAATTTGAGCTTGATGCAGTTTGTATATAGTTAAACGCCCTTCAAATGCACCACTAGCAACTGAAATACAGCAATAACAGTAACTTAGGTATCTCCGTGTTCATATCAATAGGCACGATTTGTTTCACAGTTTGTTTTACAGTTTAAGTGACCCCTGCCACGCATGGGACACAGAGGGGGGTATTCACGTAGTACTTTCTTGGCGTGTGCAGCAGATGGGGTGTTTAATAGCTGTATCTTAACTAATTTGAATAGCATTGCTCATTTCTCTCCAAACCTTGCCATCCTTGTAAAGTTGTATTTGCGTAACCCTGAACTTTTTACCAGTTTTTTGGGTTACTACATGCTTAAACGCCATCATATCGTCATCTTCATGTAATAATTCGTTCTGATTAATTGCTTGCTTTGATGCAAACTCTTTTTCTAAATTTTTTACATGTTCTTCACGATCCATCAACGCGGTCTCTTTAATGTACATAAAGTCCTCGTGGAGCCATTCCTCCATTTCTTTCCAGTTTCGTTCTGCTACGAGCCTAAGAACTTTATTGTATTTTTCCACTTAAATCTCCAAAAAATATGCTGAATAATATTTCATTTGATTTGCAATTCCTAGTCTAATTATTTTTGATTTTGTGCTGAAGGAAGTAACTTTTGGGGTTCGTACTATTGTTGGCGTTTAGGTTCATCAGAATGTAAGTGAAAGCACTTTTGCTATTAAAAAATTTTCTGAAGCCTTTTGTGAATTTCACCAAGTATCTCTTCTGAGGTTCTATCGTCTGCACTTTCTTTTTGGGGGGTGAAAAAGCCGATATGTTTTCCAATTAGTTCCACTGCTTTAAGCTTTCCTGCCATAGGTCCATCACCAAAGGCTATGCTCTCCAATTCATTAAGAACTCTCTCTTCTCTAGAGACCGCTTGTAAGCGTCGTCTAGCTTCTTTTTCCTTCTCTAGCTCTAAAATCCTTGTACTGACCTTGGGGTGTCTCCTGAGCCTTGAGGCTTCCTCCCAGACGGTCTTATCAGACATATTTTGAGTATCATAAGCACCTTTATAGGCTGAAGACTGACAAGTACCTCGAGTAAGGAGTTCAACAAAGTTTTCTTGTTTAGCTGTTAACGTTGTAGGTCATCCTTTGAGCATTTTTCAGTACATAGATTATGCTGATAGTTAAACGAATTTGGGGGTACCCGGTAGGTGGGGTACCTGTAAATTCGAAAAAGCTTAAAATCATGCTAATTTATTTACCTTATTGTGGGTAGTGTTGTGGGTAAAATACAATAACACAACGCAATATTATTGTAAATCAATGGCTTATGTTGTTTTTGTGGCGGACAGGCCCTCTACCACACTCCTCTATAAGCCTTTGTAATCTTGATTTATTTTATCAGATAATCTCTTTACCCACAAATATTCATACAAACTGTATGTCGATGTGTGTTGCAATTGGTGAAAAGTGGCTTGACCAACTTCGATTGATCAAGCCATATATGACTATGGAAGCAAAACTGTATCAATGATGTGTATCACTCCGTTGTCTGCATTGACATCTGGTACTACGACAGTGGCATCATTTATCAATACTTTTCCGCCCATTAACTTTATCGAGAGAGACTTACCGTTTACTGTTGGCGCCTCCATATCGCCCTTTATATCAGACGACATAACCTTACCCGCTACAACATGATAAGTTAAAATTGCGATAAGCTTTTCCTTGTTTTCTGGTTTTAATAGATCAGTCAGTGTTGCTGAGTCTATCTTTGCAAATGCCTCATCTGTTGGTGCAAATACTGTAAATGGACCTTTGCCTTTCAATGTCTCTACAAGACCAGCAGCCTCTACTGCGGTTACCAAAGTTTTGAACTTTCCACCTTTTACAGCAGTTTCAACTAGATCAGGTAAATGCCCTCCCGCATGTCCAATGCTGGTAAGGCCAGTAAATAATGAAGTTACAAATAACAATATGGTACTAAACTTTTTCATTCAATTTCCTTTCAATTAACGAAGCCAAGAAATATTGTTGGTCTTACAGGTTTCAATTGAAAACAATGCAGATTAGATATCTAAATATTGCAGTAAAATTGCGTCAAAATGTAACTTGAAAAAATTATTTTATCCTCTCGACCTAACCTGTCCAAATTATACTAGAATTAAAAATTTATGACCCAATTACAACGTATATCCCTCTTTATATTAGCAATCACGACCATTGAAATATTGTTACTGGTCTTGGGACCTGGCTATAGGCAAAGCGCTATCTTTTATTTCTCATTTGCTCCATTGGATTTGACACGTCCATACAAAGAAGTATTTTTTTTCCAAAAATATCTGATGTTTATTTCTTATGGATTTGTTCATTCGAACGTAATCCATTTATCAATAAATGTCATAGCCCTATTTTTGCTTGGAAACATCCTGAGAAAGTTAGGAAAAGACAACCTTACATTTTTGATACTTTTTTTTTCCATTCTTGGTGGGGCAACTTTTTACTATTTCTTCAAATCCAATAGTCCAGTTCCGTTAATAGGAGCTAACTGTGCATCTTTTGGTTTATTGGCATTTGTTCTAAGTGAAGAATTAATAAAGAGATTAAGAAGAAGACGTTCTATTTTTCAGATAATCTATGTTTTGTTCATTATTGTTTTTGTGCATATTTTATATTTTTATGCGTTTTCTGCCATTTTACCAGTATCTGTGATTTGGCAGGGACACTTGGGTGCTTTTTTAGTTGGAGTAGTTCTGGCTTTAATAAACCAAAAGACAAGTTCGAAATATTTCCAATAATTTCGTATTTTTACAGTGAGAAATCTATTAATGGAATGACATATAAATCTCCTCTATTAGTGCATTCTTTAATTACTAAGTTGAGACAACTATTTTTCGCCCGTACTACCTCCTTGGGTATCATGTGAACTGGTGACCCAAGTTTTGTTAGCTCTTTTTAACAACCAAAAATACAGTGGCGCGATTATAATTGTGCAAATTAGGCAAACGATCGTAAAAAGTTTCATTGATAAATTTCAGCTTTTTTGCTTAGTAAAGAGTATATACGACGAACTTGTAGCGTTTTGAATATCAGATAATCTGCCTACCCACAAATATTTAAAAATTTAACTTGCTCAAACTGCTTTCTAATCAAAAAGCTAAATTGCTATGATTTTTAACCGCGTATTAAAGACAAAACAGAGGCTTTGCTGGCATTAGCTTGACTCAACATAGCCGTTGCGGCCTGTTGCAAAATTTGACTTTTTGCGAGTTTACTGGTCTCAAGGGCAAAGTCAGCATCTTGAATTTGCCCAAAAGACACGGATAGATTTAAATGAGTTTGATCAAGATTGGCAATAGTGTAGCTCATTTTTGATGAAGTTGATGCAATTTCTCCCCTGTAGGTATTTACAACAGCTATTGCAAAATCCAGTTGAGTAATATTTTGCTGTGCACTTGAAGAAGTCAGTACATTTCCCTGTAAGTACCCACTTCGGGATAACCCAATAGAGCTAAAATGTTGCGCTTGAATGTCTATATTGTCATTGCTATTGGGACCTATCTGAAACATAACTGTTATATCTTCGAAGAGCTTTATTCCTGCTATCTCAGTGCTATTGCCTATATTAATGATTTCATCGACGAGTTGGTTGAACTCTGAATTAAGTGCTATTCTATCAGAATTTGAATACGTATCATTAGCCGCTAATACTGAAAGTTCTCTGCTTCTTAAAATTAATGAAGTTACATTATTTAAGGCTGTATCTGCCACGGCAAGCCCATTTTGAACATCTGCAGCATTTTTAGAGGCCATTGACAAACCTTGCAACTCAGCCTTTAATCGCATCGATATAGCCAGCCCAGCTGCATCATCTTTGGCAAAATTTATTCTTGATCCTGTAGACAATTTTTCAATCGCTGAATTGACACCCTTTATGGCACTAGCTGCAGCATAGGATGCAAAATTTGCACTATAATTTGAATTAATATTTAGCATTTTTTGTCTTTAAGCTTCTACAGAGCTTCGTCACCTAATTAATGTAAGAATACTTGATTTGCTGGCATTGGCCTGACTTAACATTGCAGTTGCGGCCTGTTGCAAAATTTGACTTTTTGCGAGATTACTTGTCTCTATGGCAAAATCTGCATCTTTTATGCGTCCATTTGAATAAGACAAGTTGATAGAAATTTGATCCAGGTTGCTTATGGTGCTAGAAAGCCTATTTGAAACTGCTCCAAGTTTTCCCCTTTCTGTAGAAACATAATTCAAAGCATTATCTAAGGTCTTAATAGCTATTCCCGCACTTTCTTGTGTTGAAATTTGAACAGGTGAACTATTTCCGCTTATGTTTGTTTCATTTATTCCATAATAATCATTGCCAGACTCAATAATATAGGGGTTATGCCTGTCCATAATATTTGTCGATACAGTTAATTGATCATTAGTAGTTCCATTTGTGCCTATTTGAAAAGTAAAGCTATTACCATTTAACAACTGCTTCCCAGCCCAGCTCGTATTGGAAGAGATTCTATCGTATTCATCCCTCATCGCGCTAAACTCATTTTGTGCATGTGCTCTGTCACTATCTGTTAAGGTTGAGGTAGACGCCTGAATGGCTAACTCTCTCATTCTTAACAAAATTGATGTTGACTCTTGCAATGCTCCTTCTGCAGTGTCGATGAGAGACTGAGCATCAGCTGCGTTCCTAGATGCTACTTTTAGTCCTTCTATCTCGGCTGTTAAACGTGTCGATATGGCCATTCCAGAAGCATCATCTTTTGCATAATTTATACGCAAACCAGTGGAGAGCTTCTCCATAGCGCTGTGTAAGCCTTTAGATGCAGATTTCGTTGCATTAGCAGCAAAAGCTGAAGCATAGTTTGTATTGATATTTAACATAC
This sequence comes from uncultured Alphaproteobacteria bacterium, assembly GCA_902619165.1. GTDB lineage: Bacteria > Pseudomonadota > Alphaproteobacteria > Rhodobacterales > Rhodobacteraceae > CACIJG01. Next base: position 17,149 of record CACNDI010000015.1, read on the forward strand.
CAATAGCTCCCAATATAAATAACCATATAGAGAAACGACCAAGTGATCTGACTTTTTAGAAAAAGAGAATTTTAATATTTTATAACACGATAATTACTATTGCAGATTGACCCTCTACCACACTTCTCTGTAAGCCATTGTTATATAGAGAGTATTTAAGCAAACAACCCTAATACCCACAAATTGGGGTAGTATAGGATGACGCAGATTGAAATGGAATAGAGGAGACTAATCAACCAAAACTATAGTGTGCACTGCTGTTTGGCAAAGGGTGACATCAGGAAGTTAGGTTAGTGGCGGAGAGACCCTCCTCACCATTTCTTTTTAATCATCTGTTTTATTTACATTTTATAAGCTAGATTTTTTTCAGTCCACAAATTAGTCTACAAATCAAGTATATTGTCTAGAACTCTTACAGGTTGTGAAAACTTTGGTAAAAATAAATATATTTATTTTTTGAACTTTAGATATACCTTAGTAAAAATGAAAGGAAAATAAAATGAGAGAACTATTTAAGTTTCATGATCAAAGCTCTGCCCCAGCAGAAAGCAAACAATTGTTGGAAAAAGTTAAGGCTTCTTCTGGAATGATACCCGGGCTCTATGCGGTTCTTGCCGAGTCTCCTGAAGCTCTTAAAGCATATGTGGAGTTGGGGAAAATTTTTAGTCAATCAAGTCTATCTGATGAAGAAAAGACTGTTGTATGGCAAACAATAAATGTTGAACACGAGTGTAAGTTTTGTGTTCCTGCACATACCTTGGTTGCGAAGCTTATGAAAGTTGATGAAACGATAACAAACGCTCTGCGAGATAAATCTCCCCTCCCAAATGAGAAGCTTGAAAAGCTAAGAGAATTTACTCTTATTTTGGTGCGTAATCGGGGAAAAGCTACTGAAGAAGAAGTATCGGCATTTACAGAAGCTGGTTTTACCAGAAAGAATATTCTGGAGGTAATTATTGGGATATCGCACAAAGTTCTTAGTAACTACACCAACTATCTTGCTAACACTCCATTAAACAAAGAATTTCAAGCTTTTGCTTGGTAGATTATTTATCAGTTATTTCTTACATTAATGTAACACCCCATCTGCTGCACACTCCAAGACTAGCATACGTGTTGAACCCGGTTGTCTGGTATGAAGAGCAGGCTTTTTTTTAAATAGCAAATGCTTGTTTTAGCTCCTGAGTAAAAAATATACTAATCTCCAACTAGTGGGTAAGCTATAATGGCCTCCTACTCATACCTAAATTCTAATGCCAAAATCTCTGGAATGTACATATTGAATAAGATTATCGGAGGACTTTTTCTCAATATCGTCTTTCCCTTTCATTAAGCTGAAAAACCTAAGAGCTAAGTTTGCTTTCTTAAACAAATCTAACTCCTCGTTTTTTAAAGCATCTGCAATGACTTTCTAAGAGTCCCTCCTAACCATTTCTTTTTAATCATCTGTTTTTACTACCTCTTACAGGCCAGATATTTCTCAGTCTATAACTTAGTTAACAGATAACCAGCGCCTTATTAGTATCCAACATAGTAAAAGATTAATCTCAATCTCTTTTGAATTGGATGCTTAATTCAAACAGTAATTTTATGAAGGTCTATTTTCTCTTTTCTTCCTCTTATTGAGAATTTAGAAACCACTTCTGAGGATAGGTTTTCATTGATTTCACTCATAACTTTATCAGAAAATAAAACTTCCGCATCTATCTCTTTGCAGGCATCACATATTCTACTCGCCACATTAACAGTATCACCGATAACAGTATATTCTACCCTGTCACTACTCCCCACATTTCCAACAAAACACCCTCCAAAATGAACACCCACTCGGTGCCTTACTATTGGTAGCTTATTTTTTTCTCTTTGTTTCTCCCAATCACGCATAGAGACTTGCATTTGTCTTACACAATTTAGAGCATTTTGTGCATCATTGCCTTTTGAAAATGGAGTTCCAAAGGTAGCCATAACACTATCTCCAATAAACTTATCTACTGTTCCCCCGTGTTCAAATACTGCGGACACCATCTTTGTTTGGTACTCCGATAATAGAGATAATACCTCTTGAGGTTTCATTCCCTCTGAGAGTTCTGTAAAATTTGATATATCGGTAAAAAGAACAGCAATTTGTTGCTCTTTTTCCTGATCTAAATCATGTTTTTCCTTATTTTTCTTAATTTCATCTCTAACCTCTGGGGAGAAATATCTTCCTAAAAGATTGTTGGACCTTTCATGATCTATTGCATCTTTAAGGTTTCTTTGCATGCTCCACGCTATTGCAATTAATGCTATGGCGCTTAACGTAACAATTGCTGCATTCTGGGAAAAAATTCCGCCATTCATTGCATAGAGGTTCGATGTTATTAATGTGGGGTCATAACTCAAAAATGTCTTCGGATGGAAGACGATGTTAGAAACGGATAGCGCCGTAATCAAATAGTAGTAGATGATAAAAAATACTGACAGGTAAAATCTTGATAAAAGTACCGCGAGTATCATGGCATAGTAAACAAACACAAAGGAATAGTCTAACATTCTACCACCGTAGGTATTAAAATAGTCAAGTACTCCATCATTTATACCGAAAATAGCACGCCTAAGCCATGGAAGAACAAGCATCCAAAGTACAAGTAAAGTCAGAAAATAGTTATAATTTTTTGCATTAACAAATACGGCAACCAATACAAATATGGTTGTTCCAGTCAATGTAAAAACCGTAAATAATTGCCCTGCAAGCGCACTTGCCCAACCTAAATTAGTTAAAATAGAGACAAAAATACTCGTGAAGTTTAATCCGGCACCGACTGTGCAAGCCAACCGTAAACCGTTAACATGTCTTTTTCTTATTAAATCTTTATCATTCATAAAAATTCACTATCGAAACTTTAGGTAGCTCCATTATAAACATAATCGCCGACATACCGGTAATCAGTATGCAGACAATTTTTGCCGTTCTAACTCTCATGTGTACAATACATCCACTTTTTCTTATATTCTAAAAAGTTTAGTTATATCTATACCTAAATTCTAATATCAAAGTCTCTTGCATGTACATATTGAATAAGATTATCGGAGGACTTTTTCTCAATATCATCTTTTCCCTTCATTAAGCTCAAAAACCTAAGAGCTAAATTAGCTTTCTTTAATAAATCTAAGTCCTCTTTTTTTAAAGCATCTGCAATGATTTTCTGAGAGGTTATTAATAGATTTTTATGTGTATCAACAATTTCAGTTAACACACGTTCCGTAGCATTCTTTACTGCTTCCCTAAATATATCATTTTGTCTCCAGCGTGATAACGTCTCTTCTCTTATCCCAAGTTGTTTAGAAATTAGTGACGCTTTAACACCAGTAGCTATTAAATGAATGGCAATACGTTGATTTTCATTGAGTTTTGTTGACATTATGTACCAATCTAACGGGTTTATGCCCTAGAAACCCTCTGTGTTTTTTTTGCTCGTTGATATATTTTTCAATTTCTCTTACATCCCACACAACCTTATTTGGTCCAAGTGGAAAAGGCTTTGGAAAACTTGAATTTGGTTTAGACCATCGTGTGACTGTAGACGGACTAATGTTTAGCATTCTCGCTACTTCTTTTTTGCTGATAAAATTGGATTTCATAAAAATGACTCCCACTAAATTTGAGTTAAATTTTGGAATCATCGTCGCTAGATTTCGTAATCTATTTCGAAGAATAGCATGTTTACATGCGCGTAATCACTCCCTAGGGTTTCTCCTCGCCGTGATTGTGGCGCACAGTAACTATGGGGTAACATTAGTATAACACCCTGTCTAAACCTAAGCAACCTTAAGCCACATTAGATAGAACATATTTTTCCCAATCGTTCATAATTATCTTTCTTTATTCCATTAAATTTGACCGCATATAGGCTTTTCAAGGGTGGTGGTAGGGTTTTTACTCAAAAAATCAGCCCAATCTTGCATTAATGTACGACGTTTTTCAAATAGGGATGAGCGTTGATACGGCGCTTGGGTATCATTGTATATTTTATGCGCCAAACATAGTTCCGCCACCTCAAAGGCATCCGTTACTCTTTCTGCTGCCTAGGTACGAAAGCTCGCGCGAAACCCATGCACTGTTGTATCGTAGCTTTTAAAGGACCGTTTTAAAAAGACAAGAGCGGCGTTATCAGAAAGGGGTTTATCAGGATCACGCCCATGAAACACAAAGGGGTAGTTATGCTGACGGCGTAACTTCTCAATGACGGCTACCGCTTGATCTGATAAGGGTACGGAGTGGGGCAGACGATTCTTCATCCGTTGCCAGGGAACCTCCCAGCGCTTTCCCTCAAGATCAAATTCCTCGACACGTGCCAAACGTGCCTCTGAGGGGCGTACAACTGTGAGGAGATTAAAGTGGAGAAGGTGTGCCACCATCCAGGGATGACCATTGAGAGAGGCATAGAGTTTTGGAAGCCGTGTATAGGGGAGGGAGCGGAGATGCTGTATCTTATGATGGTTTGGTAGGCGCGAAAAATATCGCTCAAGATGGTCTTGCCAGAGCGCAGGATTGGCCCCTTTGTAATATTCCCCTACAATCGCGAACCCAAAGATGATTTTGATGCGTCCCTGCAGTTTTTTAGCGGTATCGCGCTTTGTCTGCCATAGGGGTTTTAAGACCGCGATAATGTCGTGGGTCGTTAAGTCTGAAAAGGCTTTTTGGTCAAGAAGGGGATAGGCAAGACGCCTTAAGGATGAACGCCAATCATGGGCATGCTTTTTATTTGTCCAATTATGTTCCTGTTGGGCAATACACATCTCTGCCACATGCGAAAAACGAAGGGTTGCGTGGCGGCGTTGACGTTCTTCACGGCGGTGTTTTTGTTCTAAAGGGTCTTTCCCCTCCACTAATAATTGGCGCTGTTCAAAATGGGTTTGACGCGCTTTGATGAGGGGTATCTCTGGGTAGGTGCCAAGAGCCATAACGCGCGCGCGTTTGTTAATCATGTAGCGATGCTCCCAGCGTCCTTTATTGGGGGCGGTCTTGGTAAGGCAGAGACCTTGCCCATCTGATATTTTTTTGCCAATGGGGAGTGTTTTTATTTTTGCAAGCGTTAGTTTCATGGGTCTCTCTCCTTTCTCTTTCCACCCACAAATTTACCCACAAATGGGGTGGAATAGGCTGATATAGAGTGAATGGGAATAGGAGAGACGAATCAACCAAAACTATAACGTGCACTGGTGTTTGACACGTGGTGACACGACATAGTTATGTGTACTGGCGGACAGGATGGGATTCGAACCCACGGAGGAGTTTCCCCCTCACTCCCTTAGCAGGGGAGCGCCTTAAACCACTCGGCCACCTGTCCACTTAAAGGGTTACAATGCTATTCGTTTATGTTCAAGAATAAAAAGCTTCTTTTCTGACATTTAGTTTTTATTAGTGGCCTTTGTTACAGCAGCGCGTTATCAATATAGAAATGTATAAAATTCTATTGTTTTCATTTGTATTTCTGGCTTTAGACCAAGTGTCTAAGTGGTTTGTAGTTTTCTATTTGGAATTAGAACAAAAACTTTATCTAAACCTTAATAATCAGTTTATGAATTTCTACATGGCCTGGAATAAGGGTATAAATTTTGGCCTATTCGAAGGCGAAAGTACGGTTCAAGCATACATTTTGACTGCGATTTCGATTGCTATCTCTGTAGTATTCTTTATCTGGTTAAGAAATTCGACAAGTCTTCTAATTCAAATACTAGCATCCTTAGTTATTGGAGGTGCCTTGGGTAATGCGATAGATAGACTTTTATATGGAGCGGTTGCTGACTTTATAAATGTTACCTGCTGCGGAATTAGGAACCCTTATTCATTTAATTTAGCTGACATATTTATATTTATTGGACTAATAGGGCTATTAATTTTCAAGTACGACGAAAAACATAACTAGATTGGTTGCCGAATCTTCTTTGATGTACTAAAAATAGTATGCTATTTTTGTAACATACTAAATATTGTGGATAAAAATCATATGAACGTAGAGAATCTCGGGTTATCTTCTAAAAATTCACAGCCGAGCCGGATACGGCGACTCGATATTCATACGAGCAACCAAATCGCTGCTGGTGAAGTTGTTGAAAGACCTAGTTCAGCTTTGAAAGAGTTAGTTGAAAACTCAATAGACGCTGGCGCAAACTTGATAGAAATAGTTTATTCAAATGGTGGGAAATCTTTGTTAAGCGTAAAAGATAATGGCTATGGAATTAACAAACAAGACTTATCATTGGCTTTATCAAGGCATGCAACATCTAAAATAAGTACGATTGGTGATCTGATAAGAATAAATAGTTTAGGGTTCAGGGGAGAGGCGCTCGCTTCTATTGGGGCAGTCTCCGAGTTAACAATAAAATCAAAGTTTATCGAAGCGAGTGAGACGTTTGAGATTTCCACTGCATTCGGAGAATTAAAACAGATTAAGCCCTCACAGTATCTCGAAGGTACCCTCATAGAAATCAAAAACCTTTTTAAATCTATTCCTGCTCGACTAAAATTTTTGAAAACCGACAGAGCAGAAGGGGTTTCCATGCTAGAAGTTGTGAAGAAATTAGCATTATCACACCCAGAAATTAGCTTTAGGCTCTATGAAATTAAAGATGCAGGAAACCCAAGAGAAATTTTACGGCTGGAAAAATCCGCAGGCTCTAATGGCTTGAGCAAAAGAATACAAGAGGTGCTTAAAAATTCATTCATGGACAATTCGCACCAAGTTGACTATGAAAGTGAAAGCGTAAAAGTTACGGGTTATATCGGTTCTCCAACTTTTATCTCTGGAAAAGCTAGTGGGTGCTATTTTTTCGTAAATGGGCGGTTTGTAAGAGACCGGTCCTTACTCAGATTTACCAGATTGGCTTATGGGGATCTATTGGAAAAGAACGGGTTCCCCTCTGCAATACTTTTTCTTAATGTTCCGAGCGAGGAAATAGATGTAAATGTCCACCCATCAAAGATGGAAATCAAGTTCAAAAAACTGGATCTTATAAGAAAATGTCTTAAAACAGCAGTGCGCAATAGTCTGAATGTCGAGCGATTTAATGCAAGAAGCCACTTAAGCAAACAGGCCTACTCTTATTTCAGAAAAGATTCGAGTTTTAAAAAAAATAATCAGAGAATTGATTTTTTCAGGAGCAGGAGAGAAAGCCTTGATCTAGGAGAAACTCTGAATCTAGCTACCAGAGTTGATCCAACTATTGATATTACTCACGAGACTAAACATGCGCAAAGCCCTGAGAATAATAGACTAGGTACACCTAAAGCACATTTGTTTAAGAACTTTATAGTTGCACAGAATGATAAAGAGTTAGTGATAGTTGATCAGCATGCAGCACATGAAAGAATTGTGTACGAAAAGCTTAAGTCACAGAAGTATCATCAAGGGATAGCGATCCAAGAGTTATTGGTTCCTGAAATAGTAGAATTTACTAGTGTTGAAGTGGATGCCATTATTGAAAAAAAGAGCATTATGAAGCAATTAGGTTTAGAAATAGAAAGGTTTGGGCCAGCATCGATATGTATAAGAGGAATACCTGCAGTGTTAGGAGATATTTGCCCAAAAACACTGCTTATTGATCTCTTAGATGATTTGGAAAATTTTGATTCTCCTGAGAGTTTAGAAAGCAAAATTGATAAAGTTTTTTCTAGTATGGCGTGTCATGGGTCGGTGAGGTCTGGCAGAATACTTAAATATGAGGAAATGGATACTCTACTAAGGGAAATGGAAAATACGCCAAATAGTGATCAATGTAACCATGGCAGACCTACTTATTTAAAATTGGACTTAGAGAAAATAAATAAATTATTTGGGCGAACGTAATGAGTAGTATTGACTCACTTTTATTTGTTGCGTTACCAAGCGCTCTTTTTGTTGTAGTATGCTTTTTAGTATTAAAGCAGTTTCGACCTTCAGATAAGGATGGGCAAGACAATAGTGAGGCCCTTAAAGAGGCTTTGAGAGATCTATCGGTGAATCAACAGCAGATTGTAGGCAGTATTAAGGTGATTACAGATACACAGACTACTTCGCAGGCTGCGATTATTAAACACGTTGAGAGTAGATTGGAGGAGATACAGAAATCAATATCCTCTTCATTGTCGGGAAGTTCTGTAAAAACTGCGCAGACTTTAGGGGAGTTACAGCAAAGGCTACAAACTATAGATAAAGCGCAAACAAATATAGAAAAATTGTCAGGTGAGGTTTTGGGCTTGCAGGAAATTTTGTCCAATAAGCAGGCCAGAGGTGTTTTTGGTGAAATTCAGCTCAAGGATATTGTTAGAAAAGCTCTTCCGTCAGATGCTTATGATTTTCAATTTACGTTGTCTAACAGTAAAAGGGCTGATTGTATAATTTACCTGCCGGAACCTCAAGGCAACATAGTTATTGATAGTAAGTTTCCCCTGGAGGCATACAAGTCCATGATATCAAATACAAACGAAGTTGATAAGAGCAAAAAATTGCAATTATTCCAGAGCTCAATAAAAACTCATATAAAAGACATCGCTGAAAAATATATTATTGAAGGAGAGACTGCAGATGGAGCAATACTGTTTTTACCTTCTGAGGCAATTTATGCTGAGCTTCACGCAAATTTTTCAAATTTAGTAAATGAAGGATTTGAGTCGCGTGTTTGGATTGTTTCACCCACTACTTTGATGGCAACATTAAATACTATGAGGGCTATTTTGAAAGATGAGAGATTGCGTCGTCACACTAGTCGTATCAGAGCAGAGTTAGATTTACTGTACAAAGATATGTTGCGATTGGAGGGGCGGATTATTAATTTAGATAAGCATTTTACTCTAGCATCAAAAGATGTTGACGAAATAAAAATTTCAGCAAAAAAAGCATCTAAGCGGGTATTTAACATCGAGCGTTTTGAGTTTGAAGAATTATCGCAATCTGACACTAGAGATAAAGCAGGCTCGTCTGAAGTTGAAAAAATATTAGATGACGAAGACTCAAAAAAAATAAAATTAATTTAAACAAAAAATGGGAGTAAAAAATGAAAAAACTAGTTTTATGTGGTTTGTTTTTTGCCATTCTTTGTCTGCCTAGCTGCGGCACTGTTGGTGGAGCAATAAGCGGTTTGGGTGCTGACCTTGACATGGTAGGGGGTGCTATTGCGGGCTATTAAAACTTATGCTGAGTAGACGATATGTTAAAAACGCATGAATGATATGCATCCTATGCTATTCAAAAGTAGTGAAGTTACCGTTATAAATTACCCCAAAAAGGTAAGAATATGTCTAATTTACAAAAAAACTATCAATCTTTAACTTCCAAGGCAATGAAGGCTGAGATGTTAGAGCCAGATGTAGAACTCGATTTAGCTAGAAACTGGCATAGGCATGGATGTGAAAAATCACTGCACAGATTAGTTAACGCATACATGAGATTAGCGGTCTCTATGGCCTCAAAGTATGTAAAGTACGGAGTAGATACCAATGAATTGATTCAAGAGGCAGGTATAGGGCTGATGAAGGCAGCTGAAAAATTTGACCCTGAAAGGGGTGTGCGGTTTTCTACGTATGCTACCTGGTGGATTAAAGCTTCTATACAAGACTTCGTACTTAGAAATTGGTCATTGGTAAGGACGGGCTCAACAGCCTCGCAAAAATCTCTGTTCTTCAATTTAAAGCGTGTAAGATCTCAAATAGAACGTGAATTTGACGGATCAGGTGCCTCAGTGGATTATGGCTCTTTGAACAAAATGGTCGCAGAAAAGATGGGAGTACCTCTTAGAGATGTAGAGATGATGGATACAAGATTATCAGGCGGTGACTTTTCTCTAAACTCACTCCAACAGGGAGAGGAAGGTAGAGAGTGGATCGAGACGATTGAAGACGAAAATTCTTATGGAGCTCACAGAGTTGAGAAAAACAAGGATGATGGAACAGTTAGATCCTGGATTGCGGAAGCGATAGAAACTTTAAATGAAAGAGAAAAAACTATTGTGGTAGAGCGTAAACTTCGTGATAAGCCTAGAACGTTAGACTCCATCGGTGGGGAACTCGGGGTATCCAAAGAGAGAGTAAGACAATTGGAAGCTGAGGCCTTAAAGAAGCTTAGAAAGCACTTCGAAACTCGTAAAGGTATTAGATCGGCATCAATTATTTAGTCACAAAAGATTGAATACTAAACATTTTCCGCTTAACTTTGTTTTAATACCTACAAGAGCGGGATCATGAATAATATATTGATAATAATATCAGGGGGGATAGCAGCCTATAAGTCGTTAGAGTTGATACGGCTTTTTAAAAAAGCTGGTAAGCAGGTAAAATGTGTTGCTACTGAAAGTGCAATGACGTTTATCACGTCGGCGTCTGTAGAATATCTATCCGGCAACTCATTGAGAACAAGCCTTAAAGATCGTGAACAAGAAATGAAAATGGGTCATATAGAATTAGCAAGATGGCCAGATTTAATTTTGGTGGCACCAGCAACCGCAAACATCATTTCGTCTGTCGCTAATGGACTAGCAGCTGATCTTGCACAAACACTCTTGATGGCAACCACTAAGCGGATAGTTTTTGTACCCTCAATGAATGTTAGAATGTGGGAAAATAAATTATTTCAAAAAAATATTGATACTCTGATATCAAGTGGACACGAATTTTTGGGTCCTACTGAGGGTGAAATGGCCTGTGGAGAGTTCGGTATGGGTCGAATGATGGAACCACAACAAATTTTTCAATCATTAGTTAAGAAGTAGTGATAAGTGTTGAAATCAAAAAAAATTCTAGTTACAGCAGGGCCTACTCATGAATACCTAGATGATATAAGGTTTATCGGAAATAGGAGCTCCGGTAAACAGGGAGCCGAAATTGCAAAGTGTCTGCAGAGCCTTGAAGCGGACGTTACGTTGGTAATAGGTCCGGTAAACCTTGAGCTTGCTGGCTTAACTAACGTTGTTAGAGTGGAAAGTGCTGAGCAGATGAATGATGCTGTTATTGAAACAGGGCCTTTTGATATAGCAATATGTGCAGCAGCGGTTAGCGATTGGCGACCAAAAGAGAAGGCAAAAACAAAAATAAAGAAAAGCTCGATAGGTAAACCGCAATTTTTGGAATTAGTAGAGAATCCAGATATTTTAAAAAACATATGCGTCGCTGAAAATAGACCCAGTCTTGTTATTGGCTTTGCAGCTGAGACCAATGATTTGTTAACTAATGCTAGATCGAAGTTGAAAAATAAAGGATGTGATTGGATTGTGGCTAATAAAGTAACTGCTGAAACTAATCATATGGGTGGTGGGGAGAATGAAGTGACTATAATAAAAAATAACGAAGAAATTAAATTTGCGAGACAGAGTAAAGAAAGGATCGCAAAGCTAATTTGTAAAAAAATATTTGAGGAATTTTCAGTTTAGAGTTTTTCACTTGGTATAGGTGAAATGAACTTTGTTGTTTTCAGGCAATTTTCATATAGGGTCAAATGATTGGGAATTTAAAAATGGATAGTCAAACAGATAGTGAATATTTTGAACGCTATAAAAGGCATATTTTAATAAAGAATATTGGTGGTCAAGGCCAGAAAAAATTGGGACAAGCTAAGGTTCTTCTTATTGGTTTAGGTGGAATAGGCTCCACTGTTCTTCAACATTTAGCAGCTGCAGGAATTGGTAAAATTGGCTTAGTTGATCAAGATACTGTCGCACTATCTAATTTACAGAGACAGACAATTTATAAATATGAAGATATTGGAAGAAAGAAAGTTAGTGTTGCATCAAATTTTGTTAAAAAACTGAATAAAAATGTTGAGGTATCTGAGTATAACTTTTTTTTAAGTGTAGACGGCACTACAAAAATAATTGGTGAATACGATGTAGTTTTGGATGGCACTGACAATTTTGAGACTAGAAAACTCATTAATAAGCACTGCCTTAAGGAACGTAAACCTCTCATATTTGGAGGGGTTTCTGGTTGGGAAGGTCTTGTGAGTTTGTTTGCTTATAAGAATAGTGCGTGCTTTGAATGCGTCTTCACAAGTCCCGAGACAAGGTCTTCTTTTTTTGATTGTAGTTCAGAGGGTGTTCTGGGCGTAACTACCTCTTTGGTCGGAACCCTCATGGTAGCAGAGACAATTAAGCTCATATGCGAGACAGGGCAACTACTAACAAATAAGCTTCTAATTTGTGATGCTCTAAACGGAGCGACAGAGATTTTACATGCAAAAAAAAGCGAAAAATGTAGTGCGTGTCAAAACGTCGATTAGTTAAAGCATACTTGGCACTATTTGATCAGGGGGGCGGTGACCATCCAAATATGTTTTTATATTAATTATCACTTTTTCTCCCATCTCTATTCTTCCTTCTAATGTAGAAGAACCCATGTGAGGCAAAAGGAAAACGTTTTTCAAACTTTTAAAGTCAGAACCTAATACTTCTTCGCTATCATAAACATCGAGTCCAGCTCCTCCCAATCGCCCATCTTTCAGTTGCCTTACTAAAGCCTTCTGATCTATGATCTCTCCTCTAGAAATATTTACTAAATATGCACTGCGCTTCATTTTCCCAAGACATTTCGCATTTAGCAAATATAGAGAAGATGAATTTAGTGAGGCACTAACAACTAAAATATCAACAGCTGAAAGCATTTCTTCTAAATTTTCCCAGTATGTTGCTGATAAGCTTTTTTCAATATTTTTGTGTAGGCGTCTCCTGTTATGGTAGTTTATATTCAGATCAAAAGCTCTTGCTCTCTTTGCAATTGCCTGGCCAATTCTACCCATTCCTAGAATCCCTAGTTTTTTTCCTGTAATCCTCATCCCAATCATCGCGGATGGGCTCCAGCCTTTCCAGTTGCCCGACTGCATCTCTTCGTGACCTTCTCTTAATTTTCTAGGAATTGCCAAAATCAGCGCCATAGTCATATCAGCTGTGTCAGTGGTTAAAACACTAGGTGTATTGGTAACAATGATACCTCTTTTTAAAGCAGTTTTTATATCAATATGATCATAGCCTGCTCCATAGTTTGCAATTAGCTTTAGTTTAGAACTTGCTGCACTCAAAATACTCGCGTCTATTTTATCACCAATAGTGGGCACAAGAATTTCTGCATCTTTTACAGCTGATAATAGTTCTTCCTTACTTATGGGATATTCTGCATTAGAGAGATCAACATTGAATAGCTCTTTCATTCTCTTCTCGACCCGGTCTTGCAACCTTCTCGTAATTATCACCTTAGGTTTTTTCATTGCTGTTGATTATATGGTCTTTTTTGATATCTTTTTTTTATGTGCATAACAATTAATAGAGATATATTATTCAATATCAAAACGTTTTCAAAAATATTTCTTACAATACTGCTAATTAATTTATTCTGCGTAGTCAACGCTATGTCTGCAAATAGTGCATCTATAACTAGCAAAAAAACGGGACTTCCTCTACCTAGGTTTGTATCTCTGAAAGGCAATAAAGTAAATTTGAGAAGAGGGCCCAGTTTAGACTATAAAATTGATTGGGTATACCAAAGAAAACACTTACCAGTTATGATTGTTAATGAATTCGGGCACTGGAGAAAAGTAACTGATTTTGAAGGCTATACAGGATGGATATATAAAGATCTACTTTCTGGATCAAGATATATTATCGTAAAGAAGGAAGAAACCCTGTTAAGAAACAAAGCAGGTTTTGATTCTTTAGGTAAAGCAATTTTGAAAAGAGAAGTGATTGGAAAGTTAATCAATTGTAAGGGTTTATGGTGTTTCATTAGAATAAAAAATATGCGTGGGTATGTGCTCGCCGACCATATTTGGGGAACCAGCAAAGGCAAGTGATACTGATTTATGGAAGAAAACGATAGCCTCTGCCTCTGATGGTCTTGAGATGCCGTGGGTTTGTTGGGTCTGGTTCTATTTTTTTGCGTAGTCTTGTTATTTGTACATCAACATTTCTTTCATTAAGATCTTGTCTTCCCTGACCTAGATCTAAGCCATTGATGACCATTTCCCTACTAATTATTTTTTCGGGATTAAGTGCAAATAAATTCAATAGGCTAGCTTCAAGGTTTGTAAGCTTTATTAAATGGTTTTCGTGGTAGAGTTCTAATCTTTGCAAGTCAAAGATTTTGTTTCCAATCTCAACACTCTTTCCAGATTTCTTGGAACCTTCTTTTTCATTTCTTATCAACAGTCTTTCCAATCTAAGCAAGAGTTCTTTTGGCTCAAAGGGTTTCGAAAGATAATCATCGGCACCTATTTCTAGACCAGAAATTTTGTCTTTGGACTCCCCTTTTGCCGATAGAAAAATAGCCGGGACATTTTTTTGTTTCCTAATGCTCTCTAACAATTCAAGACCACTTTCTCCTGGCATCATTATGTCTATCACTAATAAATCAAATTCAAAGTAATCTAAAAGACATCTAGCCTCTGTAGAATTCCGTGCACTTGATATTAGAAACTCATTTTTGCTCAAATAAGCACTGAGTAAGGATAAAATGCGTTTATCATCATCAATGAGCAATAAATGTGCCTTGTTTCGATGCAAATTAATCCTCCTTCGATTAACTTGGAGTGTCTTTATCTTTTTACCAATATCACTATAATATACTCAATGCACAGAAAAGTTTACATGGCCCCAGAATCAAATTCTGGAAAAATTAAGAAAATTTCGGTATGCAGTGTTAAGTAAAATAGTGAGGTATCTTTTAATGATTGATTCTTATGAAAATTTAAAGGGAAAAATTTGGATTGATGGAGAGCTAGTGGAATGGCAAGAAGCGAAATTTCACTTACTCACTCATGCCCTTCATTATGGTTCATCTGTATTTGAAGGTGAAAGAGCTTACGGGGGGAAAATATATAAAAGTTACGAGCATTCGGTTAGGTTGAGAAAGTCTGCAGAGTATGTCGATATGGAAATTCCTTACAGTGCTGACGAACTTGAAATAGCAAAAAACCAAGTTCTTAACGCAAATCGACAAAAAGATGCTTATGTACGGGCTGTGGCATGGCGAGGGTCTGGTCCCGATATGGGCGTAGCGTCATCTAGAAACCCCGTAAGAGTCGCAGTTGCGTCATGGGAATGGGGAGCTTATTATGGAGACGCCAAAATGAAAGGTGCAAAGCTTGATATTTCAGATTGGAAAAGACCAAGTCCAGAGACAATACCTTGCTTTGCAAAAGCATCTGGACTGTATATGATTTGTACAATGTCGAAGCATGCAGCGGAGGCTAAAGGGTGCTCTGACTCGCTGATGTTGGACTATAGGGGTTACGTAGCAGAAGCAACGGGCGCGAATATATTTTTTGTAAAAGACAATAAAGTACACACTCCGAAGCCAGATTGTTTTTTAAATGGGATCACTAGACAAACTGTAATTGGAATTCTTGAAGAAGCTGGCGTCGAAGTTATCGAGAGACATATCGAACTCTCTGAGCTGGAAGATTTTGAGCAGTGCTGGTTAACCGGTACGGCAGCCGAGGTGACACCGGTTGGACAAATAGATCTATTTAATTTCGAGGTCGGCGAATTAGCCAAGCAAGTTGCTATTAATTATGAAAAAGAAGTAAGATCTTAGGGGACATTACCCATAGTTTGGAAAAATTGATTTGAGAAAATTAATAATTGATACCGATCCTGGTCAAGATGATGCGTTAGCAATGATGACTGCTTTTGGTGCAAAGAAAGATTTAGATGTCTTGGGTGTCACGTGTGTGGCAGGGAATGTGTCCCTAGACTTGACTTCTCTAAATGCGCTAAAAATATGCGAACTAAGCGGTATTTATAGTGTCCCGGTGTTTAGGGGTAGTCCAGCTCCACTGAAAAGAAAATTAATAACTGCTGAGCATGTGCATGGAAAAACAGGGCTTGATGGAACCGATCTATCGGTTAAAAAAAAAGAACTTGAGCCGACAGATGCCGTGGATTTTATAATTGAGTGCACAAAAAAATATAGAGATGAAAAAATTACTATTTGTGCTCTTGGTCCGCTGACAAATATAGCAAAAGCACTCAAAAAAGATTCTGTTTTGACAGAGTCCATAGAGGAGATTGTATTAATGGGAGGGGGCTTTTTTGAGGGTGGAAATATTACTCCTGCGGCAGAATTCAATATTTATGTGGACCCAGAGGCAGCAAAAATAGTTTTGGAAAGTGGACTGAAGATAACAATGCTTCCGTTAGACGTTACACATAAAACACTGGTCCAAAGAAACTTTCTTGAGAAATTGCGTAAGTCAGGAAAGAATAGTGCTATTCAAGCCGCTAAGCTTTTAGATTTTTTTGAAAGATATGATGTAGAAAAATACGGAAGTCAAGGTGGTCCTTTACATGATCCTAATGTGATAGTTTACTTACTTAATCCAGAAATATATAATGGAAGGCTAGTTAATGTTGAGGTTGAAGTAACTTCAGAATTAACAAGGGGCATGACAGTTGTGGATTGGTGGAATGTAACTGACCGTCTATCGAATGCATACTACATTAACGAAGTAAAAGAGAATGAATTCTTTGAAACTGTATTGAATAACATACTTAATTTAGAAATATAATTTCGATGACACAGTATCAGAAGGAGAAGAAGCTGAAAAATAAAGAGAGAGAAAAAGGATTAAAGCTCAAAATAGATGATAAGGACTCTGTTAAAGATCTACTTAGCTATATAAAAAAAACTTTGAACCAAAACAAAGCAACCGATATCACTGAAATTAAGGTAGATCAAAGCTTCTCTGAATTTGAAAAAATATTAATTGCTTCGGGATCTTCTAAAAGACAAGTTATTGCTTTAGCCGAGAAGGTTCAAGAAGGTGTTAAAGGTTTGTTCCGCATTAACTGCAAAGTAGAGGGAAAGGAGAATGCAGATTGGGTTTTACTAGATTTTGGAGCAGTGATTGTTCACATTTTCAAACCAGAGGTAAGAGAGTATTACCAGATAGAAAAAATGTGGAAAGGGCCCCTTACGCAGATCTCGAGTTAGTTTTATAAAAATGAGAATAATTATAGTTGCACATGGTAAGATAAAAAAAGGACCTGAACTTGAACTAATATCAGACTATGTGACACGCTTTAATAGGCAATTTAACAACGATTTTTTGGCCTCTTTAGAGATCTCAGAATCAAATGAATTCGAAGGAATATTTAATACAAAAGTGTCACAAATGTTGGATGGCAAGGAGACAGTGGTGTTACTTGATAAAAGCGGCGAACATCTTGACTCAGAGGGTTTTGCGAAACTCTTAAATACATTTTCAGAGAAGGGTATTAATCAGATTTCTTTTATTGTTGGGGGATCAGAGGGATTTCCAAAATTGCTCACCTCCAAAGCTAAAAAGATTTTGGCAGTTTCCAAAATGGTCTTTCCTCACAAAATTGCTAGATTGATCCTAGTTGAACAGCTTTACAGAGCAAAATGTATCATAAATAGACACCCTTACCATAAGGCTTGAAGCTTCCATGTATAAGGCTAAAAAGAAATCTATTGTTTTGTGTATCCTTGATGGGTTTGGATTAAGAGAAAAAAAAAGAGGGAATGCAGTATTTTTGGCAAGCACACCAAATATAGACCGACTTCTCAGAAATTATCCCAATAGTACTTTAACGACATTTGGTAAAGAAGTTGGTCTGCCCGAAAACCAAATGGGAAATTCTGAAGTTGGCCACATGCATATAGGCGCGGGAAGAATTATTCAAAGTATGTTGCCAAGGATAGATGATGCGATATCCAGTGGGGCTTTAATTAAAAATGATGATTTATTAAAAATACTATCGGATACAAAGTTTAGTGGAGGTGAAACTCATATTGCTGGACTGATCTCGAATGGAGGTGTGCATGGACACGCTAGGCACCTTAAAAGTTTAATGAGGGTCGCCTCAAAAAAAAGTTCAAAGGTCAACTTGCATCTATTTTCTGATGGTAGAGATGTTGAAACAAAAACTAGTCTTAAAGACCTAAAAAACTTGATCTCAGAACTTCCCTCGAATGTAACTATTGCGACACTTATGGGACGATATTATTCAATGGATAGAGATAAACGTTGGGAGAGAACTCAGAAAGCCTATGAGGCGATTGCAAATGGTGTAGGAAAGAATTATAGAGATCCATTAGAAGCAATTAAGGACTCTCACGACAAGGGATTCACAGATGAATTTATAGAGCCCATTATATTTAGCGAATACAATGGCATAAAAGGGATAGAAGATAGTCTGGTTTTCTGTAACTTTAGAGCTGACCGAGCAAGACAACTCTTACGCTCACTGACCGATAAGAATTTTAAAAGTTTTTCACGTCCTAATGGAAAGATGTTTCATAAAGCAGTTGGTATGATTGAATATTATACCGATTTCAAGCGAAAATTTAATGTGCTTTTTGGAAAACAAGTGATAAAAAATGGCCTTGGAGAGTGGATAAGTCGGAATGGTCTCAAGCAATTTCGAATTGCAGAGACAGAAAAATATCCACATGTCACTTATTTTTTAAATGGTGGAAGCGAATACGAATATGAGGGTGAAGAAAGATCTTTAGTACCAAGTCCACAAGTTGAAGGCTATGAGCAAAAACCACAAATGTCAGCAGAAGAAGTATGTGATAATCTCATATCTGCACTGGAAAGAAATTCTTTCGATTTGCTTATTGTGAATTTTGCCAACCCTGACATGGTAGGACATACAGGGAGTTTGAGTGCAGCAAGAGTGGCAGTTGAAACTGTGGACGAAATGTTGGGTAAAATATGTACTTGTTTAGATTCGGTTGGTGGGGAAGCATTGATAATTTCTGATCATGGAAACTGCGAACAAATGTATATTGGAGACACAAAAAATCCACATACCTACCATACACTAAATCCTGTTCCTTGCATTCTATATAGTGATAGGGAAAAAGTAAGTGTAAGTTCAGGCTCGTTAATAGACATAGCTCCAACAATCTTGGAGTTATTGGGCAAAGAAAAGCCTAAGCAAATGACCGGTAAATCACTTCTTCGGTGGTAACATTGATTATTTGATTTATCTAATTAACTCAAGTAAAACAACAGTGCGAACTATTCTGAGTACCTTTCGTTTAACGATATAAAAAAGAGAAGATTAATAATGTCAAATTCAATGAGTAAGTATCTAGTAATTATTTTATTTTTTTTAAGCTTTTTCACTCTTAACCCTGTCCTCTCCAAAGACAATAAAAAGGAGACCTATGAGCAACTAGATCTTTTCGGTCAAGTTTTCGATCTAATAAAATCCAAATATGTCGAAGAAGTAAAGAGCAAGGAATTAATAGAGGCAGCAATAAATGGAATGTTATCTTCTTTAGACCCTCATTCGGGCTTTTTAGCACCGAAAAGTTATGATGATATGCAAGTTGATACCAAAGGATCCTTTGGAGGTTTAGGAATTGAAGTTACTCAACAAGATGGTTTTATAAAAGTGGTATCACCTATGGACGATACACCAGCCTTTAAAGCAGGGGTGTTAGCTGGTGACTTTATCACATTTGTGGATGACAAGCCTATGCTCGGGCTAACCTTATCTGAAGCCGTGGATATAATGCGTGGTCCTGTCGGTTCATCTGTTAAGTTAACCATCGTAAGAGAAGGTTTAGAAGAGCCAATTGAAGTTCTAGTAACAAGAGCCGTTATCAAACTAACAGCGGCAAAGGTAAGAACAGAGAATGGCATCGTAATTATGAGAGTAACTACTTTCAATGAACAAACTATTCCAAACCTTGACGAGGGCATAAAAAAGGCAATTGAAAAATTAGGTGAGGCAGAACCAAAAGGGTTTGTACTTGATTTGAGAAATAACCCAGGTGGCTTACTGTCAGTAGCCATATCCGTTACAGATCTTTTTTTAGACCAAGGAGAGATTGTATCAACGAGAGACAGAGAGGGCAAAGGAGAGCGATATAAAGCCTCCAAAGGTGACATTGCAGAAGGAAAACCTCTTATTATTCTTATAAATGCAGGCTCAGCTTCAGCATCAGAGATTGTTGCAGGAGCCCTTCAGGATCATCGCAGAGCTATTGTTTTAGGAACTAAGAGTTTTGGAAAGGGTTCAGTTCAGTCGGTGCTTCCAATAGGCCAAAGTGGAGGTATCAGACTTACTACGGCGAGATATTATACGCCATCAGGTAGGTCTATTCAGTCACTCGGAGTGACGCCCGATGTCTTCTTAAAGTTTAAAAGAGTTGAGAACAGCGAAGAGGAAAATAGGAAAACGTTTTCAGAAGCTGACCTTGAGGGCGCTCTAATTAATGATAGCCTAACAGAGGCTGAAAAAGAGATGCTCAGAAAAGAGGAGATGAGTTTTCAAGAAACAACCAAGAGAAGAAATAAGGATAACCAATTAGCTCATGCGATTGATTTGATAGAAGGCCTATCAGTCTATTCCCTAAAAGAATGATTAATACACTACCATACCGTTTAGGCGTTGGTTTAGTGATTATAAATGATCAATCAAAAATTTTCACGGGACGCCGCCTCGATAGCACTAAGGCATGGCAAATGCCACAAGGAGGTATTGACGATAATGAAATTCCTCTAGAAGCGGCCTATCGAGAAATGTTTGAGGAGACAGGTATAGAAAAGTGCAAAGTGTCTCTTCTTAAACAATCCAAGATTTGGTATCGCTATGACCTACCTAAAGAAATACAAGGTAAGTTTTGGGGAGGAAAATTCAGAGGCCAAAGTCAGAGGTGGTTTTTATTCCGATTTAATGGATCTGACCAAGACATAAACATACATACAAAATACCAAGAGTTTTCAGATTGGAAATGGTCAAAGAAAACTGATATGCTTGAGTCCATAGTACCTTTCAAAAAGTCTCTTTATCAATCTGTTCTTAAAGATTTCGATTTAGATTTCAAAATTTAATCCAGTTGTTCGGATTTTATCAGAGGAAAGAATATATTATTAGAATGAAACCCAAGCCAATTTTTGTCCCTGAAGGTAATCTCGGTACAAAAATCAATAAGCCTGTAAAAGCTTTTTCTGTCAATTTTAGCAAATAGGTTCGTTCTCACATTTACGTATGGTTGAGGCTCATTATTGGTCTCTTTGAATAGAATTTTGAACTGATTTTTTTCCTCCAAAAAAGTAGAGTCTCCGATGTTAGTTGTAAATTTAAAAAGCTTTATTTTTCCTTTGTTAATTATATCAATATCTGTAGCTATAAATGGTACATCTTCGACTGTAATTCCAACTTTCTCAACTGGTGTTACCAAGTAATATTTATCTTTTTCTTTTTTTAAAATATTTGCGAAAAGCTTTATTAGTCTTTCTCGTTTTATTTCTGACTTTTGATAAAACCAACGTCCATTTGAATCAACATGAATTTCAAGGTTTCCACAAAAGGGTGGATTCCATAGGTGAACTGGTGCTGGTTTGCTGCCCTTTATATGTTTTGCTACGTTCTTTTCAAAGTCACTCGGTTGCATATATCAATTGAAGTTTAAATTTCTTCTTGAAAGTTGATCGATGCGTGTGACTCCCATAAGTTTCATATCTCTTTCTATCTCGCTTCGAAGATTAGATAGTGCTTTTTCAACGCCCTTTTGTCCAGCAGCTGCCAGCGCATACAAATATAGACGACCGCCGGCGCAAGCTTTCGCTCCTAAGGATAGAGCTTTGAGTACATGTGTCCCTCTTTGAATACCTCCCTCACAGATAACGTCAGTTTTGTCGCCAACAGCATCAACAATTTTTGCCAACTGATCGAATGGTGATACAGCGCCATCTAACTGTCTTCCACCATGATTTGATACTATTACCCCATCACATCCTATATCCACAGCTTTCTTAGCATCCTCAACACTCACGATTCCTTTAAGGGCAAAAGGCCCATCCCAATTTGATCTCAGGTGCTCGGCATCTTTCCAGCTCATCGTCTGGTCTAGCATGTTAGAAAAATAAGAGCCAATAGATGTTACGGCACTAGTTCCTTCATCAACATGGTTCTGAAGGTGTGGCAGTTCAAATGCTGGCGAGGTAAGAAAATTGAATAACCATGAAGGCTTCAATGCGAAGCTAAGCATGCTGTTAAAGTTTAGTTTTGGAGGAATAGTGAATCCTGTTTTCAAGTCTCTTTCTCTATTCCCTCCCGTAATTGTATCAACAGTCAATGCTAATACATCGAATTTAGCTTTTTTTGCTCTTTCAAGCATATATTTGTTTAACCCACGGTCCTTATGAAAATAAAACTGAAACATTTTTGGGCACTCCGATATTGATGATATTTCATCAACACTTACCGTGCTCAAAGAGGATACGCCAAACATCGTGTTAAGTTTATTTGCAGCCTTAGCAACTGCCCTTTCTCCTTGGTAATGAAAAAGTCGCTGCACAGCTGTTGGAGAGCAATATACTGGCATAGAAATTTTCTTGCCAAATATCGTTGTGGACATATCCACATCTTTTACCGACTTCAATACGCTAGGTATTAAAGACACTGAGTTGAAACTCTCGGTATTTCTTGCATATGTGAGTTCATCGTCTGCTGCCCCATCTATATAATCGAATATAGCTCTGGGCAACCTTCTTTTTGCAAGTGCTCTAAAGTCTTTGAAGTTGTTACAATTATTCAGGTTCATCTATTGAAATCTTGTAGTCAGCCTTGTCGAGCCTTAAACCTGCGCTGAACTTTGTTAATCACATAAACCTTGCCTCGTCTCTTTACTACTCGGCAGTTTCTATGGCGTTGTTTCAATGATCTCAATGAGTTTCTTATTTTCATTTTTCTCTCCGAACTTGATCTTCTAAAGATTATTCACAAAAAAACAACATTTTTTTTTGGTGGGCGTAACTGGGATTGAACCAGTGACCCCTTCGATGTCAACGAAGTGCTCTCCCGCTGAGCTATACGCCCCTATTGTTTTTTCTATATAAAAAGTCTAAGAAGGGTCAAGGTTAAATTTATTCAAACCAGATCTTTTTTGTTCATAATATGAAGCCATATAAACTTTCATCGCCTCTAAATCAAACAAATTGCGTACTATTCAGTTCACCTCACAGTGGAAATATTTATACCGATAAATTTATTCAACTGACTGATTTATCATTAAGTACTTTGAGATCATCTGAGGATCTTTTTGTCGATCAGCTTTTCTCTCCAGTGGTCGGTTTAGGGTCATTAATGCTCTCAGCAAAATTTCCAAGGTCATTTATTGATCTAAATAGAGATTGTGAAGAGTTGGATCCATTATTAATCGAAGATCTTACAGCATATAAAGATACACTTAAGGTATCGGCAGGTCTAGGAGTGATACCACGAGTTGTTGCGGACCAAAGGCCAATTTACAATCACAGACTTTCAATTGATGATGCCAATGAAAGGCTCCAAGGTTTTTACTTCCCCTATCATGACAAGCTAAAATCATTGATAAAACAAACAGAGGCCTCATTTAAAAGAGTTATACTTCTGGATTGTCACTCAATGCCTCTGAGCTCTGTCAAGTTAGCAAGTAAAAAAGATCCAGTGGAGGTTGTCCTTGGTGATTGTTTTGGTCGCTCTTGTGAACATGAAATTGTAGTTCAGTTGAAGACTTTGTTAACAGAAGTGGGATTTAAAGTCAGCCTAAACAATCCATTCTCTGGCGGCTTTATCACAAAAAACTATGCGAGTCCCCCAAATAATATACACGTTGTGCAGATTGAGATTTTGCGATCACTTTATTGTCATGAAAGACAGCAAATAAAAAACAGTGAATTTGCGAAAATCCAAAAAAGAATTATAGATGTAATTGAAGAGTTTATTAAGCGTTTTGCGGATTAGTTATTCAAAATCTGTGTTTTTATTTCTTTATACGCAGCAAGGGGATCCTTTGCGTGGTAGATAGGTCTTCCAATAACAAGGTGTGAAGCTCCCATTTGAAGGGCGTCATGAGGTGTCGCGACTCGTTTCTGATCATCGAGGGCGGAGTTGGTTGGTCTTATACCTGGGGTAACAATAATCTTTTTCATACAAAGAGGGTTATCCCTAATTATTGACAATTCCTGAGGTGAAGCAATTACACCGTCTGCTCCTGCTAAGATTGCTTTTTCAGCTCTACTACAAACTAAAGTCTGAATTTCTCCAGGTATGATTAAATTTTGATCTAAATCTTTCCTGTTTAGACTTGTAAGAAATGTAACCGCGAGTATTTTGGTAATACTTCTTCCTCGGCCTTCCACAGCGGCTTTGATAACTTGTGGGTCACCTTGAACCGTTAAAAAATCAAATTTAGCCTCACATAGCCCACTCACTGCGTTTTTTATAGTATTTGAGATATCAAATAATTTTAAATCCAAAAAAACATGAAGGCCTCGTTTTTTTAACTCACAAGCAAGCTCTAGCCCCCCCCTACCAATCAAACCTAATCCAATTTTGAAAAAATTTGCGTGTCCATCTAAGCTTTCAACAAGTGCTAATGCCTTGTCGCAGCTTTCGATATCTAAAGCTACGATTATTTTATCTTTGATACTCATTCTTTGAAAAATATCAATCTTACGGTTGTATATCAAGAATAAGACCACATCTATAAGTAGTACAGAAGGGAATTTTAGTTGAATGGATTTGGAACAATATACTGATAAAGCAAAAGAAACAATGGTTGAGGCTATGGAAAGCGCTAGAGCACTAGACCATCAGACGATTACCACAGCTCATATAATTAAAGCTATTCTACTAAATAATAAAAAGAGATTTAGAAAGCTTATTGAATTAGTGGGTGGAAACTATTATTGGGTCATACAAGAGACTGACAAAATATTAATTGCCCTCCCCAGAGTTGAAGGTAATAAAAACCTTTTTATAGATGCAAACTTGTCTGAATCAATAAAGAATGCAGAGATATATGCACAAAGGTTTAATGACAAGTTTATTGGTCTAGATGCCTTATTTTTAGGAATTGTTCTAGGTAAAAGTGAAATCTCCAAAAAACTAGTCAACAAAATGAAAAATATTAATCAGCTAGAAGAGTTAATAGCTACAGAAAGAAGAGGGAATAAGATTGAAAGCCAGAGTCACCAAGAAGGTGACAATATTCTTAGTGATTATACTGTAAATCTAACGAACAGAGCCTCTGAGGGTAGTATTGACCCTATTATTGGCAGAGATGAAGAGATCCGTAGGACAATTCAGGTTTTGAGTAGAAGAACCAAAAATAACCCAATTTTAATTGGCTTTCCTGGAGTTGGGAAAACTGCAATAGCTGAAGGGCTCGCGCTCCGGATATTTAGAAAAGATGTTCCAGAAGTCTTAATAGACAAAAAACTTCTTTCCCTTGACATGGGGTCTCTAGTAGCTGGTGCAAAATATAGAGGAGAATTTGAAGAGCGATTAAAGAGTGTACTTCAAGCTATTGAGAGAAGTAAGGGAGAAATTATACTCTTTATCGATGAAGTTCATCTTCTTGTGGGGGCAGGGAAGTCAGAAGG
>CACNDI010000015.1:50000-51234 GCA_902619165.1 uncultured Alphaproteobacteria bacterium
GCTCTTCAATTAATATATTTATGTGGCCCGACTTTATGCCTGGTAAGTCGCCTAACATTATCAAAAGATCACTATAAGAGGAAGTTAGACTATTAAGTGCAGCTTTCAAAGAGCTTGCCTGTCCCTCTTTCCACAACGGATTTAAGATTAGGTTAATATTTAAGTCTTTTATAACATCCGCAACTTGATCCGACTGATAACCAAGAACTATAGAACAGCTGTCAAGGTCGCTTTTAGTTATTTCGAGGGCTATATTTCTTATTAATGGAGCGCCATCAATATTCTTAAGAAGTTTATTATCTTTGCCCATTCTTTCTGAATTTCCAGCAGCTAAAATGACGCCCATGATCTTTTTCTCTCGTTTGTCCACACTTTTCGCTAAAGCTCTCGGTAATGGTCGGGATGCAATCTCCATTAAAAGCCCACCGGCTCCCATTTCTGCTAGTTCCTCCTTGACAACCGGGATGTCTGCCATCAACAACTGCAAAACCCAGTCAAAGCCATTTAATTTTGGAGACCTCGCACATCCTGGCATACCTATTATGGTTGTTTTATCTATTTTACCAACCAAAAGAAGATTTCCTGGATCTACTGCGAGACCATACTGAATTATTTCGCCTCCTTCCGACAAGATTGCTTTAGGAATATAGTCAGAGCGGTCTATAATTGCAGAAGCACCACTTATAAGAAGGATATCTATACCGCTCTCTATAGAAGACCTTATCTCGGTCCGAAGCACATTGTAATCGTGACGAATCAATTTTTCTTCATTAAGTGAGCAGTCTAAAGCTTCTAACCGATTTCTTGTTACATTCGATGTGGCTTTGAACATAGATTTTTTTTGCCACTCAAATGATGTCTGGATTAAACTTACTTCCTTTTTATTCAAACTATGTGTTTTAAAAAGTTCATTCTTGTCCAGTATCGAAATAACTTGGTCTACGTATTTTTTTTGCGTGAAAAAAGGAATGATTTTTAAAGTAGCTATCAAGTCATTTTTTGCCAGAAGCTGATTATGTTCAACTATTGAGAAAGCAATACTTTCATCTACCAGGTTCACTTTTTTTATTAAATCTCTTTTATATCTTACAAGACAGAGTGATCGGCTTTTAAAGTTAACTCTACCTGTTGAAGCGCTATCTATATAAATGTGACTTCTATCAATCGCATTACTTATAATGTTGGCAGCTTCATCTTCATGTATGTCACCATTGTCTGGCACCGCACAAACAAT